>JBKQJL010000016.1:0-8431 GCA_052147975.1 Myxococcaceae bacterium
CCAGGAGGCGACCCTCCTGTGCGCTGGTGGGCACCAGGAGGCGGCCTTGGAATTCCACCACCGGGGCCACCACCAGCCCCGGCACCTGCACCGTCCACAGCGGTCCGTCGTCCTTGAGACGGAAGCCGACCAGCGTCTGGTTCTGAAGCCCCACCCACAGCCGGTCGAGGGCGCGGGCTGGGGGCGACGCCGGCGGTGCTCCCAGCAGGCGTTGCCACTGCACCTCTCCGGACTCGACGTCGAGCGCCAGAAGACGACCGCTTGACTCGACCGTCCACACCAGCCCCTGCGAGACGAGCAGCCCGGTTGGCTCGTGCACCGGCGTTCGCCAGCGACGGCTGCCGTCTGCCCCCAGCGTCACGACTGCGGCTGGGCCGGCCACCACCAGTCGGTCCGCCGGAGCCACGGCGAGGCTGAGGCGGGCCACGCTCGCCGGGTGCAGGCCCAGCGCGCTCCCCAGCGAGACTTTCCACACCGGTCCTCCGCTGCTGGCTTCAACCGCCAGGAGTTCCCCTTCGTCGGAGAGGAGGTGGACACGCGCACCGAGCCCGGCGAGCGCGGCGGCTGGCCTTGGCGCCTCGGTGCGCCAGCGCCTGACGCCGGTGGCCGCGTCGAGGCCAACCAAGTCATTTCCGGTGGTGGCCACCACCACGGTGTCTCCCACCACGGTGGGCGTCAGGCGGACCTCGCGGGCCAGCTCCGCCGTCCACAGGACGCTTCCAGCCGGTCCGAGTCGCAGCACCCGGCCCGCTTCGTTTCCGAAGACCGCCCCCTCTCCAAGCGGGGCTAGCCCGGAGCGGCTCGGGGCATCCCCGGAGACGCTGAAAACCCTTTGCAGGGGCGAGCTACAGCCGAGGCACATCAGCAACAGCAGCCAGGTGCCTCCGGGCCGGTGGCTCAACCGACTTTCATCCCTTTGGGAATCACCACCACCCCTTGGGGCGTGACGTGGAACCGACGCCGGTCCGCCTCTGGCTCGAAGCCGATGGTGGTCCCGACGGGAATCTCCACATTCTTGTCGATGATGGCCTTGCGAATTTTGCTGCGACGACCGATTTGAACGTTTTCGAAGAGAATGGATTGCTCGACGGTGGAGTAGGAATTCACACGGACTCTGGGAGAAAGCACCGAGTGGTGCACGTGTCCGCCGGAGACGATGCAGCCCTCGGAGACGAGGCTGTCGGTGGCGTAGCCCACCCGTCCGCTGGCCTGGTCGGCGAAGACGAATTTCGCCGGAGGGAAGGTCTGTGGCTGGGTGAAGAGGGGCCAGCGGAAATTGTAGAGGTTGAAGACGGGGTCGACATCCACCAAGCCCATGTTGGCCTGGTAGTAGCTGTCGATGTCGCCCACGTCGCGCCAGTACCCGCGCTCCTTGTCCTCCATCCCCGGGACGTCATTCTTGGCGAAGTCGTAGACGAAGACGCGGGCATGCTGGTGCAGCTCGCCCAGAATGGATTTTCCAAAGTCGTGCGCACTGTTGTCACGGACGGCGTCGCGCTCAATTTCGCGAACCAGCGTCTGGGTCGAGAAGAGGTAATTCCCCATCGAAGCAAGGCACAGGTTGGGGTTGCCAGGCATCGGCGGCGGGTCCTTGGGCTTTTCCAGGAAGCCGCGCATCTCTCCTTCCGGGCCCACATCGATGATGCCGAAGTCGCGCCCCTGCTCGATGGGGACGGGGATGGCCGCCACCGTGCAGTCGGCCCGATGTTCCATGTGGAAGTCGAGCATCTGGCGAACGTCCATCCGGTAGATGTGGTCGGCACCAAAGACGAAGACGAAGTCCGGCTCTTCGTCGCTGATGAGGTTGAGGTTCTGGTAGATGGCGTCGGCATTCCCCTTGTACCAGTCCAGCCCGGTGCGCATTTGAGCCGGGACGGCCTCGACGTAGTGACCGAGAAAGGCCGTCATCCGCCAAGTCCGCGAGAGATGTTTGTTCAACGAGTCGGACTTGTATTGGGTGAGGACCTTCACCTTGTAGATGCCCGAGTTGGCGAAGTTGGACAGGACGAAGTCGATGATGCGGTAGCGGCCGCCGAAGGGCACCGCCGGCTTGGCGCGCTCGCGCGTCAGCGGCTCGAGGCGAGTCCCGGCCCCCCCGGCAAGAATCATCGCGAGCGTCTTGGCCATGACGCCCTGCATCTAGCCACGAAGCTCCAGCTCCGTCCAAAGGGCAGCGGCTCTGGTTGGGGGGGAGGCCGTGCCACCCGACTCCGTGACGTTCCGGTGGCGAGCGGCGTAGAGTGCGAAGTCCCTTCGATGGACTCTGACGCCCCGCGTTCGCCCAGTCGTCGCTCGTTGCTGAAGCGCGGGCTGGTGGGTAGCGCGTTGCTCGCCGCCGGGGGCGCCGGCTTCCTGGCTCTGCGTCCCGGCAAGCGGGTGCCACTTCCCGCTGGTGGGCTTCAGGTGTTTTCCGAGCGCGAGTACAGCACCCTCGACGCGCTCGCCCGTCGCCTCATTGGCACGCTGCCCGGCTGGCCGAGCGTCGACGAAGTGGGGGTGGCGCAAGCCGTCGACCGCATCGCCCAGCGGACTGAACCGTCGGCACAAGCCGAGCTGAAGCAGCTGCTCGGACTCTTCGACAATGCGCTGGCCGGCTTTCTCTTCGGCGGCCGCACCGAGCCTTTTACCGCGCTGGACGCGGCGGCGCAGGACCGCGTCCTCGAGGAGTGGCGCGACAGCAGCGTTGCCATCCGACGGACGGGATACGACGCGCTCCGGACCCTGGTCCTGGCCGGCTACTTCCAGTCGCCGCTGACTTGGAAGCCCATCGGCTACCCCGGTCCAGACGAGAGTTTCTACGAGCCCGGCGCCCCGGTGTGGCTCGGTGGACTAGCGCCCCGGCCTGAGGGGAACGGGATATTCCACTCGGAGGCGGCCCGTTGAGCGGACGCATCCGGACCGGGAAGGACCTCGAGCGAGACACCGAGGTGCTGTGCGACGTGTGCGTCGTGGGGTCTGGCGCTGGCGGCGCCGTGCTGGCCGAGCAACTGGCGTCCAAGGGCCTGCACGTGGTGATGCTGGAAGAGGGCGGCTACCACACCCGCGCTGAGTTCAACATGCGCGAGTCATGGGCGTACCCGGCGCTCTACCAGGAGATGGGGCACCGCGCGACCGACGACCAGAGCGTTCTCATCCTTCAGGGTCGTAGCGTCGGGGGCGGCACCACCGTGAATTGGTGCACCTCCTTCCGCACCCCGCCACGGGTGCTGGACCGGTGGGCCTCGGACTTCGGCGTGGAGGGTTTTAGCGAAGCGGCGCTCAGCCCGCACTGGGAGGCGCTCGAGCGGCGCTTGCACATCCGCGAGTGGCCGCTGCAGGCGATGAACCGCAACAACCAGGTCCTCTGGGAGGGGTGCGGAAAGCTTGGCTTCAGTCGGGGGCTCATCCGGCGCAACGTCAACAACTGCGCTGACCTCGGCAAGTGCGGACTGGGCTGCCCCATCGACGCCAAGCAGTCGATGCTGGTGACACTCATCCCGGACGCGGTGGAGAAGGGCATGGACGTGTACGCCAACGCCTCGGCGCGCCGCCTCCTCGTCGAGGGGCGCAAAGTGCGTGGCGTCGAGGCGCAGCTGCTTGACCCCTCGAGAGATGTCCCCACCGGCGTGACGCTGACGGTGCGGGCGAAGACGGTCGCGGTGTGCGGTGGGGCCATCAACTCCCCGGCCCTGTTGTTGCGCTCGGGCCTCACCGGCCGAGGGAACGTCGGCAAGCGCCTCTTCCTGCATCCCACCGTCATTATGTCCGCTCAGATGGAGCAGCCGGTGGAGGCCTGGGACGGCGCACCCCAGTCGGCGTACTCGCACCACTTCATCGACCGCGGCCCGCAGCGCATCGGGTACTTCCTGGAAGTCCCGCCGCTGTACCCAATGATTGCCGCCACTGTCCTTCCGGGCTTCGGCGTGGCGCACCAAAAGCTCATGGAGCGACTGCCGTACACCCAAGTCACCATCGCCATCACCGCGGATGGCTTTCTACCAGGCGACGTCGGGGGGACGGTGCGGCTGGGCGACCCCAAGGAGCGCCGGGTCCACATCGAGTACCCCCTCCAGGCCTGGCATTGGGAAGCCTTCCGAGAGGCGTCGGAAACCATGGCGCGCGTGCAATTTGCCGGCGGCGCCAAGGAAGTCATCTCCCTGCATGCCTCGCCGGTGCGCCTGCGGCCCGGGGACGACATCGGCCGGCGGTTGGCAGCTGCCCCGTGGGAGCCTGGTCGAGTGCGGGTGGCCACCGCGCACCAGATGGGCGGCTGCTGCATGGGAAAGGACGCCGAGCGCTCGGTGGTGGACAGCTCGCTGCGCTACCACGAGCTCGACAACCTCTTCGTGGTGGACGGCTCGGTGCTTCCAACGTCACTGGGCGTCAACCCGCAGGAGACCATTTTCGGCATTGCCCGGCTGCGGTCCGCCGCCGTCGCGGCCTCGGTTGCTTGAAAGCGGCCCGCCCCGAAGCCAAAAGCCGAGGCGGGGCCAGGCCCGGACCCGCCTCGGTCTTCCCCCCGTTGGCAGCTGGGCCTCGCTGCACAGCCGGTACCCCTTGGTGAAACGGACCCCGGGTCGGGGCGCTTACCCGTGGGGAGGGCTCGGTGCCGCCCCACAAAAGGGCTCCCCCCAAAGACCCGACCCGGAGTCCAACTCGACGGCCGGCTTGCACCCCAGAGACGTTGAGGCCCGGGGCTGTGTCCACCTTGAAACGCCCCCCCCCCGGCCCGACGCCGAGGCCCGCTTAGCCCTGAATGGCGGCCACCGCGACGTCCGGCCGCTGGTAATTGTCGATGAGCACCGTGGCCACGCCCAGGTAGGCGGCGATGAGAAGCGCTCCGACTGCGGCCCACTCGCGGCCACGGCTGCGGCGGATGTTGTTGAAGAGGGGCGCGGCATTCTGGTCGGCAGCGTTCATGGCGTTTCTCCCGAGGGGCAGCGAGCCGGCCCTGTTGCCGGCCACGCCCCGGTGGCAGTGCAGCCCGGGTGCCAAGGAAAAAACGCTGACAGGACGCTGGCTTGACAGGTTTGTCACAGGCCGCGCGTAGCCGCGGGCGCAACAGCGGGCTGGACGTTGTGGCGCAGCCAGCAACCCGCCTTCTCAAGGAGGCTTCCCAAGCGGGTGTCGCGCCGCGTCAAGCCGGCGCCTGAGGGCTTACCTGCCCCCAGCCGTCCCACGGGGGCCATGGTCAGTCCTTGACGTGGTGGCGTTTAATCAACCGGTAGAGGTGCACGCGGTCGATGTCCGCCGACTCCGCCGCCTGGGCCACCTTTCCTTTGTGGAGCTCCAGCAAGGCCTTGACGTAGGCGCGCTCGAAGGCGTCCAGGGCACGGCGCCGGGCCTCCGGGTACGGCACGCGCGGGTCCACCGCGACGTGCGACTCGGGCAGCGAGCCTTCGGGCTCGAGACCTGGCTCCAAGGTTTCCTGCATCACCACGCACCGCTCCAGGTGGTTACGCAGCTCCCGCATGTTGCCAGGCCAGGCGGCGCGCTGAAGCTGGGCCAGGAAGACAGGGTCCTTGAGGGACTCGCGCACCCGCGGGTCCACCCCCAGCGCGGCGAGCATTTTTTCCGCAATGGCCGGAATGTCCTCGGAGCGCTGGCGCAGCGGAGGGACGGTAATTTTCACCACCGCCAGCCGGAAGTAGAGGTCCGGGCGAAAGCGCCCCGCATTCACCTCGGCGCGCAAGTCTCGGTTGGTGGCGGCGATGACGCGCACGTCCACCGGGAGGTAGGCGTTGGTGCCCAGTCGGCGAATTTCTCGGGCCTCAAGGACGCGGAGCAACTTGGGCTGCAGCTCCGTCGGCAGCTCGCCCACCTCGTCGAGGAAGACGGTGCCACCCCGCGCCTCCTCGAAGACGCCCACCCGGCGCGTGTCGGCCCCGGTGAAGGCGCCCTTCTCATGCCCGAAGAGCTCGGACTCGAGCAGGTTGGCTGGGATGGCGCCACAGTCCACCACCAGGAAGGCGTGGCTGCGTCGGGCGCTGAGCCGGTGGATGGACTCTGCCGCTTGACTCTTCCCGGTGCCGGTCTCGCCCTCCAACAAAACGGTCGAGTCCGAGGCAGCTGCCCGCTCCATGAGAGCGAAGCTGGACCGCGCAGCGATGGAGGTGCCCACCAGAGAGCCGAAGCTCTTCTGCTCCGAGACTGGGATGCGATTCTTCTCGCCGGACAACTCGAAGCGCAGCGAGACGCGGCCGAGCTGCAAAAGGCTGCCGCTGCGCAGCGCCGCCTCCTTGATGGGGACGCCGTCCACCACCGTGCCGTTGCGGCTGCCCAGGTCCTTCACCCATGGGTTGCCCTTCTCGTCGACGAAGACCTCGCAGTGAAAGCGTGAGACGGTGCGCTCGTCGAGAAGCAAGTCATTCAGCGGGTGGCTGCCCAGCTGGACCCGGTCGCCGTTGGATTCGAAGACGTGCCCCTTCTCGCCTCCGTCCACAATCCGCAGGCGGAACCGCCGGACGCTGGAGACGACCGCCGCCACCGGCCGGTCCAGTCCCACGGTGGGCGTCCGGTTGACCGGTGTAACGGGCGGCTCGGTATCCGCGTCGTCGTCGTCGGGCGGCTCATCTCCGTGTGGCATGGCGCGCATACACTACCCCCGTTGCTGAAGGCGCCGCACGCACCGCGTCGCCAACCCGGCGCAACCCCTTTATGGAGCGCCCCTGCCCCCGGGGGGGGAGGCGCCGTGGTGTCGGCGGGGGGGCCGTCGCCCTTGTGGGGGGCGAGGGCAGGTTTGGTCTTGGCCCTGTGGCCGAAGGGAGTGACAGCCCACGTGGAGCGCTGTGCCGATGGCCGCCTGAGTGGGGAAACCCAGACGCTGCGCGCCCTGCCTCCCGAGCGAGGCCGTGCCGAGGCCGCTCTCGAGCCATGCCTGCGGGCGGGGGACGTCCTGCTGGAGCGTTTCCGGGTGCGCCGGCTGCTGGCGCGGGGCGGCATGGGCGAGGTGTATGAGGTGCAGGACGGGGCGCTGGGCGCCCGGGTGGCGCTGAAGACGCTGCGGGCGTCCGTCCTCGGCCACCCTGCCGCGCTCGCTCAGTTTCGCCGGGAGGTGCTGCTCGCGCGGCGTGTCACCCACCCCAACGTCTGTCGCCTCTTTGAGTTTTTCATTGCGGCGGAGGATGGGCCTTCCCCGCTGGTGTTTCTCACCATGGAGCTCCTGGAGGGCCCCACCCTGGCCGAGCACCTGGTGCGCGAGGGCAAGGCGGGGGACGACGCGCTGCCCCTCGTCCGCCAAATGGTGGCCGCCCTCCAAGCCGCCCACCGCGAGGGGGTGGTGCACCGGGACTTCAAGAGCAGCAATGTGATGCTGGTGCGCGCCTCGGATGGCTCGCGCCGCGTCGTGGTGACGGACTTTGGGCTGGCCTGTGGCGTGCGTCCGGACGAGGCGGCCCTGTGGCCCTCTCACCACGGCATGGTGGGGAGCCCGTTGTACATGGCCCCGGAGCAAGTGACGGGCGCCTGTGTCTCCCCGGCCACGGACGTCTACGCGCTCGGCGTCGTTCTGTACGAGATGGTGACGGGGACGCTTCCTTTTGTCGGTGACAGCGTGGAGGAGTCGGCCCACAAACGACTGAAGCAGGCTCCGGAAGCGCCCTCTCGGCGCCGCCCCGGCCTCAGCGCGCGGTGGGACGCAGCCATTCTCCGCTGTCTGGAGCTCGACCCGGCGCGCCGCTTCTCGCATGTGGAGGACGTCCTCGGGGTGTTGGGGCAAGGGCCGGTGGTGCGGCCCCCCCGGCGTAGACGCCGCCGCCAGGCCGCGCTGGCCGCCGGAGTGGCGGTGGCGCTGGCCCTCGCTGGCAGCGCTGGTGCGCGTCTGTTGAGTCTCCGCGACGCCCCCTCTTCTGCGCCGGCTTCGGCGCGCTAGGCGCTGAGAGGAAAAACAGCGCTGGCGCGAGGCGTGCAACGAGGGCGCGCTACCAGGCCCCCAGGTGCGGCACCGTTGACACGCCAGTCCCGGAAGTCGGGAGATGCATCCCGTCCGGGACCGACGGGGCGCCGCAGGGGAGCCTGGGCTTTGGGAGCCACCTCACATGGGGCGTTTGCGTCAACCAGTCGAGACTGCGTCGCAGGGGAAGTGGGGGCTTCGCCGGCTAGTCCTGCTTTGCCTGTTGTTGACGGGCTGCGCGAAGGGGAAGCCGCCGGCGCCGGCCGGCCTCGAGCTGCAGCCGCTGCCGCCGCCGCCCGCCCTGCAGCTGCCCGCTTCGCCACTGCCCGGCGCGCAAGGGAGGCTGGCCGTGGTGGCCGCCCGCCCGCGTGGCGAGGCGGGCGCGGACGTCAGGCCAACCCTGACGTTTTCCCGTCCGGTGCTGCCCCTCAGCACGGTTGAGGCCCAGGCAGCGCTGCCGCCGCCAGCGCAGCTTGAACCGAGCGTGCCCGGCCAGTGGCGCTGGCTCGGCTCGGCCAGCGTGGTATTCGTCCCGCAGTCGCCGCTGCCGTTCTCCACGCG
>JBKQJL010000017.1:0-61727 GCA_052147975.1 Myxococcaceae bacterium
GGCGGCGGCAGTCCGTCCGAGCGCCGCTCGGTGGAACGACACGCTTGGCGAATTCCTCTTGGACTATGAGGCGGTGCGGCAGGCGGCGGACCCGCGCTCGGCTGTCCTCGAATTTGCCAACAGCACCTACGCCGCCGGGGCGGACCTCTGTGGTTGGGACCGGGCGCTGCTCGAACGTCGGCCTCCCCTGTAGCGGGCGTGGACAGAGAGGCTGGGCCCGAGGAGGAGGTGTCGGTCGTGAAAGCCGTCCAAATAACAGCCTTCGGCGACGTCAGCGGACTCAAGGTGGTGGACTTGGCGGAGCCGCAAGCCACGCCGGACACCGCGGTGGTGAGGGTGGAGGCGGCCTCCATTAACCCCAGTGACCTGAAGAATGTGCAGGGAGCGATGCGCCAGACGACGCTGCCACGGGTGCCGGGCCGCGACTACGCGGGCGTCGTGGAGAGCGGCCCCGCGGAATGGGTGGGGGTGCCGGTGTGGGGCACGGGCGGGGATGCTGGCTTCACCCGCGACGGCACGCATGCCCAAAAGCTGGCCGTCCCGGTTGGCAGCCTGCGGCGCAAACCGGCGCGTCTCGGCTTCGACGAAGCGGCCTCCATCGGCGTCAATTATCTGGCGGCGTACCTCGGCGTGGTGGAGTCAGCAGGGCTTCGGCGGGGCGAGACGCTGGCGGTGGTGGGGGCGGGCGGGGGTGTCGGGGGCGCGGCCGCGCAAATCGCCAAGCGGCTCGGGGCCCGCGTCATCGGCCTGGACAACCGAGAGCCTCACCCGGACGCCCCCATCCGAGCCATCGCCGAGGCCCTCCTCATTGGCGCCCCGGACGCGGGCTCCGCCATCCGCGGTGCCACCGGCGGCCGAGGCGCCGACGTCGTCTTCGACACAGTGGGCGGGGTGTTGTTTCGGCCGGCGCTGGCCGCGCTGGCCCATGGCGGGCGGCTGGTCGAAATCAGCTCGACGGGCACCCGCGAGGTGACGTTTGACTTGGTCGACTTTTACCACAACGAGAGCCGCCTCTTCGGGGTGGACACCTTGAAGCGAGACCTCGTCGCCTCGGCCCAGGTGCTGGGCGCGCTGGCCGAAGGCTTCGACGCTGGCGACTACCGTGCGGCGCCCATTGCTGAAAGCTTCGCGCTGGCCGACGCCGCGGCGGCCTACCGGCGGGTGGCCGAGGGGGCCAAGGGCCGCATTGTCCTGCACCCGCAGCAGTAGCCCGGCCCCGCCTGCGGCAACCCGCCCAAGGACGGCCCCACGCCGGAAGGGGTGCGCCTCAATATTAGGGGTTGCGACGCAGCGCGTCTCGGCTTACGCCCTTGGGGACTCAGCAGGGGAGGAGACGCCCAAGGTGAAGCGCCGCATTCTGGTGACGGGAGCCGCAGGCTTCATTGGCAGTCACACCGTCGAGGCCTTCCTCGAGCGGGGCGACGCCGTGCTGGCGCTCGACAACTTCGACGCCTTCTACGAGCCGGCGCGCAAGCACGCCAACCTGGCGCAACTGCGCGCTCGCCCCGAGTCGGCTCGCCTGGACTTCGTCGAGGGAGACGTCCGCGACCAGGGGCTTCTCGGGCGGCTGTTTTTCGAGTGGAGGCCCGACGTGGTGGTGCACCTGGCGGCCGTGGCCGGCGTGCGCGCCTCCATTTTGCAGCCGCAGCTGTACTTTGACGTCAACGTGAATGGGACGTTGACGGTGCTGGAGGCCGCCAGAGAGCACCACGTGCGCCATGTGGTGCTGGCCTCCACCTCCAGCGTGTATGGCAACAGCATCCGGTTGCCCTTCGTCGAGGACGATGCGGCCGACCGTCCGCTCGCCCCGTACGCGGCCAGCAAACGCGCGGCGGAGATGCTCGGCCACAGCTACCACCATCTCTTTGGCATCCACTTCACGGCCTTGCGCTTCTTCACCGTCTATGGCCCGCGCAACCGGCCGGACATGATGGCCTACAAAGTGCTCGACAGCATCTTCACCGGGCAGCAGCTGCCGCTCTACGAGGGCGGACACATGTACCGGGACTGGACGTACGTCTCGGACACGGTGGCCGGCGTGGTGGCGGCGGCTGACCACCCGCTCGGCTTTCAAGTCATCAACCTCGGTCGCGGAGAGGCGGTCCTGCTGCTCGACTTCGTGCGGCGAATTGAAGCGTTGGCTGGCCGCCGGGCGGCGTTCGTCAGCCAGCCCAAGCTCGACTCGGACGCTTCGGCGACGCACGCCGACATTGGCAAGGCGCGCCAGCTGTTGGGCTATGCGCCCAAGGTGGGCTTCAACGAAGGCGTCTCCCGCTTCTGGGCCTGGTACGCGCAGCAGGGCTCTGGCCTGGCCGAGCGCGCGAAGCGGTCCGCCTAGCCAAGGGCCAATGCACCGAGAAGGCCTCAGGGCCTGCCTTCGCCCGGCACCGGCATGCGAGGCTGGGGCGGTGCCGAAGCGAGCTCCCACAGGCCGGCCAGGTCGGTCTGCAGGTAGGCGCTTCGGTGGAGGGAAAACTCGAAGGGCGTCCAGCTTGGCTCGTCGCTGACGACGTAGACGAATTTGGGCGGGTGCTCCCTCCAGGCGCGGCGGTCCTCCTCGACTCTGGAAGGGGGCGCTCCCTGCAGCCGACACCAGTCGAGGTAGGCGCGGACGAAGCTTTCGGCGTTGAACCAGAAGAAGAAGGCATTGGGCCGAAAAATGGGGTTGTAGGGCGGAGGGACGGCGATGGGCGTGGAGGGCTCTGTCTCGGCGAGGAGTCGGCGCTGCACCACCTCGGCGCCGGGGCTCTCGGAGTAGACGAAGCACAGCACGTACACCTTGGCCACCATCAACCAGAGGAAGGCTCCGGCCAGGGCCCGCAGGCGCGCCGGCCCAATTTGGGCGAGCGCCACCGCCGTCAGGAGCGCCAGCATGGGCTGCACCAGCAACAGGTTGTGGCTGAAGGGCCAGCGGCTTTGGGACATCGCCCCCAGGACGCCAAGGGTGACGGCCGCGGCCATGGTGACTTCGGGCGCCGCCTTCCCCTGCCACACCGAGCGTGCGGCCAGGGCGGTGCCCCACAGTCCGCCCACCCACAACAACGGGTTTTCGCCTACCGACTCGAGCAGCGTCCCCCAGGCGGAAGGCCCGGGGAAATGCGTCTGCAAATAGAAGAAGCGGTTGAAGGTGTACGTCCAAAAAACGAAGTCCTTCCACAAGCCCAAGCGCACGAGGGCCAGCCCGAGCGCCCCCAACGGAAGCAGTGCTGCGGCCAGGGCAACCAGGCCGCCGCGGGCGGCCTTGCCCCAAGCAGCGCGGCCCCGCAGGGCCAGCGCGCTGCCGACGGCCAGGCAGGCGACGAAGAGGACGGCCTTCGGGAGAAAGGCGATGGCCGCCCCGAGACACAACCCGGCCAGGGCCGCCGAACGCAGCCGGCCCGGGCCTCGCAGGTACGCGGCCCACTGCCAGAAGCCGAGAAAACACAACAGGGCCATCCACGGGTCGGGCCTCACCTCCATCGAGTTGCGAAGGAAGAAGAAACAACCGAGGAGGAGCAGCGCCGTCCAGGCCGTTTGGCGCTCGTTCAGGAGCGGCCGGACGACTGCAACGAAGGCGGCCAGCAGCGCGGCCAGACACCCGAGGTCGAGCAAACGGGCAGCGAAGAGAAGGGTCCGAGGCGAGCCGGTGAAAGCGCCCGCCAGCGGCGCCAACAGGTAGAGCAGCGTGGGGTTGTGGTGCTCCATGAAGTCCTGGAAGGGCTTCAGCCCTAAGGAGACGAGCCAGGAGGCGTGGAGGTAGGCAATCTCGTCGTGGTCGGCGCCGGAGTGCGCGGCGTGAAACACCAAGAGTGCAAAGCCGACGCCGAGCGCCCAGTGGACGAGTCGCGGCCGGAGCATGGCGGCGCGCAGGTGAGCACGAGGCGCGAATGGCTCGCAACCACCTGCTGGCATCAGCCCGGCATCCACCGACGCTGCCACAGCAGAAACATGGCCACCGTCCACAGCGGCTTGCGCAAGTCCGCCCTCCCCCCACGGTGGGCCTCGAGCAGCGGTTGGGTGGGGGCAGGCGCGAAGACGGCTGAGCGCTTCAGGGAGGCCTCGGAGAAGAGGTCTTGAAAGAGCGGCCGCAGCGGCCCGCGTATCCACCGGGCGACGGGAATGCCAAACCCCTTCTTCGGGCGCTCCAGAATTCTCTTGGGCACCAGTCCGGCCAGCGCGGCCTTCAGCACCACCTTGGTGTTGGCAAACGAGAGCTTCTGGGTTGCGGGCAGCCGCGCCGCGAACTCCACCAGGGCGGTGTCCAAGAAGGGGGCCCGGACCTCCAGGGAGGCTGCCATCGACGCGCGGTCGGCTTTCACCAGAATGTCGTCCAAGAGGTAACGCGACAGGTAGAAGCGCAGCGCCTCGTCGATGGAGCCGGCGTCGAGCCCGGCCCGCTGTCCGTGCTGGGCCGCCAAGAGGACTTCTTGGTAGGCCACCGCCTCGCTGGCCAGGGGCCGCAGCTCTGGGTGCAACACCGTCTGGAGCTCCGAGGGCATGAAGGCCCCAATCCACGTCGCGTGGCGGAGGGCGGGGGGGGCGAGCAGCCCGCGGAAAAGCTGCTTCAGCCGAAAGTCCACGCTCATGTTGGTGGAGGCCGAGGGCAGCCGCGCCGCTGCGCCGGCGAGAAAGCCGAGCAGTGGGCGCGGGAGCCGAGCCAACAGGGCGGCCGGGCGGTGAGCCAAAAACGTTTCATACCCGGCGAAGAGCTCGTCTCCCCCGTCGCCGGCCAGAGCGACCTTGACTGTCTGCCGCGTAAACCGGGACAAAAGGTGGGTGGGAAGGTAGCTCGGGTCCGCGAAGGGCTCGTCGAGCTGCTCCACCGCCTGGGGCAGAAGCTCGACGCAGGCCTGGCCGGAGAGCCTCTCCTCATGGTGCTCCGTTCCAAGCGCCCCGGCGGCGAGCCGGGCGTAGGCCGTCTCGTCGAAGCTGGCCTCCTCGAAGCCGATGGAAAAGCTGTGGATGCGCGGCGAGTGGCGCACCGCCAGCGCGGTGAGGCCGCTCGAGTCCACACCTCCGGAGAGAAAGACGCCAACCGGGACGTCGGCCACCAGGCGCTTGGCCACTGCCGCGTCGAGCAGCGCGCGCAGCTCGGACGCGGCGTTGGGACGCGGCCGCCCAGCCGGCACGGGCAGCTCCCAATATTGTTTCAGCTGGAGGCCGCTGGCGTTGAAGACGGCGAAGTGGGCCGCCGGGAGTTTGTGCACCTCGGCGTAGATGGTCCGCGGCGTGGGAACGGCCTCGGAGGCAAGGTACTCCACCAGCGCGGGATGACTCAGCGTGCGGGGAGCGCCGCCGTGCGCCACCAACGCCTTCACCTCGGAGCCGAAAATGAGGCGGTCCCCGCTGACCGACGAGGCCCCCGCGTTGGGGAGCGCCGTCCGCCAGCTCCCATGAAGGCCGAAGGCCAGGTGGAGCGGCTTCTGGCCCAGCCGGTCACGCGCCAACAACAGGGTGCGGTTTCTGGCGTCCCACAGGGCAATGGCGAACATGCCGTGCAGCCGCGCGAAACAGTCCTCGCCCCACTGCAGGTAGGCGCGCAGCACCACCTCGGTGTCGCTCCGGGTGGTGAAGGGATGGCCGTGCGCGGCGAGCTCGGCACGCAAGCCGACGAAGTTATAGGCCTGCCCGTTGAAGACGAGGGTAACGCCTTCGCGCTGCATCGGCTGGACGCCCCCCACCAAGTCCAGGATGGAGAGGCGCCGGTGGGCCAGCGCCGCCACGCCGTCCGAGGTGAAGCCCGCCGCGTCTGGCCCACGGTGGACGAGCGCCGCGCCCATCGCCTGCACCGCGTCCCCGCTGGGGGGGGCGTCGAAACGCACTTCGCCGGCGATGCCACACATGGCGAGAAGCGCTGCTCGAGGCAAGAAGAGCCTTAACCCAAGGGGGCCTTGGCTCGTCCCTAGAGGGTCCCGGAGCGGCGGTCCACCGCCGCGGGAGAGCTCCGCGGGGGGTTGAGCTCGCTCGAAATGAGGTAGGGCCGTTTCTCCTGGGTCTCGTAGTAGGTCCGCACCACCAGCTCGGCGAGCAGCCCCATGAGCAGTCCCAACAGGCCGGCCAGCGCCAGTGCCACCGCCAACAGGGGCAACGGCGTCTGCACCAAGTCCTTCAGCCCGAGCAGCTTGTAGACGACGGCCGCGGCGGCTGAGGCCAGCGCCAAGGCGAGGCACACCAGGCCGAAGCCGCCGAAGAGGTAGATGGGCTTGGTGGTGTAGCTGGCCAGAAACTTCACCACCAACAAGTCCAAAAGCACCTTGGGCGTCCGACCGAGGCCGTACTTGCTCGTTCCGGCTCGGCGTGGGCGGTGGTTGACGACGAGCTCCGCCACGCGGGCCCCCTGCCAGCTCGCGTACACCGGGATGAAGCGGTGCATCTCGCCGTAGAGGCGGACGCCGGAGATGACGTCACGCCGGTAGGCCTTGAGCGAGCAACCGTAGTCGTGCAGGCGGACGCCGGAGATGGCGCTGATGAGCCAGTTGGCGAGCCGGGAGGGAAGCTTCCGTCCGAGCTCGCGGTCCTGACGGTTGCGTCGCCAGCCGCTCACCACGTCGACCCCCTCGGTGGGCTGTCCGACCAGCCGGCCCTCCAGACGCTGCAGCAGTCGCCCGATGTCCGCCGGGTCGTTCTGCAGGTCGCCGTCCATGGGGAGAATGACTGCGCCGCGGGCCGCCTCAATGGCGGCCGACATGGCGGCGGTTTGGCCGAAGTTGCGCCGGAAGCGCAGCGCTCTCAGGGCCGGCCGGGCCTCGGCGCAGCGTTGAAGCGCCAGCCAGGTGCCGTCGCGGCTTCCGTCGTCGACGCAAATGACTTCGAAGGGCTTTCCCAAGGCCTCGAGCGTGCCGAAGAGCTCGTCCAGCAGCGGCTCGACGTTGGCCTCCTCGTTGTACAAGGGGATGACGACGGAGACGTCCGGGCCGCCCTCGGACGGCCGGTCAACAGGGACCAGAGGGCGCGAAGGTCTGACGGAGTCGCTGGGCATACGGTGGACGCTCGGGTGCTAACACGGGCGGCCGGGCCGCCTCAACGAGAGGGGCCGGTGGCCTTTCGCGCCGGCGCAGCACCTAGGGAAGACAGGGCGCGGGCCCCGGCGGGTCTCCGCGGCCCAGCACTTGGTTCAGCCGCCCCTGGGCCACCAGGACGTCATACGTCGACTGCGCGTCGTCGAGCTGGGACTTAGCGTAGCCGGTGTAGGCGTCCACCACGCCCTTGGCGTCCCCCACGCCCACCGCAAAGTTGAGGCCTGCACTGCGGAACCAGCTCTTGCCAGCGGCCAGGGCAGCGCGGGCTGCCTTGCGCTTGGCGATGGCGGCCACCAGCTCCGCGTGTGCTTGCTCCACCTGAAGGTCCACCCCGTGCGAGGCGCCCTCGCGCTGGCGCAACAGCGTGTTGAGCTCCGCGTTGCTCTTGTCCTCACGGGCCTTCAGCATGAAGAAGGAGAGGTTCTGCCGGAAGCCCAGGGCGGCGTACAGGGTGAGGGCGTTGAAGTAGTCGCCCACGTACGGGTTGGAGACGATGTCGCGTCCGGGCGCCCGTGAGTAGGCGAACTGCCCGGCAATGAAGAATTGCGGCCACTGCTCGGCCCAGGTGGCGTGCACCTCGGCGCGCTTGGCCTCGATGGCCTGGTCGAGCGCCCGAATGTCCGGACGGTCCTGCTCGGCTTCGGCGCGCACGGCCAATATGTCCGGGGCTTCGATGTTGGACGGGTCCGGAAAGGGGTCCTCCTTGAGCTGAAGGTCGGCCTCCGGAATCACCATCAACGTGGCCAGCGCGGCGCGTGCCAGTCGCTGCGCTTTGATGGCGTCGGCTTTCTTCTGGAGGAGCTCGGACTTGAAGAGCTCCAGCCGGTAATGGTCTTCGGTGGACACCTCGCCGTCGTTGTCCTTGAGAGACTGGGCCATCTTCGCGTCCACGTCCTTGAGGGCGCTCTCGATGTCGTTGACGATGACGAGCAGCCGGCGCGTCAAGGTCGCCGCCATCACCAGCTGGAGAGTTTGCTGGCGCACGGCATTGACTTTGTCCTGCACCAGGTCCTGCTGCGCGCTCAGCCCAGCGTGGGCCGCGTCGCGAGCCGAGCTCAGCCGACCAAAGGTGTAGAGCGGCTGCAGGACGTTGACTTCCACCCGGCCAAAGACGCCGAGGTTGGTGAGGCCTCGGTTGCTGCCGGATTCGATGGCGGTGATGTCATTTGGAGAGACGCCCGGGGTGAGGCGTGCACCGGGGACGACGCCGCCCAAAAAGAGGAGCGCGAACTCGGGCACGAAGGAGATGGAGGTCGCCACCGCCACGTCAGCCTGGGCGGCCAGCACCTGCGCCTTCTGGATGGAGACCTCGTCGCTCCGCGCGATGACGAGGGCCTGAGCCGTCGCCAGGTCGAGCGGGCCGCATCGAGCGCCATCCGCGGCGAGCACCGAAGCGAGCAGGAGGACGAACACGGGTGCGTCGGTGCTTAGCGGCGACGGATAGACGGACGCAAGGGCTGACGTGGCCCTTGGCGGGTGGGCCCTCCCTGCCTTCTTCGCAACGCCGACGTGGGCGAGGAGGGCCACCTTGCACACCCTCGCTTCGCGTCCCCCCCCGGGATGCCGGCCGGAGTCGAGGACGTCCCTTCCCCCGGGGGGGGTGGGGCCGGGCCGTCTAGCCTCGGGGGCTGCCGTTCTTCCCCGGGGGGACTTCGGACTCGTAATAGATGCTGGCGCCCTCGCCTTGGCCGTAGACGACCAACACCGGCCCGGAGGCCTGCAGGGCGCGCGCTTTGCGCTTGAGGACGGCGAGCAGCTCCGAGGCCTGAGCGGCCTTGGCTTTGATGGTGCGAAGTGACATGTCCGGAAACGCTCCTGGACGCGGGGGATGGCGCCTTCGGGCGCCCGCGCACTGCGTCGTGGGGTTCTGTCCGACCACGGCGAGGCGAGTCTTTACTCCCCGACACCCACGTTGACAACGTGCGTCGTTGCCTGCGAGGAGGAGCTGTCGTCCATGTCCCCGAACCTCCTGGGAATTCCAGTCGGGCGGACGTCCCTCGGGGGGACGGAAACGAGGCTTGGGGAACGCACGTGGCCCTGACTGTCGAGGCGTACGGCAGCACCGACGTGGGTAGAAAGCGGCAGCACAACGAGGACGCGCTGCTCGTCGCCCCCGAGCTCGGGCTGTTTTTGGTGGCCGACGGGATGGGCGGCCACGCCGCAGGCGAGGTGGCCTCCTCGCGCGCGGTGGAGGTGGTGAAGCACCAGCTCGCCGGAGGCCGTCAGGCGCTGGAGGACCTCTCTCGCGCGGCCACGCCCGAGGCCCGGGCGGCCGCCGCGGCGCTCGTGGAGACGGCCGTCCAGCGCGCCTGCGCCGAAGTCTACAAGCTGGCCGCGGCGGACCCGAGCAAGCGCGGGATGGGCACCACCCTGGTGTGCTTGGTGGTGGCTGGCAACAAGGCGGTGGTGGGCCACGTCGGCGACAGCCGCGTCTACCTGTTGCGCGGCGGGCAGTGTCACCGGCTCACCGAGGACCACACCCTGGTGGCGGCACAGGTGAAGGCCGGGACACTGACCCGCGAGCAGGCGCATGCCTCGCAGTTTCGCAACGTCATCACCCGCGCGGTGGGCATCCAGGAGTCAGTGCAGGTGGACACGCTGATGGTGGACCTGCTGCCCAGGGACACGTTTCTTCTCTGCACCGACGGCCTGCACGGCTACCTTCCGGACGAGGAGCTCGCCCCGCTGTTGGCCAACGGCGCCGCCAAGGACTTGCCGGCCAAGCTCATCGCGCTGGCCAATGAGCGCGGGGGCCGCGACAACATCACCGCGGTGGTGGTGCGCTTCTCGGATGCCGGGGAGGCGAGCGACGAGCTGCAGGAAACCGAATCCCGGATGGAGGCGCTGCGCCGAATCCCGCTCTTCCGTCACCTCACCTACAAGGAACAGACGGCCATCCTCTCGGTGGCCAGCTCCCGAAGCTTCGAGGAGGACGAGGAGATTGTCGTCGAGGGCCGCTCGGGCGACGAGCTCTTCGTGGTGGTGAAGGGCCGGGTGGCGGTGGAGAAGGATGGGATGGAGATTGCCGAGCTCGTCACCGGCGGTCACTTTGGGGAAATGGGGCTCATCGACAATGCACCGCGCAGCGCCACGGTGCGTGCGCTCGAGCCCACCCGGGTGGTGGTCATCGGCCGCTCCGACTTGATGGTGCTGATGAAGCGCGAGTCGGTGCTGGCGGTAAAGTTACTCTGGAGCTTCGTGCAGGTGCTGTCCGACCGCCTGCGCGCCACCAATACCGAGCTCTCCGAGGTGCGCCAGGAGTTGGCGGTGGCGCAGGCCGTCCAGCCCTTCGCTGAGGACTAGGGCGACCCGTGTCTTGGCGCCCGACGCCGGAGCGAGCGTTGTGGTGCCGGCGCCGCGTATGGGCCGGGGCACTGGCGGCCGCGGTGGCACTGCTTCTTTACTGGCAGCTGGAGCGCGGACGCCCTGGGCTGGTGACGTCTGGCGCAAGCCCAAGTCTTCGCCCTGCGCCCACAGCTGCTCCGCCAGGCAGCCCCGTGCTGCAGACGGGTGCCGCCGCAGCGCTGGCGGTGCCCGCGCCGGCTGTCCGGCTCTACCGCGGGCGCGTGCTGGACGAGGCGGGCGCCCCAGTGCCGGCCTTTCGCGTTGGGCCGCTGGAGGTACAGGCCGCCGACGGACGCTTTCTTCTGAGGGTGCGGCCCGAGGGCGACACCGTCTCGTTTTCTGTCGAAGCCCCCGGGCTGGCCATGGCCACCGTCGTCCGTCCAGTGGACGCGCAGGACGTGGGCGACATTGTGCTGCGCGCGGCGCCTCAAGTGCGCGGCCTGGTGCGCGAGGCAAATGGGACGCCCGCCCCCGGTGCCCTCGTCGTCTGCGAGGGCTGCCGGGGCGAGGCCGCCGGCGAGCGCCACCTCACTGCCCTGGCCGACAGTGAAGGCCACTTCAGCCTCAACATTACCGGCCCCTATGGCGTCCTGGTCCGGCTGTTGGCCAGAAAGGACGGCCGCGTGGGTTGGGCCGAGGCCGGCCGGGTGGGCGAGGCGCCGCTGCTGACCCTGGCCGAGCCCCAGCCGGTCGCCGGCCGAGTGCTGCGTCCCGACGGCAAGCCAGCGCCGGGGGTGGCGGTGGCATTCTCCGAGCCACTCCTCGAGCCAGTCCTGCTCGTCAGCGCCAGCGACGGCAGCTTCTCGGGGCGGCTGCCGCCGGGCCTCTACCAGGTGACGCTGAGGCCGGACACCTCGCAGCCCCAGCGCACCTGGACGGTGCAGGTGCCCCTTCAGCACGCACTCGAGTTGGCGACGGGCGCCGCGCCTTAAAAGCGGGGCCTCGGGGCGCATGGCATGAAGTTGCGGAGAGGCTGGCCTGGCGGTACGCCAGGGGGCATGGACAGGCGCGTACTCGAGGGCCGCCGCATCGCGGTGGCCATCGGCGGGGGAATAGCGGCTTACAAGGCCTGCGAGTTGGTGCGGACGTTGCGTCGGGCCTCGGCCGAGGTGCGGGTGGTGATGACGCCGGCCGCCCAGGCCTTCGTCACGCCTCTCACGCTACAGTCCCTGTCTGGCCACCCGGTGCTGACGGAGCCGTTTGACGCGGCCAGCGACGCCGGCTTCGGGCATTTGGCCCTGTCGCGCTGGGCGGAACTCTTCGTGGTGGCGCCAGCCACCGCGGACCTGCTGGCGCGGCTTCGCGCGGGCATGGCCAACGACGCGGTGACGACGTCGCTGTTGGCCTTCCCGGGCCCGGTCCTCCTTGCCCCGGCGATGAATGTGGCGATGTGGGACAACGTCGTCACCCAAGCCAACGTCGCGGCGCTGACGGCCGAGCAGCGCTACCGCCTGGTAGGCCCCGGCACGGGCCTTCTGGCGGACGGCGACAGCGGCCCCGGCCGGCTGGCCGAGGTGGAGGAGTTGGTGGACGGCTGCGCTCGGCTGTTGGGCCAAGGGCCCCTGTCGGGGCGGACGGTGCTGGTGACGGCCGGCCCGACGCGTGAATTTCTGGACCCGGTGCGCTTTCTCTCCAACCCCTCCACCGGCAAAATGGGCCTGGCCATCGCGCAGGCGGCGCGCCGGCGAGGCGCCCGGGTGACGGTGGTGCTCGGCCCCGCCGCGCCGCTGGACCGCGCCGGCCTCGAGGTCCAGGACGTCGTCACCGCCGAGGAAATGCGGGACGCGGTCCTCGCTCGGGTAGCCGCGGTGGACTTCTTCATTGCCGCTGCGGCCGTCAGTGACTGGCGTCCGGCAGAGCGCGCCTCCCAGAAGCGAAAAAAAGGGAACGCTGCACCGGCCGAGTCTCTGCGCCTCGAGCGGACGCCGGACGTGCTGGCCGAGGCGGCGGAAGCCGTCCGCGGCGCTGCCCGTCGTCCGGTGCTGGTGGGCTTCGCGGCGGAGACAGAGCGGGTGGTGGAGAACGCCAGCGCCAAGCTGTTGCGCAAGGGGTTGGACGCCATTGTGGCGAATGACGTCAGCGGTCCCGAGGCGGGCTTTGCCTCGGACACCAACCGGGTGACGGTGCTCACCCGTGGCGGGGAGCGCGTCGAGCTCTCCGGGACGAAGGGGGAAGTCGCCGACCGCCTGTGGGACTTCCTCCTCGGCTGGCTGGGCCAGCCGGTGCGTGCCTCGCGCTGAGGCCAAGCGGCGCAGGCCCCCAAAGTCGGCTCCCCAAGGGACGTCGGAGCGCCATGGGAAAGTCCCTTGCAGGGGTTTTCCCTGTTTTTTGGAGCAGAGGGGTGAAGGTGGACGTCGAGGCACCGAGTCCGGTGGCTGGCCTGCTGCGAGACTTGCGAGCGCACCTCGCCTGGCAGCGCGAGGACAACGGCGCCGAGCTGATGGGGGTGCACGGGCAGCCCGCGCCGCCCCTCGCCTCCCTGGAAGCGCCGACGCCAACGCCTGCGCCGGCCTTGGCGACAACGCGGACGCTGGAGGACATTCGCCGGGAGCTCGGAGACTGCCGCCGCTGCAAGTTGTGCAGCAACAGGAAACAGCTCGTCTTCGGCACCGGAAACCCGCGCGCCCAGCTGGTGTTTGTTGGCGAGGGCCCGGGGGCCGAGGAGGACGTGCAGGGCTTGCCCTTCGTCGGCCCGGCCGGGCAGCTACTCACCCGGATGATTGTTGCCATGGGGCTGAAGCGGGAGGACGTCTACATTTGCAACGTCGTGAAGTGCCGCCCCCCGGGCAACCGCAACCCGGAGCCGGATGAAATTGCCGCCTGCGAGCCTTTTCTCCGCGCCCAACTGCAGACCATCGGCCCGCGGGTGGTGGTGGCCCTCGGAAAATTCGCTGCGCAGACGCTGTTGCGCGACAGCACGCCCATCACCCGGCTGCGTGGCCAGTGGCGCACCTACCAGGGCATGAAGCTGATGCCCACCTTCCATCCGGCCTACCTCTTGCGAAACCCAAGCGAGAAGAAGCCGTGCTGGGAGGACCTCAAGGCGGTCATGGCGGTGCTGGGCAAAGCCGCTCCATCGCCGTGAAGGGCCAGGCCCAACTCCACCGGTTGGAGTGCCCGGCGTTGAGAGGCAACGTGCTCGGCGACCCCATCGAGCGCGACTGCCTCGTCTACCTGCCGCCCGGCTATGCCGCCTCGACGGAGCGCTACCCCCTGGTGGTGTTTCTCCATGCCTTCCTCGGCTCGGCGGCCGGCTGGCTCAACGTGGCGCCCTTCTCCCCGACGGTGCCGGAGCGCCTGGACGCGCTGGTGGAGGCCGGTCTGCCGAGCTGCATCGCCGTCTTCCCCGACGGCTGGAATGCCCTCGGCGGAAGCCAATGGGCCAACAGCGCCGCCACCGGACGTTACCGGGACGCCGTCGTCCACGACGTCCTGGGCTGGGTGGACGCAACCTTTCGCACCGTGCCACGCCCCGAGGCGCGCGCGGTGGTGGGGCGGAGCTCCGGGGGCTACGGCAGCTGGCAGCTCGTCCGCCACCACCCGGACGTCTTCGGGCACCTGGCCGCGCACTCCGGCGACGCCTACTTCGAGTACTGCTTCTTGCCCGACTTCCCCAAGGCGGCGGCCGCTTTGCTGAAGGCCGGCGGTGTCGATGGCTGGTGGCGCGCCTTCCTGCAGCGCTCGCGCGAGACGAGAATGGCAGGGGAGGACCACCCGGTGGTGAATGCGCTGGCCATGGCGGCCGCGTTCTCGCCCAAGCCGGGCGAGCCCCTCGGGCTGGAGTTGCCCTTCGAGCTGGACACCGGGGCCCTTCGCCCCGCCGTCTGGCAGCGCTGGCTGGCCGAGGACCCGGTCCGCTTCGTCCCGCAGCGCAGCGGGCCTTTTGTCTCCCTGCAAAGCGTCTTCATCGACTGCGGCACCCGCGACGAGTTTGGCCTGCGCTGGGGTGCCCGCATGCTGGCACGGGCTGTGAGCGCTGCGGGTGGGGCGGTGACGCACGAGGAATACGAGGATGGCCACATGGGGACGTCCTACCGCTTTGAGCGCTCCTTGCGCTTCTTGCTCCCACGGCTCGCCCGCCGCTGAGGAACGGCGCTCGGGGCAGCCGGCAAGGAAAGCGGGGCCTGGGGGCCGGCTCTCATGGCGGACGTCGGTGCACCCGTGCTAGCGAACGCTGCCGGACATGGCCGTCAGCGACCCCTACGGACTCGGACGCGTCCTCGGAGAGACGGGAGTGTTGCCGCAGCGGGCGCAAGCCCTCGACCCCTCCTTGCCAGTGCGGCCCTCTGAGCTGCTGGTCGAGGTGGACTCGCTCAACATTGACGCAGCCTCCTTCCGTCAGCTGAAAGAGGCCGCCTTGGGGGACCCGAGACGCATTGCCGCAACCATTGAGGAGATTGTCCGCGCCCGGGGGAAGATGCAGAACCCGGTCACCGGGTCCGGCGGCATGCTCATCGGCCGTGTCCGCCAAGTCGGCCCCGAGCATCCGGCCCACGGGCAGCTTCAACCAGGCGACCGCATTGCAACGCTGGTCAGCCTGTCGCTCACCCCCTTGCACCTCGAGGAGGTGACGGCGGTGCACCTCGGCATCGACCGCGTCGACGTCCGTGGGCACGCCATTCTGTTCGCCAGCGGCCTCTACGCGCGGCTCCCGGAGGACTTACCGGACACCCTGGCGCTCGCTGCGCTTGACGTCTGTGGCGCCCCGGCGCTGGTCGAGCGCTTCGTCCATCCAGGCATGCGGGTGGCGCTGCTCGGGGCCGGCAAGAGCGGGGCCTTGTGCCTGGCGCAGGCCCGGCGCTCGCTGGCGGGGCGGGGCCAGCTTTTGGCCTTGGACATTTCTCAACCGGCCCTGGACACTTTGAAGGGGCTCGGCCTCTGCGACGTGGCGTTGCGCGTGGACGCCACCCAGGCGGTCGAGGTGTTGGGCGCGGTGGAAGGCGCCACCGACGGGGCACTTTGCGACCTTGTCGTGAATTGCGCCTCCGTCCCCAACACCGAGATGGGAACCATCCTCAGCGTCCGGGACGGTGGGACCGCCCTCTTCTTCTCCATGGCCACCTCTTTCACTTCTGCCACGCTCGGCGCCGAGGGCGTGGGCAAGGACGTGACGCTGGTGATGGGGAATGGCTTTGTGCCAGGCCACGCCCAGCTGACGCTTGAGCTTTTGCGCGGCGACGCCCGGCTGCGTGACCTCTTCGCCGCGCGGTACGTCTAGCGCCCCCTTGCCGCCCGTGCTGCTTCGCTAACGCATCGCGTCCGCCTGAGGAGGCGGGGGCTGGCGTGCCCTGCTCGGGGCGTGGTAGCCGCAAGGGGCCAAGCCATGCCAGGTCCCTTCGTCCAAGACGTGGAGATTGCCCGCGCGCGCGAGGTGGCCCAGCGAGTCATCGAGCCCGTCTTCGAGCTCATCCGGCGCAACACCACCGTCTCGGTGGAGCGCACCGTCCTGCGACTCTTCGGCATGTCGGATGCGGGCCCGAGTGGCATTCCGCTGCCCAACCTCATGACCGACCGCCTGAAAGCGGCCGGGGTGCTGAACCGGGGGGCTGCTTATTGGTACGGACGGGCGCTGCAGCTCGGGGCCCGCAGTCCGCTCGATGCGGTGGAGCGCCTCTCGGCGCTTCCCATGGAGCGGCTCCAGCCTCTTTCCGTCGAGGTGGAAGGCAACCTCCGGGAAGAAGTCCGCCGGGAGGCGAAGTCCGCCACCGAAGAGTTGAAGCGACGCATCGCCCAGCGCGATGCGCTGCGTGCGCAATTTCCCATGTCGCCACCGCCCCACAAGTACGTCATCGTCGCGACCGGCAACATCTACGACGACGTGGACCAGGCGCGGGCGGCGGCTCAGGCCGGGGCGGACGTCATCGCCGTCATCCGCAGCACGGCGCAGTCGCTGCTTGACTACGTCCCCCATGGGGCCACCACCGAGGGGTATGGCGGCACCTACGCCACCCAGGAAAACTTCCGCATTATGCGCGAGGCGCTGGACGAGGAAACGCGCCGCCTGAAGCGCTACATCCAGCTCACCAATTACTCCTCTGGCCTGTGCATGGCGGAGATTGCCTTCTGTGCGGCCTCCGAGCGGCTGGACATGCTGCTCAACGACGCGATGTACGGCATCCTCTTCCGCGACATCAACCTGCGGCGGACGTTCATCGACCAGTACTTCAGCCGCCGCATTTGCGCCCTGGCTGGCATCATCATCAACACCGGCGAGGACAACTACATCACCACGGCCGACGCCTATGACGCCGCCCACACCGTCATCGCGAGCCAATTCCTCAACGAGGCGTTTGCTCGGCGCGCCGGGCTCCAGGACTGGCAGCTCGGCCTGGGGCACAGCTACGAGATTGACCCGGCGCGGCCGGAGACGCTGCTCTTGGAGCTGAGTCAGGCGATGCTGGTGCGGCGCTGCTTCCCGGACGCTCCGCTCAAGTACATGCCGCCCACCAAGCATAAAGAGACCGACATCTTCTTCAGCCACGCCTACGACGTCATGGCCGACCTGGTGGCCATCTGGACGCGGCAGGGCATCCAGCTGCTCGGGATGATGACCGAGGCGATGCACACGCCGCTGTTGGCCGACCGCTACGTGGCCCTCAAGTCGGCGGCCTACATCCACCGGGCGGCGCGCGGCATCGACGCGGAATTCACCGTCCGCGAGGACGGAAAAATTGCGAACCGAGCGCGCAGCGTCTTTGGCCGGGCGATGGAGCTGCTCGAGGAGTGCCGGGGCGACGGGCTGGTGGCGGCCATCGGCCGGGGTCGCTTCGGGGACGTGAAGCGGAGCGAAACCGGCGGCAAGGGCCTGGAGGGGGTGGTGGAGAAAGCCCCTGACTACTTCAACCCCTTCCTCGAGCTGCTCGAGGGCAGGCCAGCGTGAGCCCGGAAAAACAACCCATTCGTGCCTACGGGGACCGCCGGGACGACGGCGTCCTGCAGCTGTCCTTCACTTTGCCCGTGCCGCTTTCGGAGAAAGCCAAAGAGGCGGCACAGCAATACTGCCGGGCGCTCGGGCTGGTGGACGTCAAGGTTGCCTCGGCCGAGGCAGCGGCCAGCCAGTACACCTTCTTCGTCGTCTACGCGCGCAGTCCGGTCGTGCTGGACTACGCGACCATCGACGTCCCGGAAGTCGTCTTCAAGAAGCTGGGCTTCGAGGAGTTAAACGCGCTCATCGAGACGGAGATTGGCCGCCGAGTGGTGGTCTTCGGGGCCTGTACCGGGACGGACACCCACACCGTCGGCATCGACGCCATCCTCAACATGAAGGGCTACGCCGGCGACTACGGGCTGGAGCGCTACCCCGGCTTCGAGGCCTTCAACCTGGGCAGCCAAGTGCCCAACGAGGAGCTCATCCGCAGGGCGGTTGCCCAGCGCGCCGATGCCATCCTGGTGTCGCAGGTGGTCACCCAGCGCGACGTGCACAAGGACAACAGCCGGCACTTCATCGACGCAGCGCGAGGGGCCGGGCTGAGCGGCAAGACGCTGCTGCTGCTGGGCGGACCGCGTGTCGACCACAAGCTGGCACTGGAGCTCGGCTTCGACGCCGGGTTTGGCCCGGGCACCAAGCCGTCGGACGTGGCCAACTTCATCGTGCACGCGCTGCTCAAGCGGCTGGGCAAAGAGCGGCAGGGCCTGCACTACGAGGGAGAACCCACGTGAGCGAGGTCAACGCGCGCCTGCGCCTGCGGCTGAGCAGCCATGATGCCCACTATGGCGGCCAGCTGGTGGACGGCGCGCGCCTGCTGGGTCTCTTCGGAGACGTGGCCACCGAGCTGTGCATTCTCTTGGACGGAGACGAGGGACTGTTTCGGGCCTACGAGAACGTCGAATTCTTGGCCCCGGTGTATGCCGGAGACTTCATCGAGGCCGAAGGCTGGGTGACGGCGGTTGGGCGCACCAGCCGGAAAATGCGCTTCGAGGCCCGCAAAGTCATTCGGCCTTTGCCCGAGGTGTCGAGCTCGGCGGCCGAGACGCTGGCCGAGCCCATCGTCGTCTGCCGCGCCACTGGCACCTGCGTCGTGCCGTTGGCCAAGCAGCGGGGAAAGCGGTGACGCCGTACCTCATCACCGCGGCCATGGTGGGCGCCGAAACCACCCGGGCGCAGACACCTTTTTTGCCCATCAGCGCCGAGGAAATAGGCGAGGAAGCGGCGCGCTGCCGCGAGGCCGGCGCGGCCATGGTGCACATTCATGTGCGCAAGCCCGACGGCACGCCTTCCCAGGACAGCGAGCTCTTCCGCGCCGCGGTGCGGGAAATTCGCAAGCGGTCCGACATCCTGGTGCAGACGTCCACCGGCGGTGCGGTCGGCATGGACGTCGACGAGCGGTGTGGTCCGCTTCGCCTCAGCGGTGCCGAGCGACCGGACATGGCCACCCTCACCACCGGCTCCGTCAACTTCGGAGACGAGGTCTTCTCCAATCCGCGGCCATTGGTGCGGGAGATTGCCCGGCGCATCCGGGCGCTCGCCATCCGGCCGGAGATTGAGTGCTTCGACGCAGGGATGGTGGAGGAGGCGGAGGCGCTGGCCCGGGAGGGGCTGGTCGACCTGCCGGCCCACTACGACTTCGTCCTAGGCGTGCCGGGCGCGCTTGGCGCCAGCGAGCGCGCGCTGGACTTCCTCATCGGCTCGCTGCCGCCGCTGAGCACCTTCACCGTGGCCGGCGTGGGCAGACACCAGCTGCCGATGGCCGAGCTGGCCGCCCGCAAGGGGGGCCACGGCCGGGTGGGGCTGGAGGACAACATCTACCTGTCCAAGGGGGTGCTGGCCAAAGGCAGCTGGGAGCTGGTGGCGGAGGCCGCCCGCCGAGCACGCGCTGTGGGGCGCGACATCGCCACCCCCGCCGAGGCTCGAACACTCCTCCGGCTCGGCTAGAGTCCAGCGAGGCCCCGTGACCGAACGTCTGGCTGTGCGCTCGCTTGGAGTCCGCTTCGGCAACACCGAGGTCCTGCGAGACTTGAGTTTCTCGGTGCCGGATGGCTCCACCCTGGCCGTCATTGGCCCCAATGGCGCAGGGAAGACGGCGCTCTTCAAGGCGCTCATCGGCGCCTTGCCCTCCACCGGCACGGTGGCCTGGGCGCCCGGCACCCGGATTGGCTATGTGCCGCAGCGGCTCGACCTCGAGCGCGACTTGCCGCTGAGCGGGCGAGACTTCCTGCGGGCCAAGGCGGCCCTGGTCGGCGCCAGCGAGCCCGAGGTGGAACACGCCAGCCGGCTGGTCAACCTCGGGCGCGACACCGCGCTGCGCCCCATCGGCAGCCTCTCCGGGGGGCAATTTCAGCGGCTGCTCTTGGCCTTTGCACTGCTCGGCCATCCGAGCGTGCTGCTCTTCGACGAGCCCACCACCGGCATCGACGAGCCCGGGGAGGAGCTGCTCTATGCCACCGTCGAGCGGCTGCAACACGAGGAGAAGCTGACGCTCATCTTCATCTCGCACGAGCTGAGTCTGGTGTACCGAATGGCGGCGCTGGTGCTGTGCCTCGGCCGGCGCGGCGTCAGTTGCTTCGGGCCGCCGCGGCAAATTCTCACCCCGCAAACGCTGGAGCGCACTTACGGCGCTCCGATGGACCATTACCTGCACGAAGTCCATGAGCACTAGCAGCCTTCTTCTTTCCGGCAGTATGGCAGTCGCGGCTGGGGTGGTCGGCTGCTTCGCCGTGATGCGGCGGATGACGCTTGCCGCCGACGCCATGTCTCACGTCGCGCTTCCCGGCATCGGGCTCGCGTTGGTGCTGCACCTCAATCCCGTCATCGGCGGTGTGGCCATGCTGCTGGTGGGGGCGCTGCTCATCTGGGGCCTCGAGCAGCGGACCGGCATCTCCACCGAGACGGTGGTGGGCGTCGTCTTCTCCGCCGCCTTGGCCATCGGGAGCATGCTTGCCTCGGGGGAGGAGCTCATCGACGCCCTGTTGGGAAAGCCTGGAGTGCTCGACCCGGTGGAGCTGGCCTTCGGTTTGCTGGCGCCACTGGGCGTGGTGCTCTTCCTCGCCTGGGCACGAAACCGGCTCCTCATCGCCCTCGTCTCGCCGGACCTCGCGCGCACCGTGGGCATCGGCGTGGAGCGGCTCAACCTCGGCTTCCTTGTTGCCTTCGCGGTGACGGTGGCCTTGGGGCTGCGCTACCTCGGGGTGCTTCTCATGGGCTCGCTCATCATCATCCCGGCGGCCACCGCCAAGCACCTCGCCGGCAACATTCGCTCGATGTTTTTGGTGGCTGTCGGCGTGTCCCTCGGCGCGACGCTGGTGGGAAGCGCCGTCGCGGCGACGGTGCACCGGCCGACGGGGCCGCTCATCATTACCGTGGCCGCGGCCTGTTTCTTGTTGAGCCTCGCCTGGCGCCGCCCGCTGTAGGCCCCGGGGGGGCGCGCCCAGCCAGGGCGCTACCTGGGCTTCTTGTTGTGGGAGGACTGTTGTTTGGGCGCCTGCTGCTTCGGCGCTTGTTGCTTCGGCGCCTGCTGCTTCGGCTGCTGGCGATTCATACTGGACTGGTAATTCTGGTTGCGCTCATTGCCGCGCTGGCGTGCCTGGTAGTCCGACTGAATGTTGGACGGTGCGCGCGAGGCAGGGGAGGTGGAGGGCCGTTGGGAGGGAGCCCCAGGGGTGCCCCCGGGGGCCGGCCGGGTGGCATTCTGCGCCGGTGGCGTGGCCGGGCGCTGGGCGGGAGAGCCCCCCGTCGACGGGGTACCGGGACTCGGTCGGGCGCCCGTCTGGCCGGGCGTGCCATTCGACGGCGCCGGCTTCCAGCTGGACTTGTCCCGCTGCTGCCAGCTGCCGTCCTGCGTCTGGCGCATGACGTTGCCATTCTTGTCGGCGTAGACGTTGTTGGGCCCGCTGGGCCTCGTCGCCGGGCGGTTGGTGTTGGACGGCGCCGCCGGCCGCTGCGCGACGACGGCATTGGCGTTGGCCGGCCGCTGGTAGAGGCTGGCCTGCGGGGGCCGCCCAGCGGGGTAGCCGCCATAGGGCGGCCGGCCGCCGGGGTAGCCCCCGTAGGGGGGACGGTAGCCCGGCGGCGGGGGACGGCCATAGCCGTAGCCTGGCCCGTAGTACGGGGGCCGGTACCCCCCCGGCCCGTACCAGCCGCCGCCATAGGGGGGCCTCCAGGGCGGGCGGTAATAGGCGCCGCCCCAACTCGTCCCGAAGTAGAGGAAGCCGGAACTCACCCCGACGCCGTAACTCCAGCCCCCGTAGGGGTTGTAGTGGACGCTGAAGCCCCAGGTGACAGGCCGCGGGTAGTAGACGACGGGTGAGACGTAGGCCGGGTAGACGTAGCCCGTGCCGTACACCACCGCGCCATTCCAGGTGTAGCAACCGGTGTAGCCGGGCGTGTAGCCGACGTACACCACCTGCGGCGTGGCTTGGTAAATGGTGACGTACTTCACGTTGTACACCGGGCTCGACGGCGGGATGGTTTGCACCGCCTGGGGCACGGAGGTGGCGACCGTCCAGGGGCCCTGGGCCGTCGGGGCCACGTACCAAACCGCGTTCACGCAGGCATAGAAGGCCCCGTCAATTTGCAACACCGAGGACGGCGAATTCACGGCGTAGGACATGCTGGTGTTGGGAATGGGTTGGAAATTCGGCTGCCCGTCGTAGTTGATGGGGGGCGGCGGGGCGTCCCGCTTCACCTCGGCCGTCTGCGGAATCTGCGCGTCGATGACGGCCTCTTTGGCCTGGGGGGTGGCCGAGACGAAGGCCAGCACGTCGCCCTTGGGCGACGTCGGCGGAATTCTGGTGAAGTCCGGTGGCAGTTGGTCCGAGCGAACGAAACTCCACGGCCCCTCGAAGCCGGGCCCCTGGTACCAGCGGCCGGCCAGGACAATGAAGAGCTTCTGGGACGCGAGGTCCCGGAAAATGTTGTCCTCGCTGTTGGTGACATAGAGCAGCTGCGTTCCGCTGATGGGCGCGAAGTTGGGTGCCCCGTCGGTGACCAGGAGCTCGGTGGGCTCGGTGGCCACCACGATGGCCGGAGGCGGCGTGTCCTTGGGAGGGGGGGCAGCCTGGTCCTGCTTGTCGCCCTTCAGCACCACCGCGGCCACCTCTGGTGGCGGCTGCGCGATGACGTCCCAAGGGCCCGCGAGAACGTCGGCGGTCTGGTACCAGATGGCGCCATTGGTGAGGTAGTAGCGCTGCGCGCGCGGGTCATAAAAGAGCGGGTAGGGGGTATTGACGACGCTGTCGATGCCGGACTTCTCAATCGGCTTGCGGATGGGTTGACCGTCGAGCACCACCAGCACGGTGGGCTGGGTGGCAAAGAGGACTTTCGGCGGAGCGGCCTGCAAGTCGTCTGACGCGGTCCGCTCTTCCTGCACCTGCGCCAGCGCCGCGGTGAGCCCGTCCAGGGACAAGGAGAGGTCCCACTTCGGCGTCTCGTTCTCGATGTCCGCGGCGAAGGACTTCTCGTCGTTGTCGGTCGCATCTGGAAGTCTGAGCCGGGTCACCTTGACGCCGAGCACCCGCACCACCCGCTGGTCGCGGTCGATGTTGACGTTGGCGGTGAACCAGAAGGCGCCGAAGACGGGCTCCGTTTTCCCTTTGGGCGTGAGGGAAAAGGCAGCCCGGCCGTTCAGCACGCTGCCCTGGAGGGCCTCCGGCTGCGGCTCATAGACGACGATGGCCCCAGCCACCGAGTCAATTTGCCGTGGCCAGTCCGTGCTCGCGGGCTCGGTCTGCGCCGCTGCCATCCCGCTGTGGGCCAGCTGGACAATGGCGGCGGCGGCGAGCAGGAAACGGTACCAAGTCATGGGCGACCTCAGTCCAGGTTTCATTGCCAACTCAGACGTACGCGGCGCCCCTTTAATCACATCCCCCCTTCCGGAGGCGATTTCGAGGGCCAGCCGGCGCGGGCCTTCTGGCCCGGCAAGGCCCTCGCGCAACGAGGGGGGCCTCAAGGTGTTGTAGCGTTCCCCACCCCCCAGCTTCATCCCGGGGGGGAAACTCGCCACACCCCACGAGGAAGACATTCATGAAGAAGCTGCTCATGCCGCTGCTCCTCACGATGGCCCTTGGACTCTCCTCTCTCCCCGCCACGGCCCGTGCCGAAACCACAGCCGAGGAAAGGGCCGCCCACCCCCGCATCGCCCAGGCGATTGACGACCTCGAGGCCGCCATTCAGTACATGCAGGCCGCGCCGCACGACTTCGGCGGGCACAAGGCGGGTGCCATTCAGGCCTCGAAGAATGCACTGCAGCAGCTCCGCCAGGCGCTCAAGTACCGCGCGGCGGTGGACACCAAGCACGGCCACTAGCAATCCCCGTGGGCAGCTCCGGCCCATGCGCCCCGGTGGCGCGCGGGCCGGGCACCCGAGGCCGACGCAGCGAAGGGTGGCTTCGCGCCTCCTCGGCGCGGGCGCCGGTGGCGCCTCGTCCAAGCCCGGTTACAGCGGCGGCACCTCGCGACGACGCCAGGGGCGCTCGACGGTTTTGTGCACCGTGCGCCTGAGCGCCAGGGCCAGCTGCCAGCGCGTGTCGCGAGGGTCGATGATGTCGTCCACCATGGCCATGGCCGCGGCCCGGTCGACGCGCACGTGCGGGCGTAGGCCCGCGGCCAGCTCCTCCTTGAGGGCTTTCGCCGCCTCCGGGCTGCCGGCCGCGTCCAGCAGCTTTCGAGCGGCAATGGCCACCAGGCCGTCGGCACCCATGACGCCAATCTCGGCTCCGGGCCACGCCACCAGGAGGTCTGGCTCGAAGGCGCGCCCATTCATGACGTAGTACCCGGCGCCGAAGCCCTTCCGCACCACCACGGTGAATTTCGGGACGGTGGCCGAGGCCACCGCCTGGAGCATCCTCGCCCCGTGCCGGACGAGGCCTTGCTGCTCGGTTTTGGTGCCCACCAGGAAGCCGGGGACGTCCTGGAGGAAAAGCAGGGGGAGCCCAAAGGCGTCGCACAGGGCGATGAAGCGCGCCGCCTTGTCGCTGGCACCGACGTCGAGCACGCCCCCGAGAAACATGGAGTTGTTGGCGACGATGCCGAGCGGGAAACCGTCGATGCGGCCGAAGCCAGTAATGAGGTTGCGTGCGAAGCGCGGTTTGATGCTGAAGAAGTGCCGCTCGTCCAACAGCGCGTGAATGACTTTGTGCATGTCAAACGCCTGGCGTGGATTGTCCGGGACGACGCTGAGGAGCGCCTCGTCGCGTCGTTCGGCCGGGTCGGTCGGCACCTGCCGGGGGGGCTTCTGCTGACAGTGCGAGGGAAAGAACGACAGGTAGTCGCGGACCGCCCGGAGGCAGGCGGCGTCGTCGGGAAACTCCCCGTCAGCGACGCCGGAGACCTCGTTGTGCATCCGGCTGCCACCGAGCTCTTGCTCGGTGACTTTCTCCCCCACCGTGGACTCGACCAGCGCCGGCCCGCCGACGGCGATGGAACCTATGTCCTTCACCATCGGGACATAGTCGGCGAGGCCCGGAATGTAGGCGGTGCCTGCGGCGCCCGGGCCAAGCATAGCGGCCACCTGCGGGACCACCCCGGACAGCACCGACTGCTCACGAAAGAGGTAGCCGGTGTCGGCGAAGCCCGCCAAGCGCCGCGGGTCCACCTCGCCCGCCTCGAGGCGCGCCCCGCCCGAGTCGACGAGCCACACCAACGGCAGTCTTTCCTTGAGGGCGAGGTCCCTCAGACGCGTCACCTTGCGCTCGCCCACCTCGCCGATGGAGCCCCCGAGGACGGTGAAGTCGTAAATGGCCGCCGCCACCGGGCGGCCGTCCACCTGGCCGATGGCGGTCAGCACGCCGTCGGCGGCGGTGGGGCGGGAGGGGTCCTCGTCCTCGGGCAACCGGCCCTCGGCTGCGGCCAAGCCGCCGAGCTCTTGCACCGTGCCCGCGTCGAAGAGCAGCCCGAGCCGTGCGCGGGCGTCCAGCTTGTTTCGGCCCCGCTGGCGCGCCACGCGCTCGGCGCCCCCCATCTCCGCCTTCTTGGCCCGGAGATGCTCCAGGGCCTCCACCCGTTCCTTCATCCCCATTAGAAAGCCCGTCCTCCCACAACCTGCCCACGTGTCCGACGTCCAGTCGCCCCCCGCCGCGACGCGCGCGAGGTTAGCATCGCTTGGTCATGGCTCGGCGGCCGCTCCGAATTGTCAGCTACAACGTCCGTTACTTCGGCCACGCCCTGAGCGGCCTGGCCACCACCCGGCGCTCCATGGACGGCATTGCCCGGAAGCTCGCCCACCTCGAGCCACTGGCGGACGTGGTGTGTCTGCAGGAGGTGGAGACGCGCAGCCTCCGCTCGACGTTGGCCTTTCGGAAAGCGGCCTCGACGCAGCTGGAGGCCTTCATGGAGGTGCTGGCGCTGGACTTCGTCAGGCCCAAGCGCGCCTTCCCCTACGAGGCCTACTACTTCCCGGCGCACACCTACCGGGTGCGGCAGACGGCCATCTACACCACCGGGCTGGCCGTGCTGGTGAACCGGGAACGGCTCAGCGTGCAGTCGCACAATGGGCGCGCCCCGCACCCCATTACCCACCACCACGTGGCGCGGTTGCGAGACGCCAAGCAGAGTCGCATTTGCGCCCACGTGCGGCTGGCCACGGCTTCCGGTGCGGCGCTTCACGTCTTCAACACCCACCTCAGCTTGCCCACCCCCTTCGCCCGTTCCTTTTGGGCGGCGCGGGGGAAAATGGGGTTTGGGCCGAACCAGGTGCAGGAAGCGCGCAAACTGGTGGCGCACGTGCGGGCCGTGGCCGGCAGCGAGCCCTTCGTCGTCTGCGGCGACTTCAACTCTTCGCCTGCCTCGCCCGTGTACCGTTACCTCACCGGGGAGGCCGGCTGGGGAGGGGCCCAGGAGCAGCTTCAGCAGATTGACGCCACGGCCAGGCGAGGTTTTCCCACCGCCGGCTTCTTCCGACTGCGCATGCACCTGGACCACCTCTTTGGCGGCAATGGTGTGCGCTGGGTGGACCTGGAGGGGACGGCGCCCTTCGACTTGAGCCCCTTCCAGGGGCTCTCGGACCACGTTCCCCTCATCGCCCGTTTTCAGGTGACGCGGCACACGGCTGACCACAGAGGCGAGGACGTCGCGTAAGCTAGACTCGAGCCCCTTGGCCCGCCTCGACCCCATTTTCGAGCGGCTCCACCGCGAACGCGGCAGCGAGCTGGTTTTCGCCTCCGGCCAGCCGGTGGTGATGCGCACGCCCGCCGGCGACGTCGCTGTTTTGCGCCAGCAGCTCACCTCGCAGCAGATTGCTGGCGTCTTCGCCGAGTTGGTGCCTCCCGACATTCGCAACGGGTTTCCAGCCGCCGGCGTCACCCGGTTTGGCTACGAGGCGCCGGGTGGACGGGTGGCGGTCCTCTTCGAGCGCAAGGAAGCCGTGGTGCGGGCGCTGGTGCGTCCTCAGCCGGGCGACGCGGAAGCCCCCAGTGCGCCAGCCGCCCCAGAGGCCGCGGCGGCCCGGACGCCGCCGACGCCGAGAGGGGCGTCGCCGCAGGGCCCCCCACCGGCTGAGCCGGCTGCGCCGGCCGCCCGGGCTGAGCCCGGCCCGCTGCCGCCGGCTCCGGTGGACCCCCGCGGGGCCATCGACCAGCTGCTGGCGCTGGTGGTGGAGCGGGGGGCCTCGGACCTGCACCTCACGAGCGACGGCCCGCCGGCGCTGCGCATCGACGGGGACATGGTGTCGCTCGAGGAGTACGGGCCGGTGGCTCGCGCGCGTCTCCGGGAGATGATTTTTTCCGTCGCCCCGGAGCGGAACCGGGCCCAATGGGAAGCCGAGCGCGACACCGACTTCGCGCTCGAGCTGCCGGGCGTCCGTTTCCGCGTCAACGTCTTCGAGGACCGCCGAGGCATCGGGGCGGCGATGCGTCAGGTGCCGGCGAAAATTCGCACGGCGGAGGAGCTCGCTCTGCCCAAGGCGGTCATCGAGCTGTGCGAGCACAGCAAGGGGTTGGACCTGGTGACGGGACCGACCGGCTCGGGCAAGTCCACCACGCTGGCTGCGATGGTGGACTACGTCAACCGGACGCGGGCGCAGCACATCATCACCATCGAAGACCCGGTGGAATTCGTTCACCCCAACCGGCGCTGCCTGGTGCACCAGCGGGAAGTGGGGGTCCACACGGCCTCCTTCAAACAGGCCCTGCGGGCCGCCCTGCGGGAAGACCCGGACGTGGTGCTGGTGGGTGAAATGCGTGACCTCGAGACCATCTCCATTGCGCTCGAAACTGCCGAGACCGGCCACTTGGTGTTCGGGACACTGCACACCAACACCGCGCCGTCGACGGTGGACCGCATCATCGACCAGTTCCCCGCCGACCGGCAGGCGCAAGTCCGAACGATGCTCTCCGAGAGCCTCCGCGGCGTCGTTTCCCAGACGCTGTGCAAACGGCGGGGCGGAGGCCGGGTGGCCGCGCTCGAGGTGCTGGTGGTGACGCCGCCCGTCGCCAACCTCATCCGCGAAGGGAAGACGTTTCAAATCCTCTCGACGATGCAGACTGGACGGTCTTTTGGAAACCAGATGCTCAATGATGCGCTCATCGAGCTCGTCAAGAGCCGGGTGGTGGACCCGGACGAGGCGTACGCCAAGGCGCTCGCCAAGAGCGAGTTCCGCCAGCAACTGGACCGCGCCGGCTTCAAGCTTGCGGGGGCCCTGGAAACCTAGCCGGGTGGCCCCGAGGCGCGCGACCGGCTTCTGGGGGCTCGCCGCCCCTGTTCGGCTGAGAGCAGGTGAATGCGAAGCAAGCCCTTCGGTGTAGATGCTAGCCGGCGGTCCAGGTTCCTTGGGCCTCGGCACAAAAGGCTGCCCCGCTGGTGGTGTTGTAGGTGGGCGAGTAGAAAACCCAGCCGTAGCTGACGCCACTCTCTGGAGAGTTAAAGGAGCACGTCCCGACGCTGTTGGTGGTGGAGCAGCTCTGGCCTTGGCTAAAAGTAGCGCCGGTGGAGGCGCTGGTGCAGGCGGTCGAGAGGTCCGAAATCTGCTGCGAGGTTAAGGACTGGGGACTCGTCCATTGGTAGCAAATGGAAGCAAGCGTCGAGGTGCTGGTGAAGGTGCAGCTGAAACTGCTGCTGCTGTTGCTGCTGCAGCCGGCGGTGCAAAGCGCGAAGGCAATGGCAGCGAGACAGACGGTCTGCTTGTGCATGTGGTAGCCCCCTGGGGTGAGACGCGCGCCAGGGTAGCAACTTGGCCTGTGGGGCACCACGAGGGCGTTTCCAGCGGCAGTCGACCAAAACGCTCCTTGCCCGGCCCCCACCGGGAAAACCGTCACGTCTCAGGCGGAGGCCGGCCAGAGAGTGACGACTCCCCGCGTTTGACTTCGGGTGGCTGGGACGAGTCTTTCGCCCAAGGCCGGGGCGCGAGGAAACGCGCGCGCGACACCGGAGTCGCGCTCGTCTTCAGCCTTGGCGCGGCGGAGGAATGCTAGAGGGCGCCTGGCCCCGGCCGCGGGGAGAGGACGTCGTTGACGGAAGGCATGCGGCGGATGTCAGCGCGGGCCACCTTCCAGGCTTGCTGGACAATCCACGAGAGGGACCGGTCCTGCCGCATGGCCTCGCGCTGGATTTCCTCCAGCATCTCCTCCGGGAAATACAGGCTCTGCTTGCGGTGGTCGGTGCCCGCCATGGCGCGCTTAGCCTTCCTCGCGCAGGTCCGGCAGGGCCGGCTCGCCCGTGACGTCGTTGACGGCCGGGAAGGACTTGATGCGCTCGCGGGCAATTCGCCACGCTTGCTGCACCACCCAGGAAAGCGACCGGTCCTGCCGCGTGGCCTCTTCCTGAATCTCCCGAAGCATCTCCTCCGGGAAGTACAGAGACTGTTTGCGTTTGTCAGTGCCCGCCATGCCGTGCCGTCTCCCTAGGGAATCGCCCCTCCAGGAAAGCCGAAACCCGCACCGTGGCAGCCCGGCTCCCGGAACCCACTGTGGCGTTCCTTGAGGGGGTTATCCGACACCATTGGAGGCTGGTCAAACAGATGACCGCCGTTTGGGCCCCAAAAAGGGACCGCCCCGGCTCTCCACAACGGGAGAACCGGGGCAGTCCGGAGAGAAGGGCACCCTGGCGAGCCTCGAAAGGCTCCCAGGACGCCCCGTGGACCCAGAGGGGGAGGGGGGGGACCCCTGGGTCCAGCTTTCCGACGTATTCAGGCCTTGGAACACGCGTACCCGCTGTTCCATTCCTGAAAACCATCCTAACGAGGGGGCCTGCCGTGCTTCAACGGAGCCACTCGACGACACTGTCCTTCATCCGGAGTCCAAGAGTGTCCAAGGAAGAGCAGCGCTCCCCCACCTCGCCCGTGCTTTCCGCGCTGCAGGAGTTTTTCAAGGCCTACGGCGGCCGGACGCTCCTCGCCGTGTCCGGCGGGGCGGACTCGCTCGCGCTGTTGACGGCTGCCGCGGAGCTCGCGGCAGAGCGCATCGGCGTCGCCAGCCTGGACCACGGCCTTCGGCACAGCTCGGTCGAGGAGGTGGAGGCGGTGGCACGGCTCGTCCGGGCCCTGGGGCTGCCCTTCCACACCGCCGCGCTCGGGCTGCGGCCTGGCCCGGCCATGGAGGCCAGGGCGCGCGAGGCCCGCTACGCCGCCCTCGAGGCCATCCGTGCCGCGGGTGGCTACCAGTGGATTGCCACCGCCCACACCCGGGAGGACCAGGTCGAGACGCTCCTCATGCGCCTGGCCCGGGGCGCCGCCTTGCGGGGCGCGGCCAGCATCCAGGCTCGCCGGGGCCATGTCGTCCGGCCGCTGCTCGGGGTGCCGCGCGCCGACGTCGAGCGGCACGTGGCCGCCCGGGGCCTCCTCCCGGTGCGGGACCCCTCCAACGTTGACCCTTCGCTACTGCGGGCCCGCATTCGGGCGGTGGTGCTGCCTGCCCTGGTGCAGGCCGCGGGCCCGGCGGCGCTCAACGGGTTTGCCCGCTTCGCCGCGCTCGCGGCCGAGGACGAGGCGCTGCTGGCCGAGCAGGCGGCGCTGGGGCTGGAGCGGGCTCGGGTGGAAGGCGGTTTGGACGCCGTCGCAGTGCGCAGCCTCCGCGGCCCGCTGCAGCGCCGGGCCCTCGTCGCGTGGCTGGCCGAGGCAGACGTCCAGGCCTCCGCTGCGCTCATCGCCCAGGTGGAGTCCGCCGTCCGGCGGGGTGGCCACTGTGGTTTGCCCGGACGTCGACTGCTGCGGAGCGAGGGCGGCTTGCTCAGAATTGCCGCCTCGGCGCCCCCGCCCGGAGAGGTGGCACTCGAGCCCGACCGGTGGGTCCCTTTCGGGGCCTTCCGGTTGCGCCTAGACTCTGTCTCGACGCCCGGGCCGGCGGCGTTCATGTTGAGGCGCGAGGTGGGTTCTCTGACGCTGCGCGGGCGACGGCCGGGCGACCGGGTGGAAGCCGGCGACGGGCGACGACGGGCGGTGCAAGACGTCTTCGTCGACGCGCGCATCCCCACCGAGCAGCGCGATGGATGGCCGCTGCTGGTGGAGGCCTCCACCCGCGTCCTGTGGGTGGTGGGCCTGTGGCCCCCGGCACATGGCGGTGCGAGCGGCCCGTCGGTTCGTGCCGAACCGACGAGCGCTAATCCAGGCGAAGGGTTATAGGCTGGCTCTGGGGCGCTTGCGACCGGGCGGCGAAGGCCGCCAGAATGCAGGGCGCCGGCGCGAAAGGGTTTCAGGACGTGCGATCGAGCTACAAGACCATCGGGCTGTGGGTAATCCTCATCGCCCTCTTCGTGTGCTTCTACAACATCTTCTCGCGCCAAACCGAGGAGGTGGTGGAGCCGAGCTTCACCTCCCTGCTCAACAAGATTGACGAGAAGAAAGTCCGTCTGGTGGCCGTCAAGGGAAACACCTACTCGGGCACCTTCGAGGATACGCACGAGAAGTTCCGCACCACCGGTCCTGCCGCTGACGCGACGATGCTGAAGCAGCTTCGCGACGCAGGCGTCGAGGTGAAGTACGAGAAGGAGGAGCAAAACAGCCTCTGGCTCACCATCCTCGGCCAATGGATGCCGGTGCTGTTCCTCTTTGTCTTCTTCGTCATCTTCATGCGCCAGCTGCAGGGAACGGGCGGCAAGGCGATGACCTTCGGGAAGTCCAAGGCCAAGCTGCTCAGCGAGAGCCACAACAAAGTGACGTTCTCCGACGTCGCCGGCATCGACGAGTGCAAGGAGGAACTCGAGGAAATTATCGCCTTCCTCAAGGACCCCAAGAAATTCACAAAGCTCGGGGGCCGCATCCCCAAGGGCGTGCTGATGATGGGGCCGCCCGGGACGGGGAAGACGCTGCTGGCCAAGGCGGTGGCCGGCGAGGCGGGGGTCCCCTTCTTCTCCATCAGCGGCTCGGACTTTGTCGAGATGTTCGTCGGCGTGGGCGCAAGCCGCGTCCGGGACCTCTTCGAGCAGGGCAAGAAGAACGCCCCCTGCATCATCTTCATCGACGAGATTGATGCGGTGGGCCGCCACCGGGGCGCCGGTCTGGGCGGCGGGCACGACGAGCGCGAGCAGACCCTCAACCAGCTGCTGGTCGAGATGGACGGCTTCGAGTCCAACGAGGGGGTCATCCTCATCGCCGCCACCAACCGTCCGGACGTCCTCGACCCGGCGCTTCAGCGGCCGGGGCGCTTCGACCGGCGGATTGTCGTGCCGCGTCCGGACCTCAATGGCCGCATCGGCGTCCTGCAGGTGCACACCAAGCGCGTCCCGCTGTCTCCGGAAGTGGACTTGGAGATTATTGCCCGCGGTACGCCCGGGATGACCGGCGCGGACTTGGAAAACCTGGTCAACGAGGCGGCCCTCTTCGCCGCCCGGCACAACAAGGACCGGGTGGAGGTGGTCGACTTCGAGAGCGCCAAGGACAAGGTGTTTATGGGTCCAGAGCGCAAGTCGATGATCATGACCGAAAAGGAAAAGCGGAACACCGCTGTCCACGAGGCCGGGCACGCCCTGGTGGCCAAGCTGCTTCCCGGGTGCGACCCGGTCCACAAGGTGACCATCATCCCGCGCGGGCAAGCGTTGGGCGTCACCTGGTCGCTTCCCACCGAGGACCGGCTCAACCTCTACCGCCAGTCGACGCTCGACCGCATCTGCATGGCGATGGGTGGGCGCATCGCGGAGGAGCTGGTCTTCAACGAGATTAGCTCTGGGGCTGCGAACGACATCGAGCGCGCCACCGAAACCGCCCGGGCGATGGTTTGCCGCTGGGGAATGAGCAGCAAGCTCGGCCCGCTGGCCTTCGGGGCCCGCGAGGGCGAAGTCTTTCTTGGGCGGGACCTCTACACCCGGCCCGACTACTCCGAGGAGACCGCTCGGCAGATTGACGCCGAGGTGCGTGAGATTGTCATGAGCTGCTACGAGCGGGCCAAGAAGCTGCTGCAGGAGAACTTCGACACGCTCAACCGCATCGCCGACGGCCTCATTGAGTACGAGACCCTCGAGGCCGATGATGTCGAGACGCTGGTGAAGGGCGGAGCCATTACCCGCGACCGCCCCAAGCCGCGGGTCAGCGCTCCGCCCAAGCTCGAGAAGAAGGATAAGCGGAAGATTCTCGATGCACTTGAGCCCCTGCCGGCCCTGGAGCCCAACAAGGCGTAGGGGCTGGCACGTCGGCTGGCCTGAGCCCGACGGCCGATGATGCTCGCTCGCCCCATCCTTCTCGACCGGTCGACGGACCTCGACGCGGCGCTGGTCCGCCTCGGCCTGCCCACCCCGGCCCGGGAGTACCTCCTCGAGAAGCTCCCGCATGCGCAGGTGCTTCTCAGCGGCCTCGGACCAAATGAGGGGCGCTTCCTCAAGCACACCTGCGAGCACGGCCCGGAGGGCCTCTACCCTCGCTTCCTTTCGGGCGACCAGGCCGTGCGGCCGGGGACGGCGTTTCTGTCCGGCGCTCGGGACCAGCTTGCTCGCCTTGTCCAGGCGGCGCGCCAGGCCCCGGAGGCGGGCCCGTTGGCCGACGCACTGGAGCGCGTGCTGGCCGTGGACAGCCTCCTGGAGCCGACGCTGCTTGCAGGACGACGGTTTGAGTGGGGCCAGCGGACGTACCTCATGGGCGTCCTCAACGTCACGCCGGACAGCTTCTCGGACGGCGGGCGCTTCACCTCGGTGGAACGCGCCGTCGGGCACGGTCTCGCGCTCGCGGAGGCGGGCGCGGATTTGGTCGACATCGGCGGGGAGTCCACCCGTCCCGGGGCCGCCGAGGTGCCAGGGGACGAGGAGCTGAGGCGCATTCTTCCCGTCATTGAGGGACTTCGCGCCCAAAGCGACATTCCGCTGTCCATCGACACCAGCAAGGCGCGCGTCGCCGAGGCGGCGCTGGCCGCTGGGGCGACGCTGGTGAACGACGTCACCGCCTTCAGTGGGGACACTCAGCTGCCGGCGGTCACCGCCGCAGCCGCTGCCGCGGTGTGCCTCATGCACATGCAAGGCTCGCCTCGCACCATGCAACAGGCGCCACACTACGAGGACGTGATGGCCGAAGTGCTGGAGGCGCTTGCGGCCGCAGTGGGCCGAGCCGAGGCTGCCGGCATTCCGAAGGGCCGCATCTGGGTGGACCCCGGCATCGGCTTCGGAAAGACGTCCGGCCACAACCTCTTCTTGCTGCGCCACGTCCGTGAGCTGCGGGTTTTGGGCTGCCCCGTCGTCCTCGGCACCAGCCGCAAGTCATTCCTCGGAGCGCTGTCCGGCGGAAAACCGCCGGACGGGCGCTTGGTTGGGACGCTGGCGACGGTGGTCGCCTCGGCGGTGGTGGCGGGGGTGGACGTGGTGCGGGTGCACGACGTGGGGGAGGTTCGCGAGGCGCTGGCCGTCGCGGACGCCATCGGCCAGGCGCGCTCCGGTGGGGCGCTGTGGGGGTCCGACCGGTAAAGCGCAAAACATGCGGGGCACGCTGCGGACGCCGCTGTGGCACACTTCTGCGCTGGAGGTGTCCCCATGGCCCTCGAACATCTTCTCAGCGTTGGCGAGACATTCCTTGCCCCAGAGGCGCTGCGCCGCGCGGCGGTCCCGGCGGACGTAGCGGCGGAGCGAAGGCGGAGTCTGGCAGACCCGGATGCCTTCTGGGGAGGCTGGGCGAAGCGGTTCCGTTGGAGCGAGCCCTGGCGCCAGGTGTTTGACTGGCAGTTTCCGGACCACCGCTGGTTCGTCGGCGGAAAGACCAACGTCGTCGACAACGCCCTCGACCGGCACGCCGAGGGCCCGCGGAAAAACCACACCGCACTCATTTGCCTGTCGGAGGACGGGGCCGAGCGCCGCGTCACCTATGGCGAGCTCCGGGACCTCGTCTCGACGCTGGCGACCGGGCTGCGCGCGCTGGGAGTCGAGACCGGCGACCGGGTGCTCATCTACATGCCCCTGACGCTGGAGGGGGTCGTCTCGATGCTGGCGGTGGCCAGGCTGGGGGCCATTCACTCGGTGGTGTACGCGGGCCTCGGCGTGGGCGCGCTGCGTGACCGAATTGTAGACGCCGGAGCCAAAGTCATCATCGCCGGGGATGTGGGCTTCCGGCGGGGCAAGCCGGTCGAGCTCCAGGCGTTGATGGACGAGGCGACCCAGGGCCTCGGAGTGCGCCACGTCGTCTGGCTCCAGCGGCGGGCCGGCGGGGGACGGCCGCTGAAGGCCCACGAAGTCGACTTCTACCGGCTGTTGGCTGAGCACGGCCCGAAGACGGCGCCGGTGCAGGTGGACGCCGAGCATCCGCTGTTCATCCTCTACACCTCCGGCTCGACGGGAAAACCGAAGGGTGTGGTGCACGTCCATGGCGGCTACATGGTGGGCATCAGCTACCATTTGCGGACGTTTTTCGACGTCCGCGACGACGACGTCTACTGGTCGACCAGCGACATCGGCTGGGTGGTGGGCCACTCCTACATTGTCTACGCGCCGCTGCTGGAGGGAGTGACGGCGGTGCTCCGCGAGGGCTCGCCTGACTACCCGGACCCGGGCGTGACATGGCGGGTGGTGGAGAAGCTTGGGGTGAACGTGATGTTTACGGCTCCGACCGCCATCCGAATGTTTATGAAGTTTGGGGCCGAGCTTCCCGCCCGGGCCAACCTTTCGTCGCTGCGGCTCATCACCGTGGCCGGGGAGCCGCTCAACCCAGAAGCGTGGCGGTGGGCATTTGAGCACCTGGTGGCTAACGGCAAGCGCGGCTTCATCAGCGACAACTGGTGGCAAACCGAGCTCGGAGGCCCCGCCCTGGGCACTCCCACCTCCTTGGCGGCCAAACCCGGGAGCGTCGGCGTGGCCCTCCCCGGGGTCGACGCCGCGGTCATCGACGCCGACGGCAAGGAAGTGCCCTTTGGCAAGGGTGGGCTGCTCGCGCTGCGCCGTCCGTTCCCCCACATGATGAGGACGGTGTGGGGAGACCATGCCCGCTACAAGCAGTACTGGGAGGAGTTTCCCGGCAAGGTGTACGCCGCCGGGGACGTCGCCAGCTGGGACGAGGACGGCTACTTCACCGTGCTGGGCCGCAGCGACGACGTCCTCAACGTCGCCGGGCACCGCATTGGCTCCGCAGACGTGGAGAGCGCGCTAGTGAGCCATCCGGCAGTGGCCGAAGCGGCCGTCATCGGCGTGCCGGACGCCATCAAGGGCGAGGCGATTCAGGCCTTCGTGCTGCTGCGGGCCGGGCACAAGAATTCCCCGGAGCTGCGAGCGGAATTGGTGGAGCACGTCCGCCACGAGCTCGGGCCCATCGCCACCCCCCATTCCCTCGAGGTGCGCGAACGGCTCCCCAAGACGCGGAGCGGGAAAATCATGCGACGGCTGCTGCGAGCCGAGGCGCTCGGCCTGGAGAAGGGCGATACTTCCACCCTGGAGGAATGAGCGGATGGGGCGACGGCTGTTCGGCACGGATGGGGTGCGTGGGACGGCCAACGTCTGGCCGATGACCGCCGAGGTGGCGATGCAGCTGGGCCGCGCCCTGGCCTACCTCATCCGCAACGGGACCCACCGCAACCGCGTCGTCATCGGCAAGGACACCCGGCTCTCCGGGTACATGCTGGAGCAAGCCCTGGCCGCTGGCATTACCTCCATGGGCGTGGACGTCGACCTGGTCGGGCCGCTGCCCACGCCCGGTATCGCCAACATCACCACGTCCATGCGGGCCGAGGCAGGAGCCGTCATCTCCGCCTCGCACAACCCTTACCAGGACAATGGCATCAAATTCTTCTGGCGTGACGGATTCAAACTGCCGGACGAGGCGGAGGCCCGGCTCGAAGAGCTGATGGACAGTCGCCACGTGGACGAGATTCGGCCCACCGCGGACAAGGTGGGCCGGGCCTTCCGGCTGGATGATGCGCGGGGCCGCTACATCGTCTTTCTCAAGAGCACCTTCCCTCGCGAGCTGACGCTGGAAGGGCTGACCATCGCCGTGGATTGCGCCAACGGCGCGGCTTACCGCACCGCCCCGGAAACCCTGCGCGAGCTGGGCGCCACCGTCATCCCCTTGGGATGCGAGCCCAACGGCCTCAACATCAACGAGTCTTGTGGCGCCCTGTACCCCGAAGCGCTGGCGCGCACGGTGGTGGACAAGGGGGCGCAGGTGGGGCTGGCCCTGGACGGAGACGGCGACCGGCTGGTGGTGGTCGACGAGCGCGGTCAAGTCGTCGACGGGGATGCGGTGCTCGCGCTCTGCGCCGGAGAGCTGGCCGAGCGAGGGGCACTGCCCACCAAGACGCTGGTGACCACCGTCATGTCCAGCCGGGGCTTGGACCGTGCCGTGGCCCGGTGGGGCCTTCAAGTCACGCGCACCCAAGTCGGTGACCGCTACGTGGTGGAGGAGATGCGCCGCGGGGGCCACGCCTTCGGCGGTGAGCAGTCCGGACACCTCGTGTTTCTCGACCATGCCACCACCGGCGATGGCACCCTGGCCGCGCTCCAGGTGCTGGCCATGCTGTGCCGCAAGAAGAAGGCCCTCTCCGAGCTGACCGGCATTTTTGAGCCCATTCCCCAGACGCTGCTCAGCTTCGGAGTGCGCGAGCGGCGGCCGCTGGAGCAGCTGCCGGACGTGCAGCGTGCCATCCGCGGGGCCGAGGCCAGCCTCGGGTTGGAAGGCAGGGTTCTGGTGCGCTTCTCGGGGACTGAGGCCAAGGTGCGAATTCTCGTCGAAGGACCCGACCGTGAGCGCAATGACGCCCACGCCCGGGAAATCGCCCATGCCCTCTCCTCCGTGCTCGGCTAGAAGGGCCTCATGCAACAGCGCCTTGGTGTGAACGTTGACCACGTCGCCACGCTGCGCCAGGTGCGGCGGGCCAGCTATCCGGACCCGGTCACCGCCGCCGCCATCGCCGAGATGGCGGGCGCGCACCAAGTCACCATCCACCTGCGAGAGGACCGTCGCCACATTCAAGAGCGCGACCTGCGCCTGCTGCGGGAAACCTGCCAGACGGCGCTCAACTTGGAGATGGCCGCCACCCAGGACATGGTGAAGGTGGCCTACGAGGTAAAGCCTGACCTGGTGACGTTGGTGCCAGAACGGCGCGAGGAGCTGACCACCGAGGGCGGGCTGGACGTCGCCTCGCAGCGCGACGTGCTGGCGCAACTCATTCGCCACCTCCGGGACGGGGAGATTGAAGTCTCGCTCTTCATCGACCCGGAGCTCGACCAGATTCGCGCCGCGCACAAAGTCGACGCGGACCGTGTCGAGCTGCACACCGGCCGCTACTGCGAGGCCCGGAACGCGGCCGAGCGACAACGCGAGCTGGAGCGGCTGGTGGATGCGGCCAAAGCAGCCACCAAGCTGGGGATGGGCTGCGCCGCTGGGCACGGGCTCAACTATGAGAATGTCCAGCCGGTGGTGGCCATCTCCGAAATCGACGAGCTCAACATTGGTCACGCAATTGTCGCGCGAGCGGTGCTGGTGGGCCTCGACCGGGCGGTGCGAGACATGCTGGCGCTGATGCGCCGAGGCTAGGGGCTGGCCGTCGAAGACACCCTGGGGCGGGCCAAGCCGCTTCGGCCGAGGGGAGGGGACTCAGGTGAAGGCGTTGCTCACTGCCGAGGAGATGCGCGCCCGCGAGGCCGAGGCCATTTCCGCCGGCGTCTCCGCCCGCGAGTTGATGGAACGCGCCGGGCGGGCCCTGGCAGACGAGGCCCTGCGGCTGGCGGCGCCCGAGGGCCGCTTCGCCGTCCTGTGCGGACCGGGCAACAACGGGGGCGACGGGCTGGTGGCGGCCCGCCACCTGGCACTGGCTGGGCGCAAGGTGCTGGTGGTGCTTCTGGCCGAGGCCGGCGCGCTGAAGGCGGAAAGCCGCTCCAGCCTCGAGGCCTTGCAAGCCATGGGCGGCTCGGCGGCGGGCAGCGTTGGGGACTTTGCCCCGCACCCCGGAGACGTGGCGGTGGACGCCCTGTTGGGCACGGGACTCAACCGCGCGCCGGAGGGCGCGCTGGCCGACGCCATCCACACGCTGTGGAAGTGGCGTGCGGTGGGCGTTCGGGTGCTCGCCGCGGACCTCCCCTCTGGCCTGTCCAGCGACACGGGGGTGCCATTTCGTCCGGCGGTCCAGGCCGACGCCACGGTGGCCTTCGGCGCGCTCAAAGTGGGGGAGGCGCTGGAACCCGGCGCCTCCCTGTGCGGCGACCTGTCGGTGGCCGAGATTGGACTTGGCCAGGAGGAGGCGCCGGTTGGCCTGCTGGAGGAGGAGGACGCCCGTGGCTGGCTGCCCGAGCGCCGCCCGGACTCCCACAAGGGCACCTACGGGCACCTGCTGGTGGTTGCCGGCAGCCGGGGCAAGAGCGGTGCGGCCGCGCTGGCGGGCCTCGCCTCGCTGCGCAGCGGGGTGGGGCTGTGCACGGTGGCCACGCCGGACGCCGCCCTGTCCGACGTCCTGGCCCATGCCCCGGAGTTGATGGGCTTCTCCCTGGACGACGAGAAGCCGCTCGGGCCGATGCACCTCGACGCTTTGCTGGAGGTGGCCGAGGGCAAGGATGCGCTGGTGCTCGGGCCAGGCATTGACCGGGGCAAGAAGACGTACCAGTTAATTGCGGACCTCCTCGAGCGCTTCCCCGGCCCGGTGGTGCTGGACGCCGACGCCCTCAACGCACTGTCCGGGCGGCTGGAGGTGCTTCGTGCCGCCCAAGGGCCTCTGCTGCTGACGCCGCACCCCGGGGAAATGGCGCGACTGTCTGGCCTTTCGGTGGCGGAGATTCAGGCGGACCGAGTGACGGTGGCGCGGGACTTCGCGCGGGCCCACCGCGTGGTGTTGGTGCTCAAAGGAGCGAGGACGGTGGTGGCCCTGCCCGACGGGCGGGCTCGGGTGAACCCCACCGGCAACCCGGGCATGGCCACTGGCGGAGCCGGCGACGTTCTGTCTGGGGTGTGCGGGGCACTGCTGGCGCAGGGGCTCGCCCCGGCAGATGCGGCCAGCGTGGCCGTCTACGCGCACGGCCTGGCCGGCGACGTCGAGCAGGAGTGGCGGGGCGAGCTCGGACTCATCGCCTCGGACCTCATCTCCGGGCTCACCTCGGTGTGGGCCCGATGGAACCGCTGAGCGTCCGCTGGACGTCGGAGGGCGCCGAGCAGACACGGAAGCTTGGAGCGGCGCTCGGCCGGCTCCTGCAGCCGGGAGACTTCGTGGCGCTCCTCGGGGAGCTCGGCGCCGGGAAGACGGAGTTTGCCCGGGGCGTGGCCGAGGGCTGCAGCGTGCCGTCGGAGGAAGTTGCTAGCCCCACCTTCGCGCTGCTGCATCGCTACCGAGGGCGCATCCCCCTGTTGCACGCAGACCTCTTTCGCCTCGTTGGCGAGGAAGACCTCTACGGGACAGGGTACTTCGAGCTGCGTGACTCGGAGGAGCCGGCCGTGGTGGTCGAGTGGGCGGACCGCATTGCCTCGGCCGTCCCACCGGACGCGCTCCGCGTCTGCTTCGTGGTGGGCCCCGCCGAGGGAGACCGCCAGCTCACCGCCACCGGCACCGGTCCCCGCTCTCGGTTGCGGCTGCAAGAGTGGGCGGCGAGCGCCGGGGCGCTGGCCGAGCAGGCGTCCCCCTGAGAGCGTCCGGCCGCTAGCTTCCGGTCGCCATCTTTTGCGCCTCGGGCCGAACGAAGACGTAGGCGGGGTGGAGGCCGTTGAAGCTGGCGACGGCCTGGGCGGCGCTCTGGGCGCGCTGAGCGTCGCCCTTCCCCTGCAGCGCCACCGCGGTGAGGTACAGCACCCTCGGGTTTTGGTGGCTTGACTTGGCCAACTCTGCCAGCGCTCGGTCGAAGTCGCGCTGAGCGATGGCCACCATCCCGAGCAACTCGTGTGCCTGCCACACCTCGAAGGGAATTTGCTTGGCCCCCACCTGGCTTTGGTACAGCTCCGCCTGGGCTTGGGCCGTCTTGAGGTCCCCGCGGGCCAGCGCCAGCCGGGCGGCGTTGAAAAGGTTGTTGCGGTGGTTGGCTTGCTTGACTTCCGTTGGGACGGAGGCCTTGGCCATCAGCGCCTCCGCTTCGGCGAAGCTGGCGGCGGCGGCGTCGAGCTGTCCGGCGTGCAGGAGAATGTTGCCGAGAAAGGTGGCGTCTCCTGATTGGGAGGCGACGTCCATGGACTTCTGGGCGATGGCGCGTTCCTCGCCCACCGTGCGTGCCGCCTCGTCGGACTTGCCCTCGAGGACGTAGGACTGGGCAATCCAGAAGAGGGCCTGACGTTTCTCGCCATCGCTGCGGGCGATGGTGACCAAGTGCCGGAGCGTCTTTCGCGCTTCCTCGCCCTTGCCTTGGAACATCTGGTCGTTGGCAATCCCAATCAACGAGGCGGTGAAGTGGGGGTCGACTTCCAGCGCTTTGCGGTAGGTGCGGATGGACTCGTCGAAGCGGCCCATTTTCATCAGGAGCTCGCCGTAGGAGTCGTAAGGGTTTGGGTCGCCGGGAAGCAGTGCAATGTACTCTTGGAATGTCCTTTCGGCTTCCGGGTACTTCCCCTCGAAACGGTAGGCGTAGCCGAGCTGGTTGTAGGGCGCGGTAAAGCTGGGAGCGAGCACGGTGGCCTGGGTGAGGTAGCGGATGGCCGTCGGGTAGTCCTGAAGGCCGAAGTGGTAGTTGCCGAGGAGGTTGAGCGCGCGCACGTCCGAGGGGTACTTCTCCACCAGCTCGACGTACATCCGCCGCTGCCCGTCCACGTCTCCTTTGACGCCCGCCTGCAGGCCCAAAATCATCAACCGCTCGCCGTCGGTCACCTTGTCCGAGAGTGCGACTGCCTTCTGCAACGCGGCGAAGAAGGTTTTGTTGGTGGTGGCGGCGTTGGCCAAGCCAAGGTAGCCGAGCGCGAAGCTCGGGTCCTTGGCCACCGCCTTCTCGAAGAGAGCATAGGCGTCGGTTGCCCGCAGCTTCTCGTTGGCGTCCCGCCCCTGGAGGTAGAGCTGCCGCGCCTCCTCCGAGACGGTGGTGATGGGGACTTCGTCGGGGCCCGGGGCACTCCAGGCGACAAACAGCGGGATGAGGACACACAGTGTGAGCACTTGGGTGGACAAGGTTTTGCGGTTGGGCATGGGTGGCTCCTCCGGCTGTCCGCACGCCGGGGAGCGCAATGCCATTGCGTCCGGGCAGCCACCTTGCAGCCAACGGCTGAGGCGCCGCAGCCAACGGGCAACTCGCCTGCGCCCTTCCGAGCGCCCGGCGCCTTACGGCCGGCTGGCCAGCAAGGCCGGGACGGTGGCGGCGAAGAAACGAACGGCCGAATCCACGCCCACCACGCCCTCGTCGGGGACTTCCAGCCAGGCGTCCGCGGCGCTGAGCTCTTCGCTGGCCACTTGGAAGGCGTGCAAGCGCTGGGCAGCGCCCGGCCAGTCGCGGACCGGCCGCCCAGGGGCGGCCTCGGTGGACATCCACAAGCTGCGTCCGCGGCGCGTTGCCACCATCAACTCACCGTCGCTGGCCAGGAAGTTGAGCGCGCTGGGAGGCTGCCCCGGCCGGTCGGTCAGCCTCGCCACGGCGTCCATGGTGTCGGCCAGCGCCCAGGCCACCAGCTCCACCGGCGGGTGTGCGTCTTCCTTCACCTTCGAAAAGAGGCGGGTGAGAAACATTCCGAAGCAGCGCTCCGAGTCCGTCGTCCCGCGCAGCCGCTTGCGGTAGCGGGGCGCCACTTGCTGCTCGAGGCTGGCGCGGGCCTGCTGGTAGTCGGTCACCGTGCCGTTGTGGCAAAACGTCCACCGTCCGTGGACGAAGGGGTGGACGTTTTTCGGGTCAACCTCTCCCACCGAGGCGAGCCGGACGTGGGCCACCAAGGCCCGCGCCTGGAGCAGCCCGCTGACGCGCTCGAATTCCGGGTCCAGGTGCGCCGGCCCGAGCCCGTGCGCCACCTCGGGCAGCGGGCCGCGCACGTAGGCAGCGATGCCCCAGCCGTCTGGATGCTCGACTGACTGGCGGCGGAGCGAGTTCCGCTCGGACACGAGGGCTGAGTGGACTGGCTCGTGTGCCGAGCACCGAAAGCCATACAGGCGACACATTGTGTTCTTCTCTACACCGTCCGGCCCACCTGGCGCGCGGGTGTCGGGGTCGACTCACTGGAAAGATGAAATGAATTTGGGGGTCCGGACGTTAGAAAGGGCATGGGTGTTCTGTCCTCCGGTGGTCGGAAGGCGGAGCGGGAAAGCCCTGACCCCGGGACCGCCCTTGGATGGGGCGGACCCCCGGGGCCTCCTTTTTTGGGCACACCTCTAGTTTTTTAGGCACACCTCGCCGCGTCATTGGCCCGCAGCACCACGCGGCCGCCCTTCACCACCGCCCGGGCGTGGCGGATGCCGAGGTGGGCTGACAGGTGGGCCACCTCCCGGCACCCCAGGACGAGGAGGTCCGCCGGGCCACCCACCCGAAGCCGGCCGACGTCGGTGCGTCCCAGCGCGGAGGCTCCCCAACGCGTCACGCCAAGCAGTGCCTCGTCCGGCGTCAGTCCATTGAGGAGGCAGCCCAGACCGAGGCTGAGCGAGAGGTTTTCGGTGGGCGCGGAGCCGGGATTGACGTTGCTGGCCAGGGCCACCCGGACGCCGGCCTCGCGCAGCGCCTTCCCGGGCGCGTAGCTGGGACGGCGCAGCACTAGGGTCGCCACTGGCACCAGCACGGCGGTGACGCCGGCCCGGGCGAGCGCTGCGATGCCCTCGGGCGAGACGCATTCAAGGTGGTCCGCGCTCACCGCCCCCAATTCGGCGGCCAGCTCCGCCCCGCGCCCGGCGCTGAGCTGGTCCACGTGCAGGCGCGGCTTGAGTCCCAGTGCCTTGGCCTCGGTGAGGAAGGCGCGGGCCTCCTCGGGGGTGAAGGCGCCCTGCTCCACGAAGGCGTCGGCAAATTCGGCCAGCCCCTCTCGGACAACGGCTTGCAGGGCGCGGCGCCCGAGCGCGAGAAAGCCGGCCCGGTCGCTGGCGTACTCCGGGGGCAGGGCATGCAGCCACAGGAAGGTGGGGACCAGCGTCACCGGCTGTAGCGTGCTCAGCCGACGGATGACGCGGAGCAGCTTCAGCTCGTCCTCCAGGGTAAGCCCGTAGCCGCTCTTCACTTCGAGGGTGGTGACGCCGTGCGCGAGCAGCCGCTCGAGCCGTGGCAGCGCCAGCCGAACCAGCGCGTCCTCGTCCTTGGCCCGAGTTGCAAAAACGGTCGAGATGATGCCGCCGCCGGCCCGGGTGATGCCGACCGCGTCGACGTCCAACGAGCGGAGGGCGAATTCCTCGGAACGGTCTCCGGCATAGACGACGTGGCTGTGGGAATCCACGAAGCCTGGCACCACCAGGCCGCCCTCGGCGTCGAGAAACTCCGTCCCCCGCGTCACCCGTCCCATGGGCAGGGCCGTCTCCGGGCCAATCCACGCTACCTCGCTCCCGCGGATGCCGACTGCGTCGCCGGCGCGCGAGGCGAGCGTCAGGCCTGCATCCGCGCTGTCCGGCCCATCGGCGGTGAGCACCGCGGACGCCCCCCGAACGAGCAGGGTGAATGGACTGTCGTCGCCGGTCTGGGAGGTGAGGCTCATGGGGTGGAGGCGCCTCAGGCGGTGGGAAGTCCGGGGACCTTGACGCCGCGCTGTTGAGCCACCTCGATGCTGCGTGCGTAACCGGCGTCGGCATGCCGGAGCACCCCCATGGCCGGGTCGGATTTGAGGACGCGCTCGATGCGGCGTGCGGCGGCCTCCGTCCCATCGGCGACGATGACCTGGCCGGCGTGCAGCGAATAGCCGATGCCCACCCCGCCCCCGTTGTGGACGCTCACCCAGGAGGCGCCGTTCACCGCATTCACCAGGGCGTTGAGCAACGGCCAGTCCGCCACCGCGTCGCTGCCGTCGGCCATGGCCTCCGTCTCTCGGTGCGGGGAGGCCACCGAGCCGCAGTCGAGGTGGTCGCGGCCAATGACGATGGGGGCTTTGACTTCGCCGCTGCGCACCAGAGCGTTGAAGGCCAGCCCGGCACGATGGCGTTCCCCGTAGCCCAGCCAGCAGATGCGTGCCGGAAGCCCCTGAAAGGCAACCCGCTCCGAGGCAAGGGTAATCCACCGCCGCAGCGCTGGCTTGTCGGGGAACAGCTCCAGCATGGCCCGGTCGGTGCGGTGGATGTCGGCCGGGTCGCCGGACAGCGCTACCCAGCGGAACGGGCCGGAGCCTTCGCAGAAGAGAGGCCGAATGTAGGCCGGAACGAAGCCGGGGAAGGCGAAGGCATCCACCACACCGGCCTGCTGCGCTCCGGCGCGAAGGTTGTTCCCGTAGTCGAAGACGTGGCAGCCGGCGCGCTGAAAGTCGAGCATGGCCTGCACCTGCACGCCCATCGACGCATGGGAGCGGCGGACGTACTCGTCCGGGTCCCGGGCGCGAAGGCTCGCTGCCTGCTCCAGCGTCAACTCCTGCGGGATGTAGCCATTGAGGGGGTCATGGGCCGAGGTTTGGTCGGTCACCAGGTCCGGACGAAGGCCTCGGCGGTAGAGCTCGGGGTAGACGTCGGCGGTGTTTCCAATCAGCCCGATGCTCCTCGGCTGGCGCTTGGCGCGCGCCGTCTCGGCGAGCTTCAGCGCCTCATCGAGGTCCGTGGCGATGCAGTCCAGGTAGCGCGTCTCCACCCGGCGCTGGGCGCGGGCGGCGTCCACCTCCACGCCTAGGAAGACGGCGTTGCACATGGTGGCCGCCAGTGGCTGCGCGCCGCCCATGCCCCCGAGGCCGCCGGAGAGCACCAGTCGGCCGGAGAGGTCGTCCGAGGCGAAATGGGTCCGGCCGGCCTGGGCAAACGTCTCGTACGTCCCCTGAAGAATCCCCTGGGTGCCGATGTAAATCCACGAGCCCGCAGTCATCTGCCCGTACATCATCAGGCCCTTGGCCTCGAGGTCTCGAAACACCTCCCAGGTCGACCAGCGGCCGACGAGGTTGGAGTTGGCGATGAGCACCCGGGGCGCGTCCGGGTGCGTCTGCAAGACACCCACCGGCTTGCCGGACTGCACCAACATGGTCTCGCTGTCACCGAGTGTCCGCAGCGTCGACACCATCTGCTCATAGGCCTGCCAGTTCCGCGCCGCCTTGCCCGTCCCGCCGTACACCACCAGGTCGGCCGGGCGCTCGGCCACCTCTGGGTCGAGGTTGTTCATCAACATGCGCAAGGCGGCTTCCTGCACCCAGCCCTGACAGGACTTCTGGGCGCCGCGGGGAGCGCGGACAATGTGTGGAGTGGCCATGGCGGTCCCTCGTACGACGCGTGCCACCCTTGACTCAAGGGCCCTCCGGACGCCCCTTCCCTTTTGCCCCCCCGGGGGGCGTTGACACGGGGGGCAGCATGGTTAATTTCTGGAGCGTGCGCATCAACGATCGCCGACGCTTTCACCCCGACGGTGCGCCGCGGGAGCCGGGTCCCGAGGCCGGGCCGGCCGCCACTCCGGCAGCGCCGGCGGTGGAGGAAGCCGTCGCCGGGCCACAGGCGCTGGAGCAGCTGAAGGACGAGCTGGCGGCCGCGCGCTCACGCGTCAACGAGCTCGCGCTTGGGCTACAGGCCTCGGTCCGGGACCGGGAGGCCTTCAAGGAGCGTCTGGCCCGCGAGAGCGAACGGCTTCGGGATGTGGAGAAGGCGGAGAGCGCGCGACTGGTGTTTGAGGCCATCGACGCCCTGGACCTCTCGCTGAAGGCGGCCGACGCGTCCCCGCTGGCCCGCGGCGTGCGGCTCATCCGCGACGACTTGGTGGCGAAGCTGGCCGCGCAGGGCGTCGAGCGGCTCGAGCTGACGGGGGCCCCCTTCGACCCGAACCAAGCGGAGGCGATGGACACCGAAGTGGTGACCGAGCCCGAGGCAGATGGCAGGGTGCTCTCCGAGGTGCGCGCCGGCTACACCCTGAAGGGACGCGTCGTACGTCCTGCGCAAGTGCGGGTGGGTAGGTACGTCCCGCCGGCCAGGGCTTAGACTCCGTGGGGAGAGATGCTCCTCCCCCTCCTTCTCGTTCTGGCCACCATTGACCCGCAGCATGCCCTCGAGGACTGGGCGCGTGCTCGGGGGCGTGCCTTCGACGGGGACGTCACGGCGCGGCCGGCCATTTGGCGCGAGCGTGCGCCGGGGGCCACCCTGCGCGACTTCACGCCGCCCGGCTCGCTGGCCCCCCTCATCCGCGCCGTCAGCCCCGGGGTGGTGAACGTCGTCACCTACCAGAGCCCCGGGGATGGCATTCCCGCCGGGCGCGTCCCGGCGGCGACCGGTTCGGGCTTCCTCCTCGGTCCGGAGGGCTATGCCGTCACCAACCACCACGTGGTGAAGGGGGCGGAGGCGCTGCAGATTCGGCTCAGCGACGGCCGCGTCTTTGACGCCCAGCTGGTGGGCGCGGACCCGGGCACGGACGTCGCGCTCATCCGGGCGGAAACAGGCGGGGCACGGGACATTCCCTCGGTCATGTTGGGCGACTCCGACACGCTGGAGGTGGGCGACTGGGTGGTGGCCATCGGCAACCCCTTCGGCCTGGAGCGCAGCGTGGCGCACGGGTTGATTTCCGCCAAAGAGCGCGTGCTCGGCGTGGGCGCCTTCGACGACTTCCTGCAAACGGACGCCCTCATCAACCCCGGCAATTCCGGAGGCCCGCTCTTCAACATGCGCGGCGAGGTGGTGGGAATGGCGACGGCGGTGGTGACCCACGCCCAGGGCATTGGCTTTGCGGTGCCCATCAACATGGTGAAGGACCTTTTGCCCAACCTCCTGGACAACGGACACCTGGAGCGTGGTTGGCTCGGGCTTACCGTCGCCGAGCAACCCTCGGCCGATGGGCGCTCGCGGGTGGCGGTGGTGCAGGACGTCTTCCCGGCCAGCCCGGCGGCGACGGCCGGCCTGCGGCCCGGGGACAGAATTACCCACGTGAATGGGCGGCCCTTCGACTCGTACCTGGCCTTGTTGCGAAGAATCTCGCTGCTGGCGCCGGGCACGCTGGTGCGTCTTAGCGTGCAGCGGGGAGCGACACCCCCGCGCGAGCTGGTGGCGCGCGTGGGGGAGCCTCCGGCGCAGCGACCGGCGCCCGTCCCGGAGGTGCCCGCGGTGGAGCCCCCGCGGGAGGACTTGCTCGGCTTGACGGTGGCCGACCTCGACGCCGACGCGGCTCAGCGGCTTCGGGCCCGCGGCCCGGGCGTCTGGGTCCAGTCGCTCGAAGCCGGAGGCTTGGCCGCGCGGGCTGGCCTGCGGGTGGGCGACGTGGTGGTGGAGGTGGATGGCCGGCGAGTGACGTCGGCGGAAGACTTTCACGCCGCAGTCGTCCAATACGGGGAGGGGAAGAAACTCACCCTCCGGCTCGAGCGCCGGGGCCAGTCCCGCAGCGTCGTCCTGGGGGGCGCCTAAACACCTCTGGCCCGGCGCGAAAGGAAGGCCGAGCCCTTCAGGGCGCCTCGTAGCGAGCCAGCACCGCGCCCGTGCTGGTGGAAATGAGCAACGCGTCCAGCCGGGCCCGGCACCCCGTCAGCTTTCCCCCCGCTTTGTGCGGCAGCGCCCAGAAGCCCTCCGGGCTGAAGAGGAGCTCCACCCGGACGTCGCGCCTGCGGAAGAGCCGCTCCACCGAGTCCACCGTCTCCCCCTCGGGCAGAATTCCCGGCAGCGTCAGCTGCGGGAAGAGCGGGTTTCCGTGGCTGTCCGTCTTCTTGGGCGTCTGGTTGGTGAGGGCGTGGGCCCCTCCCGGGAAAAAGGGCGTCACCAGGACGGTGAAGTCGCCGCCGGCGGGCCCAGCCGGGGCGAAGCTCACCATGCTGGCCGCGTCCTCTCGCACCAACGCATAAAAGCGCTTGCCGTTGACGCGCTTCTGGAAGGCCTCGGCCTTTTGCCGGCACTGGGAGGTATTCGTCGCGTCTCCGCAGTCCCCGGTGTACTGCTCGAGAAAGCCCGCCAGCCCGCCGTCGAAGGTTTCCGCGGAGGCCTTGAGCGCCTCGAAGTGGGCGTCCTCGGCCCCGGCCAGCCAGGGCAACAACGCAACCAGCACCAGCGTCCAGCGTCTCATGGCCACGCCCCCATCAGGTCGGTAGTTTGACTACATCTGACTACCAGCTACCGTGGACACCATGCACGACCGCCGCGGCAGCCTTCGGTTCGACAAAGTCTTCACCGTCTACATCACCACGTCCGACGGGATGGCCCGTGGCATCGCCCGTAACATCTCCGCCGCCGGCCTCTACGTCGAGACCCAGGCCGCCGCCCTGTTGGGGGGCCGGCTCCGCCTCACCTTCACCGGGGAAGACGGCACCGAGATGACGTGCCTGTGCGAAGTCCGCTACCAGGTGGCCCTCTCCTATGGCGCCAAGGACGGCCGAGCCGGGCACACCCGCGGGCTCGGCCTGCGTGTCGTGGCCTACGAGACGCGCGAGGACGAGCCGCTGCTGCTGGTGGACCGAGAACGGGTCATGCACTGAAGCGGCTTAGTTCGAAAAGCCTTCCAATAGGTAGTGGGCCTCGATGCGCTTGAGCGCCAAAATCATCGCTGCCAGTCGAGGCTCGACCTCTTTGCCGACGCAAAAAGGGCGGCTGTCGTGCATCTCCGTCCGCCGTGGCCGGTTCTTCGAGATGTCGCGGATGATGCGGTAATTGCGTTTGATGGCGTGTTCGAGCTTGGCATTCACCTCCTGCTCGCTCCAGGACTCCATCCGCTTGTTCTGCAGCCACTCGTAGTAGCTCACCGTTACGCCCCCGGCGTTGGCGATGATGTCCGGGATGAGGTCGATGCCCCGCTTCACCAGCACCTGGTCTGCCTCTGGTGTGGTCGGCCCGTTGGCTCCCTCGGCGATAATTTTCACCTTGAGGCGCTCGGCCACATCCCCGGTAATCTCCCCGCCCAGGGCGGCGGGGATGAACATGTCGGCGGCGACGTCCCACAAGTCTTTCTTTTCGATGCGCTGGGCGCCCGGGAAGCCAGCGACGCTCCGCTTGAGATTCTTGGGGTCGCCGACATAGGCGATGAGCGCCGGGACGTCGATGCCGTCGCCGTTGTACAGCGTTCCGTCTGCGTCGTTGACGGCCAACAGCCGTGCTCCAAGGCCGGTGAGAATCTCCGCGGCGTTGGAACCCACGTTTCCAAACCCCTGCAGGGTAAACGTCTTGCCCCGCAGCGACTCGTTCTTCTCGGCGTAGTAGTCCTCGATGCAGTACACCACCCCCTGGCCGGTGGCCTTCACCCGGCCCTCGGAACCGCCGATGCGGACGTCCTTGCCAGTGACGATGGCCCGCCCGGTGTGCCGCTCGCGCTCGCCGTCGATGTACTGGCGCATGAGCAGCGCCATAATCTCCCCGTTGGTGCCGACGTCCGGGGCGGGGATGTCAATGCTCGGGCCGATGAGGTTCTTCAGCTTGAACATGAAGCGCAGGGTGATGTTTTGCAGCTCCTCCCTGCCGTACTGCCGCGGGTCAATCTGAATGCCGCCCTTGCCGCCGCCAAACGGCACCTCGCTGATGGCCGTCTTCCACGTCATCTCGGCAGCCAGCGCCTTGAAGAGGTCGAGCGAGACGTCACGGTGGTAGCGGATGCCGCCCTTGTAGGGGCCGCGCGCCTGGTTGTGCTGGACGTGGTAGGCCTTGAAGCGCGCCGACTCTCCGGGCACCAGCTGAAAGACGTTCCCGTCGGGCAGCCGCAGATGGCCCCGGCGGATGACGACGTCGGAGCCGAGCAGCGCCTTGCCGTTGAGAATAATTTGGCCGTCGGCGAGGCGCTCCAGCCCACCGGGGTCACGCACTTGCGTCACCGGCAAGTCCGCGAACTGCGTCGCAGCGTCTTTGTGCAGCGGCCGGAGCCGGTCCTTCAGCTTGGTGGTGACGTAGAAAATGTGCTCGTAGTCCGGCTCCTCCAACTCCAGCCGCACCCGCGGATTGAGTCCGATGGTGTCCGCCGCCCGATGGAAAATCTCCATCGCGTCGGTGTAGAGGGTGCGGCGCGGCGTGGGGCTCGGCACGCGCATGAAGTTTTCGGGTTCGGGCATGTTTGGGCTCTCAAGCTTTGGTGAAGGTTGGTACTGGCCCGTCTGGGTCGCGTCAAAAATTCGCCCCGGTGGGCCAAGCAAAGCGCGCGCCCCTCTACCGTTTTTGCGAACGCGCGGTCAACGCGGGGCTCTTCGCACGAAGCGCATGTAAAAACAAATGCTTGCGCGTTGCGTCGAGAGGCGCAGGTGAGTCCGGACTGCCCGTGCGCGCAATGGCCTGCGCACTACTGGCCCGAGCGCTACGCGCCTCTCAGTTGTTGCGAGCGGCCGGAGCGCCGATGGTTCGCACCAGACCCAGGTACTTGTCGAACCAGTCCAGCGTCTACGTGCCGCGACCAGGCCGTCGGGCTTCGCCACTGCGAAGCCGGAGGACGAATTAGGCAACCGCCTGGCTCAACCCAGCCGCGCTGGAACCTGGGCCCCCAGCGGCAACAGGTCGCGCGAGCGGAAGACGCGCGCCGCGACCTCGGCGCCGTCCGGCTTCTTGAGCCGCTCGGCCCAGGCGCTCACCACCGGCTCGTCGACGGGCGCAACGTCGAAGTCGAGCCGCGCGACGACTTGTGGCACGGCCGAGGGCAGCACGCCTCGCCCCCTCAACGCAGCGCCGAAGGCACTCGCCGCCATCCCCATGCGAAAGGCCTTCAGGTTTGCCTTCACCACGCGCTCCCCCTTTGGCGCGAACAGCGCGGAGATGTGTTTCTCGAGCGCAGCCACTGGCAAGGGAAGGCGAGACGCTGCTGCGCCGAGGACGACGACATTCGCTCCCTTCGGAACGCCCGCTTTGGCCGCGAGGCGGGATGCGTCCACGGCCACCAGGTGCGGCAGCTTGAAAAGGACTTGGTACAGCTTCGTGAGCTCCGGGTAGTCGGCCACGTTCTTGAAAGGCGTCACGTCAGTCACCACCCAACCATCCTCCCGAAGGAGCTGCGCATAGCGCAGGGCCTCCATCGGCTCGACGGAGAGGACGAGGCTCGCCCCGCCCTCCGAAATGAGGTCACTCGAGACCGGCCCATCCGACATTCGCACCTGCGCCGAGACCGCTCCTCCCCGTTGGGCCATCCCGTGGACCTCGGGCTGCTTGAAGAAGAGGCCCGCGTCGACGGCGGCGTGGTCAAGGACGTAGGCCGACGTCAGGACCCCCTGGCCACCGACGCCGCAGAGCACCAGGTCGAACTTCATGCGTCCTTTCCAGCGCAATCGCTGCAACCCGCCGCGGGGTGGGCCTGGGCGCGCTCGCGCTGCTGCTGCTTAATTTCCTTCGCGTAGACGACGCACGAGCGCCGCGCGATGAGGACCGACAAGCCCTGGTGGGCGAGTTCCTCGCGCACCACCTTCAGGTTTTCGGCCTTCTTGGCCGGCAGCGGCGCGATGACACGGATGTGTTGACGTGGCACCCCCAGGCCGGCGACCAGTTCGACCAGAGCATCATCCTTCATGCTGGAAGGCTGGCCGCCCGTCATGGCCACCGTGCCGTTGTCCAGAATGAAGACCTTGACGTTTGCGCCATCCCGCGCCGCGTCCAACAGCGCTGTCATTCCAGAGTGCGTGAAGGTGCCATCGCCAATGACGCACAGCGAGGGCGAGACGCCTGCGTGGGCCGCGCCAATGGCCATGCCGATGGAGGAACCCATACAGAGGCAGCTGTGAATCGCCTGGTACGGCTTGAGGTAGCCCAGCGCATAGCAGCCGATGTCGCCCATGACGCGCGTCCCTGCGCCGAGCTCGTGCACCACCTCGTTGATGAGGGCATAGGAATCTCCGTGCGGGCAGGCGTCGCACAGCCGCGGTGGTCGCGCTGTCAGTACCGCGTCGAGCCCCTCCACCACGAGCGAGGCCGCCACTGGAAGTTTGAAGCTTCTCCGGACCACGTCCGGCGAGAGCTCGCCCATGCGCGGGACGTGTCCAGTCATTTTCCCGTTCACCCTCAGCTCCTGGAAGAGGCCGAGCCCGCTCACGAAGCGCTCGATGAAGGGGTAGCCCTCCTCGAGGATGGTCAGTTCGCTCGAGTGGTCGATGAGCTGGCGCACCTTTCTCATTGGCAGTGGGTACGCGCCGACGCGAAGCACGTTGAAGGCGTCGAGCTTCTCGTCAAACGCCTCGCGGAGGTAGTTCCAGGCGACGCCCGAGACGATGATGCCCGGCTCTCGGTTGCCCTGGAGGGTGAGCGCGTTGGCTGGGTGCTCCTCGGCGTAACGCTGAAGCTCTGCTTGCTTATTCACCAACTTTGCGTAGGCGCGTCGCGCGTTGGCAGGGATGAGGGTGTAGAGACTGGCGTCGTCGACGTATTGCAGCGGCTTCTGTTTGCAGCGCTCGCCGAGTGCCACCAGCGCGCGGCTGTGGGCGAGCCGAGTGACCAGGCGCAGCAGCACTGGGACGCGGAGCTGCTCGGACAGCTCGAACGCCTCGCGCGTCATCTCGTAGGCCTGTTGCTGGTCGGCCGGTTCCAGGCAAGGGACTTGCGCGAAGTCGGCGAAATACCGCGAGTCCTGCTCGTTCTGCGAGCTGTGCATGGACGGGTCATCAGCGACCACCAGCACCAGGCCGCCCCAGGCGCCAGCCACGGCGACATTCATGAAGGGGTCGGCGGCAACGTTGAGGCCGACATGCTTCATTGCCACGAGCGCCCGTTTGCCGCAGTAGGAGACGCCGACGGCTTCTTCGAGTGCCACTTTCTCGTTGGTGGACCACAGCGCGCGAACGTCGAGGTGGTGGCGCTTCACATCGGCGTGGACCGCTTCGAGAATCTCCGTCGACGGAGTCCCAGGATAGGCGTAGGCGGCGCTTACACCCGCGTCAATGGCGCCGCGCGCCACCGCTTCATCGCCGAGGAAAATCTCCGAGTTCATCTGTCCGAAATTTCATGCACGCACCGTGCTGGCCAGCTTCAGCGGCGCCGCTCAAGACGTGCTGCAGCCGCTGCGAAGGGAAGTGTTTCGACGCAAAGTTTTCGCTACGTCTCTCGTGATGGCAGCATCGGCCGGGGTGACCCGCGTCAATCTCCGACCGGACGCCAGAAAGGGGCCCCCGACCTTTTCTCGGCCGGACGGCGACAGTCACCAGACAGCCGGGCGGCCGCCAGGGTGTCGCGAGAGAAGGCCGTCATCGCAAAAGTGGGCGCTAGTCGCGCAACTGGTTGCAAACCGTCGTTTACTTCCCTAGATGGAGCACGGATGCCTCAGTGATTTCGTGAGGTTGCCCCTGTAGCTCAGCGGTAGAGCAACGGTTTCGTAAACCGACACGTAAGTTCAGTCGCGGGGCAACGTCCCGAAGTTAGAGGCGTTGCCCCGAGTCTTTCGGCAATGATGCGCCCGTACAGCCCGCAGGGGCGTCGCGTGGGCTGTATTTTTGGCTGTACGGATTAGAGCTTCCGGGCCCAGTCAAGAGCGTGCTGACGTAGCGCTTTTGTGTCTTGGGCGAGCACCCGTTTCGCGTTGACTTAAACTGGCGGCCCGCAGGGTCCAAGAGCAGCCGCGCACGAACCGCCAGAAGCTCGCAGCACACCCCCCGCAGACCGCGCCAGTCGCCCCAAGAACGACGAATAGGTTGCGGGGGGACTCGATGCCTTCCCGCGCGGCTGCGAGGCCATGGCGGGGCGCCCACGCTGTGGAGCAGAGCGGGCCAGAAGAAGTCCTGCCCACTTGCTACAGGCCCTAAGCCTTGGCTGGCGCCTGAGGAAAGGTGAAGCCTCCGAGCTTCGGACCCGTCCCGGTTAGGATGCCCACGACGTCCTGCTCGGACAAGGCCTTCTCACAGTAGCCTGCGTACTTGGGCAAGGTGTCAGCGGTCTGGAGCGAATGGTTGAAGATGACCATAGGGGTGAGCACCCACGGCTCGGAGCCATCGGTCATCTCGTTGGTGAAGGTTAGCCAGCCGCGAATCTCGTGGAACGTCACCTTAGTGCCGTCCCAGGTGACGGCTTTGCACCCGGCATCGCCAATGGCGAGGGCCGACACCGTGTACTTACCACCGGGCTTGGGGACGACGGGCTTGCGGGACTTGGGCATGGGACTTTGTCGTCATGGTACTCCGTGCCCCCGACCAGGACCTTCAGCACGGGAAGACGACGCGCCACATTGCGGGGAGGACACGAGGGCCGCGACCGCCCCGCCGTCCCGGGCGCAAAAAAAGGGACCCCTTCCCGCAGTCAGAAAATGCCTAACCCAAGGTACCACCACCACGTCCCCGCCTCTTAGCGGGGGGACGGGTGGTGGGTCAGGTAACCAGAAGTAGTCATCCCGACCCATCCCGGGAGGGGCTCCGGGACGGGTACGTGGTGGCCGACTCACGAAACTGCCTTCAAGGGACCGAACGCGAGCGAGATGAACTTCTTGTTTCCGTTCCCGCCTTCTTCGGTCAGCTTCTCTTGCTTGATGGCTTCCGCCAAAACTGCGGAGGCGCCGTAGGGGCCGTTTTTTGGCAACCCGTCCTTCGCCACTTGCCAAGCCACTTTGGTGCCGCCTGCGGTCATGACGTTCGCCACTAGTAGGTCGATACCGGCCTTCATTCTCTTCTCGGCCTTGGCTTCCATTGCCCTGGCCTTCTGCTCGGCAGTAACCGTCTCGCGCTTGAGCGTGACCGACAGCAACTTGCGAGAAGGGTGTTCAAGAACGCGGTCGAGGGTCACCACCTCGTTCAGCCACTGGGCATCGTCCTTCACCTTGACGGTGCGGAAGCCGTGAGGCAGCCATTCACCGGCAGGGCTGGTGACAATGTCGTCTGGGTTGAAGGTGACGATGAACGCCATGTCGAACGAAGCCGCAGAGACGCCTGAGCCGCGGAACCAGGACAACGCGGGGTCCTCACCGCCATCCTTGTCCCACTTGCCTTTGGCTGTGTGAGCGAGGATGCCAATGCTGACGCCCGTGGCTGCCACGATGGCAATGAGGCGGTCGCGGACCTGGGCCATGTCACCGGCATCGTTCTCCACGCTGTCAGCGAGGAAGTTGCTCAGTGGGTCGAGGATGAGAACCTTGAGGCCCAGTTTCTTGACGGTGGCAATGAGGGCCTCCTGGTCTGCGGCGGCCTGGTCCTTGTTGGAGCCACCGAGCGTCAACGTCTGCTGGTGCAGGACGTGGAGATTCTTGCCCTTGATTCCGAGAGCACGCAGACGCTTCTTGAAGCCGGTGCGGGACGACTCAGGGGTGACGTAGCCAACAGGTGTGTCCTTCTCGATGAGAGGCTTGACGAACATGCCGAGTGCCAGCCACGACTTGCCGGAGTTGGAGGCACCGCCAAGTGCCCAAACAGCACCGGCAGGAACCAGGTCAGGCAGCAACCATGGGTCTGGCTCATCTGGAAGCGCGAGAAAGTCATCGGCCGTGAGGAATGGCAGGGTGGTCGAGACTTTGTGGCGAGCCGCGCGCCACAGGTCGAGAGATGCTTGGGTGGCCTTGGTGGAAGCCCTGAAGACCCAGGAGTTATCCACGAGGATGTTGTTGTCCACATACTCCTTGCTGACGGGCTTGCCGTGCTGGAAGTGCTTGCCGCCGACGAAGGTGACGCCGTTGTAGGCCAGGTCGTGGGCAACCCAAACACGAAGGTCGATAGGTACAGGCTTGCCGTCCTTTTCCTTGGCTATGGGCGCGCAGACCCAAACGTGGTCTTGCGTCGAGGATGACGATTCGGGCGACGCAGGGGTGGCAGCGGCGGGTAAAACAGGCTCAGGAAGCGCCGTCACTTCCTGCACCCACTTCTCTGCATCGGCCATCATCTGAGTGTTGATGGAAGACACGGGTTTGGCGTCTTCCTCTCCCCACTCCACGTCGTTCTCGTCAGCCCATTCCTTGACCATGGTGATACGGCTCTTGGCGGGATTCTCGGCGTAGTTGTCGCCGTCGTACTCGAAGCAGAAAACGTCGAGCATGTCGCCGGTGTACGTGCCGTCACGGGCTCGCAAGCCGAAGCCGTCGGGATGTGATGCTCCTTTGCAGAACCAGCGTCCTTCGCTGAGGCGTCCAAAGCGGTCGCCATGTCCCGCTGGGCATTTCGTGGGCATGTCGCCGTCCATCTCTTCGTTGTACTGGTGGATGAGTGGCTCCACGTCGCAAGGGCCATGGGCTTCACGCTTGGCCTTGGCTTCGGCCTTCTTCTGTTCGGCCAGCCTGTTTTGCTCCTGGAAATACTTCACCAAGGGCTCTGGCAATGGAACTGGGGCGTCTAGGCCGTTGTCGTTGAAGGTGTATCCGGTGTCGTAGGGGCTGCGGATTCGGATTCCCTTCACTTCGACGCTTGGGTAGCCGGGCAGTGGACCGTCCTTGACGTACAGACCAGCGGGCAGCGCGTACCAGACGTGCATGCCGTTGTTCTTGGTGTTGGTCACCCAGGTGGGTTGCAGCTCCACTCCTTCGTCAAAGAGGAACGAAGCGAAGTTCTTCTTCCCGGATGGATTGCCTGCGTGCTCGTCAATGTCGAAGCACATGAAGTGCTTGACGCCGAGATTCACCTCAACAGCACCAGCGATGCTGCTGTTGCAGGTCTGGCCCTCAAAGCGAGGGTCAGTGTCGTGCTTAAACTCTGGACTCCAGAATGGCCCACCCTTTTGGTACCGGTAGGCGTAAAGAAAGTCGGGGCGCTTGCTCATGACGCCCTCCCGAACAACTTCGCTTGGAGCAACTGGCCCGCCCCGGTCTTCGGGGGGCTCGACCCGCTCGTGCAGAACGCATCCAGGCCTTCTTCTTCGACGCCGTCCGTCATGACATTCTCCAATAAAGCTCCGGACACCTGCCCACTCGCTTGCAGTCGAGGGGCAGGGCCGAGGCGAAGCCAACCGAAATCGGTGGCTTCAAAGAATTGGTTCCTCTGCAAGTAACGCTGAATTTAACAGCAGCCTTCAGCTGGCGCTCGCGACCGGCGCCGCCGCCCGTAGAACTCGCGGAGCTTTGGGACCAGCCGAAGCAGCACTGTGGGCTTTAGTTCTGAACTTAATTCGTCACTGCACTTTTAAGTTGAGGGGCCCCCCGGGGCGGGACGGCACGTGAAGCGCTCTCCAGGCTGTACTTTCGGGACCTCGGGCGCCGTTGAGGGCGTCCGCGAGGCTCGCTTCTTGGCCGTGAACGTAAACCTGCAGCAGCTGGACCTGGCGCACCGGCTTCTGCGCCTGAGCGGCTCACCGGTCATGACTTTGGGCGTCGTTGACTTAGAAGTCGCAGCTGTTCAGGCACCGATGGAGACTCGTGGCCACCGTCAGCCCACCGTTAACTTACGGGTTGGCTTCACCGCTTGTCGCAGCTGACGCGGAACTCCGCCCCGAGGTCCCGGCGCACCCCTGCCGTTCAGCGCCGAGTCTCTGGATAGGGCGCTCCTGCCACCGGGCAGGGTCCGCATGCGCCCGAATCTAAGGGTCAAGTACCTCGTAAAGGTGAGGGAAACGGCTGAGGGGCACTGTGCCCCTCGGGCCTCACTCCGTAGGCCAGCCCGGCCCGCTGGGAAACCAGGGGCCGGGGTGACCGCGAACCGTTGGCGTGCTGAATCCCCCTGCCCGCAGACTGCGGCTCGATTGACCGGATGATTATCGACGAAGACGTGAGCCACTAAGACTTCCACAACAGCACTCGTCGGAGACGCCTTTTTCGGTCGCCCTCACCCAAGGGCGGTAGTGTGCCTGGCCTTCATGGAGCCCCAGAGTGCACCAGGCGCCTTCCTCATGGCCGAGTGGCGCTGGCTCGTGATGCTCAACTACGAGGTGGAGCGCGACCTCCTGCTGTCTCGCGTTCCACCGGGCACCGAGTTGGACAGCTGGAGCGGCCGACACTTTGTAAGCATCGTGGGCTTCCGGTTTCTCAACACGCGACTGTTTGGCGTGGCGGTTCCCTTCCACCGCGACTTCGACGAGGTGAACTTACGCTTTTACGTGCGCCGTCGTGCACCGGATGGCTGGCGCCGCGGCGTTGCCTTTGTCCGTGAGTTCGTCCCCCGCGCTGCCTTGGCGGCGGTGGCCCGACTCGCCTACGGCGAGCCGTACACGGCCGTGCCTATGCGCCACAGCGTCGAGCCGGAGCTGGGCCACGTGCGCTACGAATGGCTCTACGAAGGACAGTGGTGCGCCCTTGAGACGTCCTTCGGTGGCGAGGCCCGGCTGCCGGACGAAGGCAGCCTCGAAGCCTTTCTGGTCGAGCACTACTGGGGGTACACCTCCCGGCGCGGTGGTTCCAGCGAGTACCGAGTCGAGCACCCACCGTGGAAACTCTGGGCGGCCACGGCGGCCTCTCTGAAGTGCGACGTGGCGTCCCTGTACGGCTGCGAGTTCGTTGCGCCACTGTCGGGAAGCCCCGCAACGGCGTTCGTCGCCGACGGCTCGGAAGTGACGGTGCGCGGAGGTGTCCGGGTGGCGTAAGGGCGGGTACCCGGATTTCAGGAGCCGCTGCGTCGGCCGCCGCGGTTGGCTTGTATCTCACGGGAACAGCCGAGGGCGAGAAGGCCGGACCTCCCAGTTCGACCCGGTGAGCGAATGTAGGCTTGGCCGAGTCCAAGCTGGCTGAGGTGACGCCGGCTCTTAGAAAAGATGATGGGCGTTTTCGAGAACGGGTCCGACAGCGGCCCCCTTTTTAGTCGGCAAGAACGCAGCAAGAATGGGTCGCATCCTGCCGGAGAGACTCATCGTGAAGACGGTTTTGTGCCTTTTGCTCGCCGCCGTTGCGCCGTCGATTGCCCAGTCAGCCTTTGCCGACGAACCGGCCACGACTGACGCCCAACCCCAGGCCCCGGGCACGGACGACGCTGTGCGTGCCGCCGAAGCCAAGCGCGCGGAGGACATGGTCCGAGAAATGGAAGCGAAGAAGGCGCAAGAAAAGGCCCGCGCCGCTCAGAAACAGGAGGACGCCGACAACAAGGCGGTCCTCGCTGGCAAGGCCACACCCAAGCAGTTAGCTCGTGTGAAAGCTCGAATCACGCAGAAGGAGGCGGAGGAAGCTGCCGCCAAGGCACAGAAGGAAGCCGACGAAGCCGCCGCTGCCAGGGCGAAGGAGGAGGCCGCGGCCGCCGCTAAGGCAAAGTGGGAAGCCGATGAGGCCGCGGCTGCCGCAGCCCGAGAAAAGATGTACGCCAAAATCAGGGAGCAGTCAGAGGCAGATGAGCGCGAAGCAGAGCAACAAGCTGAACGCCAACGCCGGGCCAATGCCGCGGCCGCGCAGCAGGGTTTCAACCAGGTCCAGTTCCCCCTTAGTTGCACGGGCATGGGCGGCCACGTAACCCAGAGGTACTTCATCGGGAACGACGGGCAGCAACACCAGCTCCTGCAGTGCATCGTCAATGGCAGGGTGCTGGACAGCTTGACGCTGTAGGGCCGACATCGCCCACCACGACCGCCCCGAGTGTTTTCAGGAGCCGCAGCGTCGGCCGCCGCGCGTGGGCATTCAGCGACCGCAGTACCAGTCAGCGGCAATCCGTCGATGGCTGACGTCAGCGTCTCCGTCACGCTGTCCGGGCAATTTGTGAGCATGGGCCGGACGGCTAACGGTCGCAACCGTCCTAGGGCGTCTCCCCGAGCGCATAGAGGCCCCCGAAGGCGTCCGGCTGCGCCAGGGGCATGCCGGCGTTGGAGTTCGTCCACGAGGCGGCGACATAGAGAGTGCCATCGGCACCGATGGCTGGCGAGGCGAAGGCAGCGTTGGGACCGAACACCCAAGCGGCGCCGCCGTCCGGGAGGATAGCTCGCAGCCCGCTTCCGAGGGTCTCGGGACCACAGGTGCAGGTGCTGCTGGGGCACCCCGGACCGCAATCCGCTATCACGATGTCCATCGTACCGACGTATGCCGTTCCGTCGCCTCCAAGAATGGGCGGCGACAGGGCTAGGTTGCTTGGGTACGACGCCTCCCATTGCGGGACGCCGGTGGCCTCCACTGCGATGAGACCGCCGCCGATGTAGCTACCACCCACGACGAAGACGGTTCCGTCCGCAGCAGAGACCGGCTGGACCTCTGAGAGGCCGTACTGGAAGGTCACACTCCACAGCTGTGCTCCCAAGGGGGTCAGCGCTCGCAGTGCGCTTTGCTCAACGAGATAGATGGTGCCGTCGTCCCCGAGCGAGGCAAGGTACCCGGCGGTCGTCCATTGCGCGACCCCCGAGCCGTTGAACGCGCTGAGCCCCGTCTGGGCGCCGCCCGCATAGACCATGCCATCCGGACCTACGACCGGAGTTCCGGCCCCGAAGCCGGCCGCGGTGTTGGGGTTGATGGTCGCCGCCCACATCGCGCTGCCGTCAACCCCGAACGCCAGTATTTTGTAAATGGTGGCGAGGTAGATTGCGCCGTCTGGTGCCACCGTTGGCGAGGAGTAGGCGTTGTCGGCGAGCGGCGCCACCCACTCCACACAGCCGCTGGGCGCGATGGCATAAAGCCCGCCGTCGCCGTCAAAGCTGGTGCCGATGACCAACGAACCGTCGGCGCGAATCGCCGGGGTCCCGTTGAACCCTTCGCCGCCCTCGGAATTGAGGGGAGCCAGACTCCACCCCAGTGTGCCGTCCGGACGGATGGCCTGGAGCGTCGAGCCATTCACGTCATCGGTCACGGCGTAAATCGTGCCGTCGGCGGCAATCGATGGCTGGAAGAGGAAGTTTCCAGGCACGAACCACTTCGCAGTCGGCTGAGTCGGGCCCACCGCCGCGGCCCGCCCGTTGAGGCGCGGCCCGGCTTGGTACATGGGCCAGGGCGAGCTGCTCTGTAGCCCCAGGACCAACCCGCCGTCGCTCCCGCCGTCCGGACCCCCTGTGCAGAGCGCCGTTCCCCGGCCGACGTTGAGTGACCCACCGCAGGCCGCGAGCGAGACGAACAGCCAAGTCGAGTAACGCACGCGCTGGGCTCCCGAAGGCGAAGTTTACAGGTCGAGCGCGGCCGTGGGCCAGCCGTGGCCGAGGTGGCCAAGATGGCGCAGGTCAATTGAGGTGAGCGGTGGCCGCCGCGGTAGATTCCAGCTCTATGTGGAAAGCGGCGCTTCCACCGGCCCTCACTGTCGGATGCGCGAGCGCGAGCCCCCCGGTTGCCACGGAGGACGTGCCGACAGGGCTCGGCGGCGTGATAGGCGGCTTGGAAAGGGGCTGGAGTAGCCCCCTGAAGGATCGGACAGGGCAGACCGCGGTAGAAAGCGAGTCAGCCCATGGAAAAGAAGCCCGACGAAGCGGTGGCCGTCCCAGCAGTGACTGGTGGACCCCGGGAGAAACGGAG
>JBKQJL010000018.1:0-11790 GCA_052147975.1 Myxococcaceae bacterium
AGGGCAGTGGCCACCGGTGCCGCCGGCACGCGGATGCCCACTTGCTTCTGCTTGTTGAGCAGCAGCTCGGGCACCAGGCGGGTGGCCGGCAGGACGAAGGTAAAAGCGCCAGGGGTGTGCTGGCGCAGCACCCGGTAGGCGAAATTGCTGACGATGGCGTAGCGCGCGACGTCGCTTAAGTCAGGCACCAACAGGGCAAAGGGCTTTCGGTGGTCACGCCCCTTGAGGGTGTAGAGGCGCTCCACCGCCCGCTTGGACCGCGCGTCGCAGCCGAGCGCGTAACAGCTGTCGGTGGGGTAAGCGATGAGCTCGCCTTCGGCCAAGGCCCGCACCGCGCGCTCGATGGCGCGCGGCTGCGGGTGCTCGGCGTCAATCGGAGCGAGCGGTGCGGGCACAGGAGGGCTCTCCTCCTAGCCCGAGCGCTCCGCCGCCGCCAACGCCCAGAGCTCCCCGGGGACGGGGGCCGCGACAGGCTTTGTGAGGTTTCAGCCGCCACGGTGCCCCCTGGCGGTGGCGCCGACGGCGGCCTGGCCGCGAAGGGGCTGCAGGGCGGCCGGCTTGGGCTACGCCTTGGTGGGCTGAGGAATCGCCACCTGCGCGTCGGCTGCAGCCCGGGCGGCGCGCTTGCCGTCTTCAATGAGTTGCTTCACCTTCTGGCCGCCCTTTCGGCCAATCTCCTCGTAGAAGCTCGAGCCCCGCGTGGCCTTCACGCGGTCGCCGCCCTTCTTTCCGATTTCCTCGTAAAACTTCACGCCGCGCTCGGCCTTGACGGTTTCGCCGCCCTTTCGGCCAATCTCCTCGTAGAAGGCGCGGCCGCGCTCGGCCTTCACCGTCGCGCCGCCCTTGCGGCCGATGGTTTCGTAGAATTCCCGGCCGCGCTCGTTGCGCACCGCCTCGCCGCCCTTGCGGCCGGCCTCGGCCACGCTCATTTGTCCCTTGCTGTCTTTTGCCGACATCACATGTCTCTCCTGTCTCGGCCTGGCCTCGCCCGCCCTCTGCAGCCCTGCCCCACCTTCGGGACCTGGTCGACAGACGGCGAGCACCCAAGCAACCAAACCCTCGACTTCACAAGGAGTTAGTATGCAAGGAAGCGTCCGCCGTCTCGGGGAGCCTGACGCTCGGGGAGGCAACCCCGGGCGCAGCCGTTTCATTCCGCTCCGTGCACTTCGACCGGCTGCGTCAGGGCCGCCGGGGGCGGGGTGAGCACCGCTTCCAGCTTCTCTCGGAGGGCCTCCAGGGCGGCCGGGGACTCCACCTTGCCGCCCCGGTGGGCCACGTAGAAGGAGTCGATGGCGCGGTTGGCCTCGGTGGCCACTTTGGCCAAGCCAATTTCCAGCCCCGCGTCGGCAAAACAGGTGGCCACTTCGTGCAGCAGCCCCAGTCTGTCCTCGGCCCGAACGTCCACCACGGTAAAGTCCCGAGAGGCGCCGTTGTCGACACTGATGCGGGTGGCCACCGCCGGCAGTCGCCGCGACAGCGCGGAAGCCCGACGGCGCCGCTCCAGGAGCGCGCCGACGTCCAGCTTGCCCTCCAGCACCGCCCGGAGGTCCGACCGCGCCCGCCGCCAGCGGGCGCGCTCCAGTGGCCGGCGCGCCGCACTGCGGACTTCGAAGACGTCGAGCGCCGCGCCGTCGGCCGTGGAGGCGATGCGGGCGCTGAGGATGTCGATGCCATGCCCGGCCAGGACGCCGCTCCACAGCGCCAGCAGCCCCGGGCGGTCCTTCGCCGCGAGGTGCAGCTCGGCGTGGTGCGGTTCCGGCAGACGGCGCAGCGCCGCCGCGAAGCCGGTGCGGCGGGCCCGCCGCAACAAAAGCCCATGCAGCACGGCAGCGCTGGGCGGGGTGGAGCCGAGGTAGCGGTCGGCCGAGGCGGCCAGCAGCCGCTCGGCCTCCTCGGCCCCGAAGCGCCGCGTCCACAGGGTCCGGAACGCCTCGCGGGCCTCGCGCTCGCCGTGCCAGCCTCGCCCGGCCAGCAGCGCGTGCGTCTTGCTGGTGAGCTCGTGCACCAGCCGGGCCCGCCAGTCCGTCCACATGCCCGGGGCGACCGAGGAGATGTCGGCCCAGGTGAGGAGGTCCAAGCAAGTGAGCTTCTCCGAGTCCCCGCACAGACGGGCGAAGTCCGCCAGCAGCTGTGGGTCCGAGAGGTCCCGGCGCTGGGCAAGGTGGCTCAAGGTGAGGTGGTGCAGCACCAAAAACTCGGCCACCTCTTGCTGACGCGCGGACAGCCCAAGCCGGGCCCCCAGCGCTGCCATCAGCTCGCGGCCTCGTTCCGAATGGTCGCCGCCCATCCCCTTCCCGGCGTCGTGCAGCAGCATCCCGAGCACCAGCGGCAACACGTCCGTCAGGTCCCGAATGGCCCGGGTGCGCTCGGGCTCGGTCTCCACCAAGTCTCCGGCCCGCAGCGCGTAGAGGCGGCGCAGTGCCCGTAGGGTGTGCACGTCCACCGTGTAGGCGTGGTACAGGTCAAACTGGTGGCGTGCCGTGACGCGGCCAAACTCGGGCACCAGCACGCCCAGGAGGCCCAAGGCATGCATCGCCTCCAGCGCCTCCCCGCGCGTGCCTGGCCGGGTGAGCAGCCCGCGCAGGGCCTCCACCACCGGCTCGCTCCCCCTCGCCTCGCCCAGCGCGGGGGAGGCTTGCACCACATGGTCCAGCGCCCAGGAGTACACCGGCACGCCGAGCTCGTCGGCGGCGTGAAACAGGCGCACCACCGACGCCGGTTCCCGCTGGAAGAGCTCAATGTCTCCGTCCACCGTGAGACGGCCGCGAAACACCTTGAAGGGGCCCACCCGGCGTTCTGCCCGGAACGGGCCACGGCTGGGGGCGTGCTGCTCCTCGGCTCGGGCGATGAGGGCATCGGCCGCGCGTCGGAGAATGCCGGCGGAGAGGTAATAGTCCCGCATGAATTGCTCCACCGGGAGCCCGTCCCCCGGGCCGTAGCGGAAGAAGCGCGCCACCGACTCCTGCAAGTCAAAGGTGAGCCGGTCTTCCTTGCGGCCTCGCAGAAAGTGCACCTCGTGCCGCGTCCGCAACAGGAAGTCGCGGGCCGCCCGCAGCCGGGCCACCTCGGAGGCCGGCAGAATGGCCGCCTCGAGTAAGCCGCCGAGGCCCCGCACGCCGAAGCGCACCTGGGCCACCCACAGGGCCGTCTCCAAGTCTCGCAGTCCGCCCTCGCCGGACTTGAGCTGCGGCTCCAGGAGAAACACCGAGTCGCCGAATTTCTCCCGGCGCTCGCGGAGCTCGGCCACTTTGGCGGCGATGAAGGCCTCCGTGTTGCGCGTCCCTTGGGGCAGCTGCACCTCGCGCACGAAGCGCTCGCCCAGGGCGCGCTGACTGGCCAGCACCCGCGCGTCGAGCAGCGCGGTGCGAAGCGTCAAGTCCTCGGCCGCGGCCGCCAGCGTCTCCTCTGGCGTGCGCACGCTCCAACCCACCGTCACCCGGGCGTCCCACAGCAACGTCGACAACAGCCGAGCCCGCTCTGCCACGCCGGCGCTGCGTCGCCGGTGGTGCACCAGCAACAAGTCCAAGTCGGAGCCCGGGCTCAGCTCGCGACGGCCATAACCACCGAGCGCCACCAGGGCCGAGCGGCTGAGGGGTGTTTCGGCCTCGAGCTCCGCCCACAACCCTTCCACCAGCGCGTCCGCCGCGGCGGCCAGTAGCCGGGCGGTGGAGAGGCCCGCGCCCCCTTGGCGGTGAAAGGCGCGGACCGCCTCGAAGGCCGCCTCCCGTTGGGCCCGAGCCCGCGCCGGGCGGGACGCCGCGTTGCCAGGAGCAAGCCGGGGCAGCTGGGCCCGCACCTCCCGGTGGCTGGGGGGCGGGGCGGGCGGCGGGGCGAGGTGGGGGAGCTCGAAGGACGTCACGGCAAGGGGCGGGGCTGGCCCCGGAGAAAGGCCAGCCCGTCGGGGGGGAGGTGCCCTGCTTGGTCAGTCTAACCGCCCGCCGGGCCAGCGCCTCAGCGCGTGTCCACCTTCGCCAGCCGCTCGCGGTAGCCGAGAAAGTCCTGCACCCCGGCGGCGACGGAGCGCGCCACCTCGTCCTGGTAGCCCGAGGTGGCCAGACGCTTCTCGTCCTCCGGGTTGGAGAGAAAGCCCGTCTCCACCAAAATCGCCGGCATTTTCGCCCCCAGCAGCACATAAAAGAGGGCCTCTTTGCGGCCGCGGTCCTTCACCTTGGGGTACTTGAGCGACATCCGAGACACCATGCTGTGCTGCACTCGCTCGGCGAGGCGCGCCGACTCGTCGGTGTGGGCGCGGGTGGCCAGGTCGGCCAGGAGGAATTGCAAGTCCGACATGGTTTTTGCCGACGAGGCATTTTCCCGGGCCGCCAGGCGGATGGCATAGCGGTCGGCGCTGAGGTTGAGGGTGTACGTCTCGACGCCTCGCCAGCTGGACTCGGCGCCGGAGTTGCAATGGATGGAGATGAAGAGGTCCCCGTGCGCCTCGTTGGCCAAGCGCGCCCGGTCCTCCAGGCGGACGAAGTGGTCGTCCTCGCGGGTGAACACCACCTCCAGCCCCTCGTCGGTGAGCACCTGGCCGAGCCGCAGCGCGATGGCGAGGGCCACCGTCTTCTCTTGCGTCCCGCCCGGCCCGACGGTGCCGGTGTCGTGGCCTCCGTGTCCAGCGTCAATGACGACGCGGCGAACTTTGAGGCCCAGCTGCTCGGCCAGCGTCACCTCGCCCCCCGTCTGGCGCCCCACCGACTTCATCCGCTCGCGCACCGAGGGCACCGGGGCCAAGGCGGGCGCCTCCGCCTCGGCCGCTGGGGGCTCGACGGCGGCCACAGTGGGCTGGCTGGCCACGGCCGGCTTGGGGACGGCCCCCTCCACCGCGGCCGTGCTGGGTGGGGCCGGCGCCTTGGTGAGGGCCGGGAAGTCCCGCACCGCTTTGGGCGCGGGACGCCGCACCACCGGCGCCGGGGGCTTCTTTGGACTCTCTGCCGGCAGCGAGGCGAGCAGCGTCTTGAGGGCACTGTATTGGTCGCCCTTCGGCAGCTGTGTCAGCGCGTGCTGCAGCGTGGTGCGGGCTGCCTCCACCTGGCCGAGGCGGTCGAGCTGCAGCCGGGCCAGCGCCAGCGCCGAGTCGTCGGCAAGCTTGTGGTGGCTGTGGCGCTCCAGCAGCTTCTTGTAGTCGTCCACCGCGCCGCTCAAGTCCTCCGGCAGCTGGCTAATGCGGCTCAACTCGGCCAGTAGCCCCGCCGCGGTGAAGAGAGCGTCCGGAGCGCGGGCACTGGTGGGGTACTTCTGCGCCACCGCTTCGAATTTGTGCGCCACCCCGAGCCAGCTGTCACGGTAGCGGCGCCGTCCGGCGTCGCCCTTGAGGACGTAGTAGGCGTGGCGGGCTTGCTGGTAGGCCACCTCCGACGCGTCGGCACTGGCCGCCTGCACGGGCGACACCAAGAGGACGACGGCAGCGAGGGCGAGCAGGCGCGACACGGTGGGGGCAAAAGCCACAGGCATGTCACCACCCGCACCGGCGCCCGGCAATTTTTCAGCTGCCGCTATTCCGCGGCGGCTGCTTTGGCCTGCAGCTCGGCAAGCAGGTTGAGGGCGGCCAGGGGCGTCAGTGTCTCCACCTTGAGCGCCCGCAGCGCCAGCAGCAGCTCGGCCGCGGCGGCGTTTGGCACCGGCAGCTGCAGGGGCAGCTGCTCCTGGGCGGGCGGGCTCCGGTGGGCGGCGCGAGGGTGCCCGGCGGCGTCGAGCTCGCCTGCCTCGAGGTTGCCCAGCACCTCGCGGGCCCGGCGCACCACCGGGGCCGGCAACCCCGCCAGCCGGGCCACCTCGATGCCATAGGAGCGGCTCGAGCCGCCCTCCACCAGGGTGCGCAAAAACACCACCCGCCCGCCGCTTTCCTGGACGCCCATGGAGGCGTTGCGCACCCTGGGCTTCTCGAGCGCCAGGTCCGTCAGCTCGTGGTAGTGCGTGGCAAACAGCGTGCGGCAGCCGACCCGGTCGTGCAGGTGCTCGGCCACCGCCCAGGCAATGGACAGGCCGTCGTAGGTGGAGGTGCCGCGCCCAATCTCATCCAGCACCACCAGGCTGTCGCGGGTGGCGTGGTGGAGAATGGAGGCCGTCTCGGCCATTTCCACCATGAAGGTGCTCTGTCCGCCGGCCACATTGTCCGAGGCCCCGACGCGGGTGAAAATACGGTCCACCAGCCCGATGCGGGCCCGCCGGGCCGGCACGAAGCTTCCGGCCTGCGCCAACAAGGTGAGAAGCGCCACCTGGCGCATGACGGTGCTTTTGCCGGCCATGTTGGGGCCGGTGAGGATGAGCACCTGGGCCGAGTCGCAGCCGAGCCGCACGTCGTTGGGGACGAAGGGCTCCGAGCGCAGCAGCCGCTCCACCACCGGGTGGCGGCCTTCCACAATTTCCAAGGTGCCGGAGGCGTCCAGGTGAGGCCGGCTGTAGCCGTACTCGGCGGCCACCTTGGCGAATGACAGCAGCGCGTCGAGTGCGGCCAGCGCCTCGGCGGTGGCCTTCAGCGCCGGAAGCTCCTGAAGGACGCGCGAGCGCAGCTCCTCGAAGAGGCGTCGCTCCAGGCTGCAGCGTCGCTCCTCGGCGGTGAGGACTTGCTCCTCCCAACTCTTCAGCTCCGGGGTGACAAAGCGCTCGGCGCCCACCATGGTTTGCCGGCGCTCCCAGTCCTCCGGCACCAGGTGCAGGTTGGCCCGCGTCACCTCGAGGAAGTAGCCGAAGACGCGGTTGTAGCGGACTTTCAAACTCTGGATGCCGGTGCGCTCACGCTCGCGCTGTTCCAGCTGGGCGAGGGTGCTCTTCCCGTCGGTGCTGAGCGCCACCAGCGCGTCCAACTCCGGCGAGTAGCCGGGGCGGAAGAGGCCCCCCTCGTCGAGCGCGGCCGGGGGCTCCTCGGCCACGGCCCGCGACAGCAGTGCACGTAGCTCGCCGTGCGCTCCCAGCGGCGCGCCGAGGTCCACCAACAGGCCAGCCTGGCATTGCGCCACCGCCAGGCTGAGCTCGGGAAGGGCGTCCAAGGAGTGGCTCAGCGCGGACAGGTCGCGCGCATTGCCCACGCCCACCGCCAGCCGGCCACACAGCCGCTCGACGTCCCGCACCCGGCGCAACAGCCCGGTCCACACTTCGCGCCAGACGTGCTTGGCCGAGAGCTCCTCGACGGCGTCGAGCCGCCGCTCGATGTCCGCCAGGCTGCGCAAGGGGGCGAGGAGCCAGCTCGACAGTTTGCGCGCGCCAAGCGGCGTCACCGTGCGGTCGAGGACTCCCAGCAATGAGCCCTTGCGGCTGCCGTCGCGCAGCGTCCGCACCAGCTCGAGGTTGGCGCGGGTGACGGCGTCGAGGGCCAGGTGCGCTCCCAGTGGCTCGAGGCGCAGCGCGGTGACGTGGGCGGCGTCGGTGCGCTGGGTGTCCTTCAGGTAGCGCAGCGCGGCCCCCGCGGCCGCGGTGGCCATGGGCGCGCGGGCCAGGCCAAAGCCGTCCAGCGCCGCCACCTGGAAGTGGTCCCGGAGAAAGGCCGCCGCCCGCACCGGGTGGAAGCTGTCCAGGCCAACGGCGGAGACGGGCACCGAGGGGAGGGCTCGCTGCAGCATGTCCCGCACCTCGGCTGGGGCGCCCTCCGGGAGGAGCAACTCGCGAGGCGAAGCCACGCCCAGCCATTCCACCAGCTGGCTCGGGCCCTCGCCCTCGGCCGCCCGGAAGGCGCCGGTGGAGGCGTCCAGAAGCGCCGCCCCCCAACGCCCCTGCTCGGCCGCCACCGCCGCCAGCCAGCTCGGCGAGGAGGCCTCCAGCACTTCCTCGTCCAGCACCATTCCCGGCGTCACCACGCGCACCACGTCGCGGCGCACCAGTCCGGGCGAGGTGCCCGGCGTCTCTACCTGCTCGCAAATGGCCACCTTGTGCCCGGCGTCGAGCAGCTTGGCCACGTGGCGGCGCGCGGCGTGGAAGGGGACGCCGCACATGGGCACGCGTTCCGGGCCCTTACTCCGCGCGGTGAGCGTAATTTGCAGCAGCTCGGCGGCCCGCACCGCGTCCTCGAAGAAGAGCTCGTAAAAGTCGCCCAGGCGGAAGAAGAGGAAGGCATCCGGCGCCCGGGCCTTCATTTCCAGGTACTGCCTCATCATCGGCGTGTCCCGGCCGCCGCCCAGCTCTGGCGACACCTCCGCTTGGGGCACCACCGCAGCGTCTGTCACAGCGCCTCTCGCCTCTTGCGCAAGCGTTTCCCGGCCCCGAAGGGCCGCCCCTGGAAGGGTGTTGGGTAGCAGAAGGTGCTGACAGCCCCCGCTGGCCCAGCCCAGCGCCTCGTCGCGCCCGGGCAAGCGCTCGTGGTAGCTGAGGCTGGGCCCCAGCGTTTTTGGGGCTAGGAAGGACGCGCTTTGCCCAGCGGCCCCGACTGGAATGCCTCCGCCTACCACCGGGTGTCTGCGCCGCAGACGGCGTGGGGCCAAGAGGTGCTGGAGCGCTTGCAACTCACCGGCGGGGAAACCGTCCTCGACGCCGGCTGCGGCACGGGGAAACTCACCCGGCAACTCGCCCAGCGGCTGCCGCGGGGCCACGTCCTCGCCCTGGACGCCTCGGCGGACATGCTGCGGGTGGCCAGCCGCGAGTTGGCCAGCTACGGGGAGCGTGTGCAGCTCGTCCATGCCGCGTTGCCGGCCCTGCCCCTCGGCGTGCCGGTGGACGCCATCCTCAGCACCGCCACGCTGCACTGGGTGCTCGACCACCCGGCCACCTACCGTGCCTTCCTCGGCGCCATTCGCCCCGGCGGGCAGCTCGAGTTTCAATGCGGCGGGGCGGGCAATTTGCACCGGCTGCACCAGCGGGCCACCGAGCTGGCCGCCTCGGCCGAGTACGCCGACGCCTTCTTGGGCTGGACGGAGCCATGGTGTCTCGCCACTGCAGAGGAGACGCAGGCCCAGCTGCGTGCGGCCGGCTGGACGGCAGTGCGCTGCTGGCTGGAGGCGCGTCCCACCGCGTTTCCCGACGCGGCGGCGTTTGCGGATTTCATCGGCCACGTCAACCTGCGTCCCTTCCTCGGCCGGTTGGAGGCGGAGCGCGCCGCCACCTTCGTCGCCGCGCTGGTACGGGCGGCGGCCCAGGACGAGCCGCCCTACCTGCTCGACTACGTCCGCCTCAACGCCTCGGCGTGGGCCCCGCCACAGGGGGAAAGGTGAAGCTGGCGGACCTCAACCGGGTGCGCCAAATTACCACCACCGCGGCGCGCTACGGCTTCGCGGACTTGCTGGAGCGGGCCGGCCTGTTTCGCCACTTCGGCCGCCCCGCCGCACCGCTCGAGCCACTGGCGGACAGCCAGGCCGAGTCGACGGCGCGGCGCTTTCGCCGGTTGCTCGACCAGCTGGGGCCCACCTTCGTGAAGCTCGGCCAAATCCTCTCCACCCGGGCGGACCTCTTGCCGGCCGAGTTTATTTCTGAGCTGCGTCTGCTACAGGACTCGGCCTCCGCCATTCCTCTGGAGCAGGTGCGCGCGCAGATGGAAGCGGCCTTCGGTCAGCCGTTGGAGGAGCTCTTCCTCTCGCTGGAGCCCCTCCCCTTGGCCGCCGCCAGCATTGCCCAGGTGCACCGGGCGAAGACGCGCGCTGGCGACGAGGTGGTGGTGAAGGTACAGCGGCCCGGCATCCTGGCGCAGGTGAATGCGGACTTGGCAGTGCTGCGGGCAGTGGCCCGCCTCCTCGAGGCCACCGTGGAGGAGACGGGCATCTCCTCGCCGGTGGGAATGGTGGAGGAGTTTGACCGAGCCATCCACGAGGAGCTGGACTTCGTGCACGAGGCGGCCAACGTCCGGGCTTTCGCCGCCACCCATGCCGGCCGGCCGGGGTTGCGCATTCCCCGCGTCTTCGACGAGCTCACCACCTCCACCGTTCTGACCTTGGAATTCCTCGACGGCGCCCGCCTGGTGCAGGCGGAGTTGAGTCCGGAGCGACGCCAGGCCCTGGCCAAGGTGGTGGTGGACGAGAGCTTCCAGCAGCTCTTCGTGGACGGCCTCTTCCACGGCGACCCGCACCCTGGAAACTTCCTGCTGCTGCCTGGAGACGTCGTCGGGCTGCTGGACTTCGGCCTGGTCGGCCGCCTCACCCGGGCCATGCAGGAGACGTTGGTGCTGCTCAGCGTGGCGGTGGCGCTCAAGGACGCGGACTCCGTCGCCAGGCTGCTCTACCGCATGGGCGCGCCCGACTCGCGCGCCAACCTGGTCGGCTTCCGGGCGGACGTCGAGACGCTGCTGCAGACGCACCTTCCCGCCGCCCGCACCCTGGCCCAGGTGGATGCCCGGCACCTGTTGACGGACTTGTTGGACCTCGCGGTGAAGTACCGCATCCGCATTCCCCGGGAGTATGCGCTCTTGTCGCGGGCCGCCGTGGCGGTGGAGGGCCTGTTGCGGCAGCTGGCGCCGGACTTGGACGTCCTGGCCGTCTCCCTCCCCTACGCCAAGCAGCTGTTGGCCGAGCGGTATGACCCGGCGCAGCTGCGGGGCGGCCTGATGCGCACCTTGCTGCGTTTCCAGGGGCTGGCCAGCGAGCTGCCCACCCAGCTGTCACAAATCCTCTTGGACTTGGAGAAGGGCCGCTTTGGGGTGGCGGTGAAAAGCCCAGAGCTCGAGAAAATCAACCAAAGCCTCCGCAGCGTGGCCGTCATTGGCTTCCTCGGCCTGTGCGCCTGCGGCTTCATTGTCGGCGCCTTTCTCTCCTTCGCCCAGGTGCCCTGGACGGTGCGCGGGTTGCCGGTGCTGGGGGTGCTGGGGGTGGCCGCCGCGGCCGCCCTGTTTGGTGCGGCCTTCACCTGGTACCTGTTTGGAAACCGCTTCGGGAAGCTGCGCCTGCGGCGCTTCTTTCCCAAGCGTCCGGGCTAGCCTCCTTCGGCCAGGGCCCTCGCCTCAGGAGCCCAACGGAAAGGTCAGCTGAGGCCCAGCCTCGGTGGGCCCCGCCGGCCGCAGTAGCTGCCATTGGCCTTGTACCTTTCTCAGGGTGAGCGGCCCATTGCGGCCCAGCCGGACACCCGCCCAGGCGGTGGCGTGGTCGCCCGCCACGGCCACGTCACGCACCTGCAGAAGGACGGCCCGCGGCCCGGCGCAGCCGGCGGCGCCGGGGGTGACGTGTAGCCCGCTTCGGGCGAGCCGCGACAACACCTCGGGGGGCGGCGGCTGCCCGTCCACCTCCAGGCACACCGCTGCCGGCTCGCGCAGCACCGGTGGCACGTCGTGCTCCAGGGCGTAACGCGCGGCGAGCTCCGTCACCTCTAGGACGTCCTGTGCCGGCGCCTCGTCCGGCGCATGCGCGCAGCCGGCCAGCAACAGCGCGCCCAAGGGGGCGGCCACCCAGGGCAAAGGCCGCGCCGCCATGGCGCCCCCTCAGCCCCCGGGCCGGCGACGGCCCTTCGGGGCCGTCGCGCGCTGCAGCTGCACCCTTCCGCGGGCCGGGCGCTTGGGTGGCACCAGGGTGGAGGCCAACTGCAGCAGCGTGGCCAGCTCCACCCGTCGCGCATCGGCCGGCCGCTCGAGCCGCACGTAGCGCACCGCCCGGCAGGGCGCAGCGAGCAGCAACCGGGCCGGGTCGTGCAACAGTCCCCCCAGGGCGAAGCCCACCTGGACGTAGTCCTGCAGCGGCTCGATGAAGGCGAATTGGTACGCCAGCCGGTAGCCGAAGTAACCCCGGTTGGGTTGGACGTGCTCCAGGGCGGTGGGCACCGCCGCCCGGACGGCGGCCCGGGCGCGCTCGGAGAGCTGCTGAATTCTCGCCGAGAAGCGCCGGAGGAGCTCCGCCGGCCCTGTCGCAGCGGCTGGCCGACGCTCCCCGCGCCCGGGGGGTTTCT
>JBKQJL010000019.1:0-52208 GCA_052147975.1 Myxococcaceae bacterium
TCTTCGCCTTCGTCGACGCCGGCGTCCTCAAGCTGGCGCCCTTGGAGGAGGGCAGCGCCGCACGCAGCGTGGCGGGGGAGGTTTCGACGGCCAAGTTTGCCCTCGGCGGCAGCCGTCTCCTCGCCCTGCGCCGGGCCGCCGCCGGCGGCGCGCTGTTGGAGGTGCCCACCGAGGGGGGGACGGCCAAAACGCTGGCCGAGCGCGTGGCGGACTATGAGTTGGCAGCGGATGGCCGGCACCTCGCCTTCACCCAGGCCAGCCCCCTGGCGGCGGACGTGTGGGACCTCTGGGCCTGCGCCCTGGAGGCGAGTGCCCCGCTGAAGGCGGCCTCGGGCGTCGGGCTGTACGGCTTCTCGCCGGACAGCCGCTGGCTCGCCCGCATTGAGGGCAAGCGCAACGCCCTGGGGCGGGTGGTGGTGGGGGCGCTGTTGGTGGGGCCAGCCGGCGGCGCGGACGCGCACCCGGTGGGCAGCAAGGTGGGGCGCTTCGGCTTCGCGCCGGACGGCTCGGCCCTCTGGGCGCTGGACTTCTACAACGAGCAGCACGACCGGGGGACGCTGCTGGCGGTGGAGCTCCCGGAGCGGAAAGTCCGGACGCTGAATGAGCGCGCCCACACCGGGGAGTGGGGCAAGGACGGGCGCTTTCTCGCCTTCAACGTGGAAGTCATCCAGCCGCTGCCCAGCATGGACCTCTACCTCTACGTCCGGGGCGAGGAGCAGGCCTTCCGGGTGAAGGAGGGCGTCTATGGCTTCTCCATTGCGCCCGGCCCGGTGCTGCTCTTCCGCAGCGACTGTCTGCGCCAGTCGCAGCGCGACCAGCCGCGCGCCTGCTGGCTGAGCGAGCTCGACCTGAGCCAGCCCCACCAGGCCCCGAAGCAAATTCTCGAGGGCATCTACAGCTTCAAAGCCTCGGAGACGGGCGAGCGGTTGCTCGTCTCCTATGCCCGCTTGGACTCGGACACCTACGACACGGCCGTCTACAACCGGCGCACCGGCGAGCGCAAGACGCTGGACGCGTACACCCTGTTGCCGGCCCTCTTCGCCGACGCGGCCGGCCAGCGGGTGGTGTACCTCGTCTCGGAGAAGGACCGCTCGGGTCTGTATGTGTGCGACCAGGGGCCGTGAAGTCGCGGTGGGCCCTGGGCTGCCCTAAGGTGGCCCGCTGCCATGGGTGCCGAGGCCAGCCTGGTGGACTTCCAGAAGGCGCTGCTGCGGCGCGGCGCCTCGCCGCACACCATCCGCAACTACCTGCGCGACGTGGCCGCCTTCGCCCGGTACCTCGAGCGCCAGGGGACAGGGCTGCTCGAGGCCAAGCACACAGCGGTGCGGGGGTGGCTCGGTGTGCTGGCCGTCGACCACGCGCCGCGCAGCCGCGCCCGGGCGCTGGCCTCGCTGAAGGCCTTCTACCGGCACCTGGTACGCACCGGGCAATTGGAGGCCAACCCGGCCGGCACCCTGCGCGGGCCGAAGCTGCCCGTCACCTTGCCCAAGTTTCTGCCGGTGGACGAGGCCTTCGCGCTGCTGGAGCAGCCGCGCGGCTTGGGCCTCCTCGCGCTTCGGGACCGGGCCCTGTGGGAAGTCCTCTACGGGGCTGGGCTGCGGGTGAGCGAGGCCTGCGGACTGTCCCTGCACGACGTCGACGTGCCGGGCCGGGTGCTGCGCGTCCTCGGCAAAGGGCGCAAGGAGCGCCTGTGCCCCTTGCACCATGGGGGCGTGGAGGCCCTCGGCCAGTGGCTCGGCCGGCGTGGCGAGCTGCTGGTGAAGCGCCGGCGGGGCCAGGACGCCAAGGCGGTGTTTCTCAACGTCCGCGGAGGGCGCCTCACCCCGCGCAGCGTGGCGAGGCACCTGGTGCGCGACGCGCGCGCCGCGGGACTTCAACGGCACGTCACCCCGCACGCGCTGCGGCACAGCTACGCCACGCACCTCTTGGCCGGCGGCGCGGACGTGCGCAGCATTCAGGAGCTTCTGGGCCACGCCAGCCTCTCCACCACCCAGCGCTACACCCATGTCGGCGTGGAGCTGTTGCAGGCGGTGTACGACAAGGCTCACCCGCACGCGTAAAGCGGCCGGGCCGTGCCCCCCGGAAAGGGCGCCCCCCCATGGCCCCCCTTGCTGGCCGCTGCACCCGCGCCCTGGAGAAGCCCATTTGGAAGGGCAGGGGCCGCCCTGTTAGAGGACAGACGCATGCTGCATGGCACGACCATTCTCTGCGTGCGCCGCGACGGGAAGGTGGCCCTCGGCGGCGACGGGCAAGTGACGCTCGACAAGACCGTCATGAAGGGCACCGCGCGCAAGGTGCGCCGGCTGGGGGACGGCTCGGTGGTGGCCGGCTTCGCCGGAGGCACCGCCGACGCGTTCTCCCTCTTCGAGCGCTTCGAGGCCAAGCTGAAGGAGCACCGTAAAAACCTCACCCGGGCCTGCGTCGAGCTGGCCAAGGACTGGCGGACCGACCGCGCGCTGCGCCGGCTGGAGGCACTGTTGCTGGTGGCGGACGTGGACAAGACGTTTCTATTGTCCGGCAGTGGCGACGTCATCGAGCCGGACGGCGGAGCAGCGGCGGTGGGCAGCGGCGGCCCCTACGCGCTGGCTGCCGCCCAGGCGCTGCTGACGCATTCGGCGCTGCCGGCGCGGGCGGTCGCCGAGGCGGCGCTGCGCATTGCGGCCGACATCTGCATCTACACCAACGACCAGCTGACGTTTGAGGAGCTATGAGCAACCTCACGCCACGCGAGATTGTCAGCGAGCTGGACCGCTACATTATTGGCCAGACGGCAGCCAAGCGCGCGGTGGCCATTGCCCTTCGAAACCGCTGGCGCCGGCAACAAGTGCAAGGGGAGTTGCGCGAGGAGATTACCCCCAAGAATATTATTCTCATCGGCCCCACCGGGGTGGGGAAGACGGAAATTGCCAGGCGCTTGGCCCGGCTGGCCCAGGCGCCCTTCGTCAAGGTGGAGGCCAGCAAATTCACCGAGGTGGGCTACGTCGGCCGTGACGTCGAGTCGATGGTGCGGGACTTGGTGGAGGCCTCCTTGGCGCTGGTGCGCGAGGAGGAGGAGGCCAAGGTGCGCGCCCGGGCGGCGGAGCGAGCCGAGGACCGGCTGATGGTGCTGCTCCAGGGCGGCGGGACGCGGCCTCCTGGCGTGGGGTTGCAGGCCGGGCCGCCGGCCCGTCTGTCCGAGGCCGAGCGGGACAAGCTTCGGGCCCAGCTGCGGGCCGGCACGCTCGATGACCGCGTCGTGGAGCTGGACGTCCAGGACGTCCCGGCCGGCGTGCTGCGGGGCTTCTCCGGCCCGGGCCTGGAGGAGATGGGGGCCAACCTGGCGGAGATGTTCAAATCCATCCCCGGGATGCAGCGCACCCGACGGCGCACGGTGGGTGTCTCGGAGGCCCTGCGGCTGCTCGAGCGCGAGGAGTCGGAGCGGCTGGTGGACCAGGACCGCGTCACCCGCGAGGCGCTCCAGCGGGCGGAGACCAGCGGCATTATTTTCATCGACGAAATAGACAAAATCGCCAGCCGGGAGGGTGCCCACCAGGGCGGCCCGGACGTCTCGCGCGAGGGCGTGCAGCGGGACATCCTCCCCATCGTCGAGGGAAGCACCGTCACCACCAAGCACGGGCAGGTGAAGACGGACCACGTGCTCTTCATTGCCGCTGGCGCCTTCCACGTGAGCAAACCCTCGGACCTGATTCCAGAGCTCCAGGGACGTTTCCCCATTCGCGTCGAGCTGGAGCCGCTGGGGCGGGGGGACTTGGCGAGAATTCTGCGAGAGCCGAAGAATTCGCTGCTGCGGCAGTACACCGCCCTGCTCGAGACGGAGGGCATCCGGCTGCACTTCTCCGACGACGCCATCGAGGAGCTGGCGGCGGTGGCCCAGTCGGTGAACGACCGGACGCAAAATATTGGCGCCCGGCGTCTGCACACCGTGCTCGAGCGGCTGCTGGACGAGGTGTCCTTTTCGGCCAGCGACCCCGGCGCGCCGCGGGATGAGCAGGTGGACGCCGCCTACGTCCGGCGCCGCCTGGCGGCGGTGGTCGAGGACGAGGACCTTTCTCGGTATATCCTCTAACCCTCGCTGCTCCTTCTCGAGGAGAGTCGCCCCGTGCCGAACCCGCTGTCTGCCACCGTCGCCGTGCAGCGTGCGTCCACTGTCCAGAGCCAGGCCTGGATGGAGCGGGCGCGTCTGAGTCTCCTCCAGAATTACAAGCAGCAGCCGCTGGTGCTGGAGCGCGGCCTGGGCACCCGGGTGTGGGACGCCGACGGCCGCGAGTACCTGGACTTGCTGGGGGGCATCGCCACACTGCCCTTCGGGCACTGCCATCCCGAAATTACCGCGGCGGTGAAGGCCCAGCTGGACAAGCTGTGGCACGTGTCCAACGTCTTCTACAGCGAGCCCCAAATTGCGCTGGCTGAAAAGCTGCGGCAGGCCTCGGGGCTGGACCGCGTCTTCTTCTGCAACTCCGGGGCGGAGGCCAACGAGGCGCTGCTGAAGCTGGCCCGCAAGACGCAGAAAGAGCGGGGTGAGAAGGAGCGCGTCGAATTCATTTGCTTCGAGCGCAGCTTCCATGGGCGCACCCTGGCCACCGTCACCGCCACCGGCCAGCCCAAATACCAGCAGGGCTTCGAGCCGCTGTTGCCCGGGGTCCGGCACGTCCCCTACGGGGACTTGGAGGCGGTGCGCCGGGCGATGGGGCCCAGGACGGCGGCTGTGCTGGTCGAGCCCATCCAGGGCGAAGGCGGCGTGCGGGTGGCGCCGGAGGGCTTCCTGGCCGCGCTGCGCGCCTTGTGTGACGAGGCGGAGGTGCTGTTGTTGGTGGACGAGGTGCAAACCGGCCTCGGGCGGACGGGGCGAATGTTTGCCTTCCAGCACGCCGGCATCCGTCCGGACGGCTTCAGCCTGGCCAAGGGCCTCGGCAACGGGCTTCCCATTGGGGCCATGGTGTGCACCGAGGAGGCGGGCCACGCCCTCCAGCCCGGCACCCACGGGAGCACCTTTGGCGGAAACCCGGTGACGGCCGCCGCGGCGTTGGCCACGGTGACGCTGGCCATGGAGCCTGCACTGCTGGCCAGCGTCCGGGCCAAAGGCGAGCACTTCCTGGCCGGGCTGAACGAGCTAAAGGCGCAGCTGCCGGCGCAGGTGGTGGAGGTGCGAGGCCAGGGGCTGTTGCTGGGCGTGGAGTTGGCCCAGGAGGCCGGTCCGGTGGTGGGCCGGCTGCGCGAGCAGGGCGTGCTGTGCAACCTCGCCGGGGAGCGCACGCTGCGCTTTGCCCCGGCCTACCTGGTGACGACGGAGGAGATGGACCGAGGCGTGCTGGCGCTGCGCCGCGCCCTGTCGGCTTCCCCGGCGGGCGAGCTCATTTGACAAGCCTTTCTTCCTCACCCCTAGAGTTGTGCTGACGTGCTGAGCGAGAACGTGCCGCCCAACACCGACCAAGAGGCTGCCCTCGCCGAAGAGGTGGAGCTGCCGCTCGAGCGCAAGCGGGAAATTCTGGCGCGGGAAGCGGCGCTGGCGGAGGACCACTACGCCACGCTCGGGCTCAAGCCGGGGGCCTCGGCCAAGGACGTCAGCGCCGCCTACCACGAGGCCTCGCGCGTCTTTCACCCGGACCGCTACTTCGGCAAGAAGCTGGGGAGCTACCAGGGGCGGCTGGAGCGCGTCTTCCGCCGGCTGGCCGAGGCGCATGCCACGCTGGTGGACGAGGCCAAGCGCGACGCCTACCTACGGGCCCACCCCCGGCTGCGGGCGGCCGCGGCGGCGGCCGCACCGGCGCGCCCGCCGGTGGCCGCGGAGGACGCGGCGCGCGCCGCCGAGCGCCGCGCCCGGCTGGCCCGCCACCCGTACTTGGCGCGCGGGGCGCAGGCCAAGTCACTGGTGGCGGAAGCCGAGTCCCAGCTGAAGTCCGGGGCCACCGAGCGGGCGCTGGGACTGTTGCACCGGGCGCAGAAGCTCGACCCTCGGGCCAACACCGCCGCCGCCTTGCGCGGAGAGGCGGTGGCGCAGAAGAATGCCGAGCGGGCGCAGGCTGAGTTGGCGCGGGCCCGGGCAGCGGCCGCGGCGGGCGACGTCCCCACCGCAGTCAGCGCCTACCGTGCCGTCCTCGGGCTCGACGCGACGTCGCATGAGGCGGCCCTCGCCGCGGCACAGCTTCTCTCTCGGGCTGGCGCACCGGCCGAAGCACGGCCGCTCGCCCAGAAGGCGGTGGACTTGCAGCCCGGGCACGTGGCCAGTCTGGTGCTGCTCGGCACCCTGTGCAGCCAGCTGGGGATGAACAAGCTTGCCCGCCGACACCTCGAGGCCGCCCTGGAGCGCGACGCCGGCAATGTCGAAGTGAAGCAACTCCTCAAGAAACTCCGCTGGGTATAGGGTACTGCTGGGGGATGGCCGACCACGAGCCTGTCATCGGAATTGACCTGGGCACCACCAACAGCGTGGTGGCCTTGGTGCAGGGCGGGCAGCCGACGGTCATCAAAAACCGCACTGGGCAGCTGCTGACGCCCTCGGTGGTGGCGCTGACGGCGGGGGGAAAGCGCCTGGTGGGCCACTTGGCGAAACGCCAGGCCATCACCAACCCCGAAAACACCGTCTACGCGAGCAAGCGCCTCATCGGCCGCAAGTACAGCTCGGCGCAGATTCAAAAGGCGCGCGAAGTGCTGCCCTACCGGCTTTTGTGCGGCGAGCACGACGACGTGCGGGTCCAGCTGGGCGACCGCCCGGTATCCCTGCCGGAAATCTCCGCCGCCGTGCTGCAGGAGCTGCGCAAGGACGCCGAGGCCCATCTCGGCCGCACCGTGACCAAGGCGGTGGTGACGGTGCCGGCCTACTTCAACGACGGCCAGCGGCAGGCCACCAAGGACGCGGGGCGCATCGCTGGACTGGACGTGCTGCGCATCATCAACGAGCCCACCGCCGCCGCGCTGGCCTACGGCTTCGCCCGCAGCGTCAACGGGAAAATTGCGGTGTTTGACTTGGGCGGCGGGACGCTCGACGTCAGCGTGCTCGACGTCTCCAAGGGCGTCTTCGAGGTGGTGGCCACCGGCGGCGACACCTACCTCGGGGGGGAGGATTTCGACAACCGCATCATCGAGTGGCTGGTGATGGCCTTCGCCAAGGAGCACGGGGTCGACTTGCGCAAGGACCGCATGGCCCTGCAGCGTCTGAAGGACGCCGCCGAGCGGGCCAAGATGGAGCTGTCCTCGGTGCAGGAAGCCGCCATCAACCTTCCCTTTCTCTACACCCCGGTGGGCGGGACCTCGGCGCTGCATCTGCAAGCGAGCCTCAGTCGGGCCAAGCTGGAGGAGCTCACCCGGGACCTGGCCGAGCGCTCGGTGCAGATTGCCGAGCAAGTGCTGCTCGAGGCCAAGGTGCGCGCCTCGGAGCTGAAGGAGATTATTTTGGTCGGCGGGATGACGCGCATGCCCCTGGTGCAAGCCCTGGTGCAGCGGCATTTCAAGGAGCCCTCCAAGGGCGTCCACCCGGAGGAAGTGGTGGCGCTGGGGGCGGCCATCCAGGCCGACGCGCTGCTGCGACCGGACAGCCAAGTGCTGCTCTTGGACGTGACGCCCCAGAGCCTGGGGGTGGCCATCGCCGGCGGCTACACCCGGCGGCTGATTGGGAAAAACACCACCGTCCCCACCTCGGTGACGGAGACCTTTCACACCAGTCGCGATGGGCAGACCACCGTCAAAATCATGGTGCTGCAGGGAGAGAGCGACGTCGCGCACCAGAACGAGCTGCTCGGGGAATTCATCCTCTCCGGGCTGCGCTTGGCCACCCGCGGGGAGGTGGAAATCGACGTCACCTTTGACATCAACGCCGAGGGCATCGTCTCTGTCTCGGCGCGCGACCGGGAGACGGGGTTGCAGCAGTCCATCATCGTCACCGCCTCGGGCGGTCTGACCGACACCGAGTTGAAGGACATCCTCGAGGAGCAGGCGGACTTCCTGCTCGACGCCGGTGCCTCCTCGGAGGTGCTCCTCAAGCGGACGGCGCTGGAGAATGCCGCCAAGGAGGTGGAGTCGTTGATGCCGCAGGTCCGTCAGCTCACCGGAAACAGTGAATTCGGCCGGGATGCGCTGCGCAAAGCGGAAGCGGTGCTCACCTCGAGCCGCACGGCGGCGAAGAGTTCGGATTTGATTCTCCTCGCCGACTGGGTTGACCAGCTGGAGAAGACGCGGACCCTCTTCGTCGGCGTCCTGGAACGGCTCGGGGCGCGACAGCAGTGAGCGGCGGCCGTGCCATCCAACTGGTGGAAGCAGGGCTCTGGTTGCGGATGAGCGGCGACCTGGAGGGGGCTCGGCGCCTCTTCGAGCAGGCCCTCCGCCTCGACCCGGAGTGCGAGCGGGCGCGCGAGCTTTTGGGGACGAAGCCCGCCGTCGAGGCGCTCCCGGAGGAGTTGCAGAGCGTCCCGAGCTCCACCACCAACCTGTTTGCGGTGCCGCTTCCCCGGCTTTTCTCAGAGCCAGTGGTGGAGCAGCCCGAGGCCCCCACCGACCCTTTCATCCCGGTGTCCCTCGCCGCCCCGCTGCCCCCCCCGGCCGTCTCGCCGCCGGCTGCGCCCTTGCCCTCGGTGACAGTCGCCACGCCCGCGAAGGGGACGCCACTTCCCCCGCCGGCGGGCACGCCGCGGCCCGGCCCACAGCCGGCGCGGGGAACGCCCGTGCCGGCCGCTGCCTCCATGGCCGTGCCACCGAGGACGCCGCTGCCGGCGGCGCCGCCCAAGGCGACGCCGCCGCCACGGGCCTCTCTGGGGCGCACCCCGGTGCCGAGTGAGGCGCGGGCCGCAGTGGCCCCGCCGGTGCCGCTGCCGGAGCCCTCGCCTCGGCCTGCGGCCGCCGCCGTCAGCCCACCGCCGGCGACGGTTGGCTCCGACGACTGGTGGACGGACGGCGTCTCCACGCCTGCACCTCCCCCGAAGGATGCCTGGGAGGTGGGACGGTCCCGGCCGACGACGCTTCCCCCTTCGGAGGCCGCCGAGGGCGACGCCCTCAACCTGGTGGCCCCACTTCCGGCCAGCGCTGGCGGCACGCCGCTGCCGGCGAAGATGCCCAAGGACCCCCGGCACGAGGCGCGCATGCTGCTGCAGCGGGCTCGGGAGCTGCAGGAGTTGGATGACCACAGCGGCGCCCGGGAGCTGCTGCTGCAGGCCCAAGCGCTCGACCCGGAGGCCCCGGAGGTGGCCCGGGCGCTGGCCGAAAGCGAGCAAACGCTGCAGGCGCTCTATGAGTCCAAGCTGGGCAAGCTGGCCATCATCCCCAGGGTGAGGCTGCGCGAGGACGAAGTCATCTGGCTCAACCTGGACCACCGCGCCGGCTTCATCCTGGCGCAAATCGACGGGACGATGACTTTCGATGACCTCTTCAGCGTCTCCGGCATGTCGCGCCTGGACACGGCTCGCATTCTCGTCCAGCTGCTCGAGCAGCGCGTCATCATCCGCTAGGGGGGCTTCCCCGGCTGTGCCGCCGGGCGTCCCGGCCGTCTGTGGTTTGCGTTTTGGGGGCGGCGTTGCTGCGCTGGGCGCCGATGGTGCGTCCCCGCCCCAGCTTTGAGGTGCGACGGTGCCAGCCCGACGACTGGGCCCTGGCCCGGGGGCACTTTGAGGCCTATGCCACGGCCCTCGGCGTGGACTTGTCGCCTCAGGGCTTCGCCGAGGAGATGGCGGATTTGGAGCGAGCCTACCCGCCGCCGGGAGGGGTGTGGCTGGCGGCGCACGCCGGCCGCGTGGTGGGCTCGGTGGCGCTTCGCCCTCTGTCGGCCGGCCTGTCCGAGTTAAAGCGGCTGTACGTGCTTCCGGTGGCGCGACGACGCGGGGTGGGCCGAGCGCTGGTGCAGACGGCGCTGGGCGCGGCGCACCAGGCGGGCCTGCAGGCCGTCCGGTTGGACACCCTGTCCGGCATGCACGGCGCCCAGCGGCTGTACCGGGCACTCGGGTTTCGCCCCATTGCCCCCTACCGGGAGCCCCTGTTGCCCGGCAGCCAGTGCTTCGAGCTCGTCTTCCCGACGCGGCCTTAGCCGCGGATGAGCCCGGTAAACACGCCGCGCACCGCCGTCCGGCCATGCTGGTTGACGGACTCGGTGCGGACCACCAGCACCTGGTGCCGTCCGCGCATGGAGACCTCCACCAGCTCGCCATGGGTGGTGAGGACGTCGCCCGGCCGCAGCACCTCGAGAAACTCGAAGTCCTGCCCGGCGTGGACCAGCCGCAGCAAGTCGACGCCGAGGGCCGGGTCGAGCACGGCGGCGCCGAAGGGGGCCATGGCGAAGGTGACGGCGAAGGTGGGAAAGGCGATGACGCTCCGGTAGGGCCCCTGCGCCGCGGCCGCCTCGTCGTGCAGCACCGGGTGGACGTCCTCCGGCAGCGCGGACAGTCCCAGGGTGGGCGCTCCTCCGGAGATGGCGGCCACGTACTCGCGCAGTTTCTCCAGGCCCACCGTGTAACGAAAGGGCCCCCAGCGACGGCCGACGAAGGAGGCGTCCAACGCCATCAGCGGCTCCCGCCCGGAGGGCGGCGACCCTCGAGCGCCACTTCCTTCAGCACCTCGTCGCCGCGCTGGTTTTTCGCGCGCACCGAGGCCTGCAGCCGCGCGCTGTCGACGGCCGTCACCACGCCTTGGAAAGTGAGGGTGTCCTCGAGCGCCACTGGGCGGCTGAAGCGGGCCTGCACCCTTGTGACGGCGCCCGGGTCGCCCAGGTACCGGGCGAAGGCGTCCACTGCCCAGGCCAGGGTGCACAGGCCCTGGAGAATGTTGCCGCCCAGTCCCGCCAGGCGCCCCACTTCTGGGTCGATGTGGATGGGATTGAAGTCGCCCGAGGCGCCGGCGTAGTACAGGGGCCGGTAGCGGTCGACGTCGCGCACCAGCTCGAACTTCTCTCCCACGGTGTAGCTCGGCATCGGCAGTCTCCGCGTTTAGTCTTGCGCCTCGTCGAGTGGGTCCTCGACTTCGTCCCGCGCCTCCGCGCGCCTCTGGTAGACGTCGCGGACGTACGCCACCAGCCGGTCGAGGTAGCTGGTGAGTGGCGGACAGCGGACGCCGCTGCCTAGAAGAAGCGTCTCGGTGGCATGGCTCGTGAAGAAGGCCATCTGGCTCACGTAGCTGAGGGCCGCGCGCTGAGGTCGCGCCAACTTGTCCAAGAAGGGCAAGCGCATGAAGACGTCGGCTGCCAGCGCCGGGAATTTGAAGCGGGGCACCCGCTTGTGGGAGCGCTCGGCGATGAGCTCGTAGACCCGCCCGGTGCTCATCGGGCTCGGGTCGACCAGATGAAAGGTGCCGCCCGCCCCGCGCGCATCCCGAGAGATGGTCCAGGCGGCCTCCACCACAAAGTCCACCGGGACGACGTTGAGGGGGGCCGCCCCCCCTCCGGGGAGGGGAAGGGGCACCACCAACGGGCTCATCACCAACAGGATGGCCAGCGCGTAGGGGCCCTCGAAGCGGTCCACCTCACCGGTGGTGGAGTCCCCAATCACCGTGGAGGGCCGAAAAATGCTGACCGGCAGCGTCGCGCTGGCCCGCGCCACCAGCTGCTCCCCCTGGAATTTGGTCTCCTCATAGGGATTGCGGAACGACTGCCCGCGGTCGAGCTCGTCCTCGGCGATGATGCCCACCCGGTCGCCGGCCACGTGGCAGGTGGAAAAGTGGTTGAAGCGCCGCAGGTGGGTGCATTCGCGCGCCAGCTCCAGGACGTTGCGGGTCCCATCCACGTTGACCCGGGTGGCGGTGTCTCTGGAGACAGTGAGGTGGCTGGCCGCGGCCAGATGAAAAACGTCCGTCACCCGCTCGGTCACCCGGGCCACCTCCTCGCCGCTCAGCCCCAGGTGCAAGTCGGTGATGTCCCCGGAGAGCACCTCGGCCGAGGCGCCCTTCAAGCGCTTCGCCCGGGCGCGCGCCTCCTCGACGAATTTGGGCTGCGTCAACAGGAAGAGGTGCCCCTTGGAGTCGTGCCGGGCAATGTGCTCCACCAGCCGCTTGCCGATGAAGCCGGGGTAGCCAGTGACGAGGTACGTGCCGGGTTCTCGGGTCTCTGGCATCGGGACGTCAGGTACTCTACCCAGCTCCGCCCTGAAGCGCCTTCCAGATTTCCACCACCTGCGCTCGTGTCTGCTCAAGGCTGCCTGTGTTGTCCACCACCCAGGTGGCAGCGGCGCGCTTGTCGTCGAGCGGCGCCTGGGCGCCGATGCGCCGGTCCGCCTCGGCCTCGGTCAACGCGTCGCGTGCCATCAGCCGAGAGCGCTGCACCGGCAGCGGGACCCACACCAGGATGACGCCCTCCATCGCGTGGTGGAGCCCGTTTTCAATGAGCAGCGCCGCGTCGTAGAGGACGGTGCTCTCCCCCGCCTTCCGCAGCAGGTCCGTGCGGCGCTGGACCTCCGCCTGGATGCGAGGGTGGACCAGGGCGTTGAGCGCCGCTCGCTCGGCCGAGTCCGAGAAAATCCTCGCGGCCAGCGCGGCCCGGTCGAGCTGCCCTTGGGCGTCGAGGGTGCCGGGAAACCTGCGGGCAATCTCCTCCAGCGCCGGCTGGCCCGGGCGGACCACGTCGCGGGCCACCTGGTCGGCGTCGATGACGCTCGCACCGAGGCGCCGAAACATCTCGGTGACCGTGCTCTTTCCCGAGGCGATGCCACCGGTGAGGCCGACCAGGCGCACGGGCGCGCCCCCCTTTTGCCTTAAGGAGTGTGCGTGGACTTCACGGACTGGAAGACGAAGGACCTCACCTTATCCCCCTCTTCCTCGAAGAAGACCGCCAGCCCGAGCCGCGGGTAGAAGTAATAGGTGCGGAAGTCCTCGGTCAGCTTCTTCTGGAAGCAGTTGCCGGCGGGCGGGCCGGCGACCGGGCAGGGCGGCCCGTAGCTGCTTTCCACCGTTTCTCGGTCCACCACTGGACCTGGAAAGACGTCGATGCGCTCCACCAGCCCGGTGGCCGAGTCGACGCGAAACTGGGCCTCGGACGTTCCCTTGATGGCCGCCGTTCCGGTGTAGGCGAGCACCTGGTGTCCCTCGACGCTGAGCGTCTTGGAGGGCGCCCCGAAGCGCTTCACCACCTCGTCCCTCGAGGTGACGCCCGGCTCCACGCCATTCCAGGCCCGAGCGTGGGCCAGAGCAGGCAGAAGCACAGACAGCAAAAGAAGGCGAGGCGCGCGCACGTTGGAGAGGCCCCAGTCTATTCGAAGCGAGCCAGGGTCCCTCAATCTGTGTCGTACGCCCACACGGGGGTTGCCGGTGCGCGCGGCCGTCTGTTACGCCCACCCTCAGCAATGCTCCAGGGTTCGCTTCGCGGTGTATGGAGAGTCGCGGCGCCCCTTCTGGCGCTCGGTTTGGCGCTGGGCTCGGCAGCGGCGCTGGGTGCCGAATTCCTCGGCCCGGAGAGCTGTAAGGCCTGTCACGGCGACGCCTACGCCGCCTGGAGCAGCTCCAAGCACGCCCGCAGCGCGGAGTCGCTCACCCGAGAGCAGCAGAAAGACCCCCGCTGCACCGCTTGCCATGCGCCCAACCTGGCCGAGCAAGGGGTGGGGGCCGTCAGCTGCGAGACATGCCATGGCGCCGGCCAGTATTACGCCCCGTCCTACGTCATGAAGGACCCCGAGCTGGCACGGCTGGTCGGCCTTTTGGACCCTTCGGAGCGCTCCTGCCGAAGCTGTCATGACCCCGGCTCGCCCTCGCTTCTGCCGTTCGACTTCACCAGCAAGCTCAAAGCGATGGACCACTGGAGCGCCGCGCGGGCCCGACGCGCTGCACCGCCCTCCTCGGCCGCCGCGCCGGCGCGTGTCACGCAGTGATTCGCCCCGTCGAGGCGCGCTTCGTCACCACCGCGGTCGGCCCCGAGGGCTACCCGAGCGGTGGGACGGCGGAGATTGCCTTCGTCGGGCGCAGCAACGTCGGCAAGTCTTCGATGATTAACACCCTCGCCGGCCGGAAAAAGCTGGTCCGCATCTCGAATACCCCGGGGCGCACCCGAACCCTCAACTTCTTCGACGTGGACGTGGTGCGCGGTGACACTCGGCGCACCGTGCGCTTCGCCGACTTGCCTGGCTACGGCTTTGCCAAGGTGCAAAAGAAGGAGCGCGCCACCTGGGAGAAGATGGTGACGACCTACCTCGAGCGCCGGCGCGAGCTGCGGGGCGTGGTGAGCATTGTGGATGCAGAGGTCGGCCCCACCCCAGACGATGTGCGCACCCTTGGCTACCTCCGGCGGGCAGAGCGGCCCACCCTGGTGGTGGCCACCAAGCTCGACCGCCTGGCCAAGGCGCGGCGACGCCCAAAGTTGCGGACCATCGCCGCCACCCTCGGGGTGGACGTCGACTGGGTGCTCGGTTTCTCGGCAACGGAAAAACTGGGTCTCACTGAAGTGTGGGAGGCAGTGTGGGAGCTCACGGGTATGCGAGACACCTCTGTTGACCCAACCTAAGGCTGCGCCGATGATTCGTGGATGCTGGAGAAGCACATGATGCGGGGGGCATTCCCAGTCCTGCTCCTGGTGTTCGGCGCGGTTGCGGGCTGCACCTGCAATGGCAGTGTCTCGCCGCTTCAGGATGCAGGAGCCCCGGACAGCGGACCGGACGCCGGGCCGGATTCCGGCTTCGTCGACCCGTGTGACTACTACTATTGCCCTCCGCCCAGCACCGACGGCGGTCCGGTGACCATCACCTTCGGAAACCCCGATGGTGGAGACGGCGGAGGCGGCGGCGCGGGCTTCACCCTCGACGGCGGCACGGCCGGAAGCTACGGCAACGGCGTCACCGTGGACCCGAACGGGCACGTCACCCTGAGCAGCACCGACATCCAGCTCAACTTCGCGCTGATTGCCAACTGGACCGTGGGAACGGTGTCCAAATTCGACACCAAGAATTCGCTTCCCGACGGCGGCATCATCGAGCTCGCCCGCTACATCAGCGTGATTCCCATCGACGGCCTGGGGAACACCAACCACTCCACGTCGGCCCAAGTCTACAACCCGAGTCGCACCGCCATCGACATCAACAGCGACTTTTGGGTGGCCAACTTCGCCGCCAACGCGAACCAGTACTTCTCGGCGACGAAGATTGCCGGCAACACCTACGACTGCGTCGACCGCAACGGCAACGGCGTCATCGACACGAGCTACGACAACCCCGACTCCGGCACCTACGGCGTCATCGAGCCCGGTGAGTACTACGTGCCGACCGACCCCAACAACGTGCTGCAATACGACGAGTGCGTCCTCTTCACCCAGGAGCTCGGCGCCATCAACCCCAACGGCGCCTTCGGCGAGGGCTCCATCGCCATCGCCCGCGGTTACGAAGGGGCCCCGGGCGACGTCTGGGTAGGCACGTGGATTGACCGCAAAATCTGGCGGCTCAACCCCATGACCGGCGTCCCGCAATTCGTGGAGCCGGACGGCGGCATCTCCATCGCCGTCCCGGACATTCAGCCGTACGGCGCGGCGGTCGATGCGCTCAACCGGCTGTGGGTGGTCGACCGGACGACCAACAACCTGGTGCTCATCGACGCCAACTCCTATGCCCTGTTGGCGGGGAACACCAGCCTCGGGCTGCCGAGAATTTCGGCTCCCCCGGGCCTGGTGACGGGCGGCTATGGCATCGCCGTCGATGGGCTCAACCGGGTGTGGATTCCCAGCTGGGCCAGCGGGCCCTTCGCGACCTCCTTCCTCCCCGACGCCGGAGCGCCCACCACCGGCATTTGGACGCAGTACAGCTTCGGGGCCATGACCAGCCTCACTGGAACGGGGCCGGCCCGGCCCCGCGGCGTGGCCACCGACGTGGACGGCAAAGTGTGGTTCACCTCCGACAGCAAGTTCGGGACGAGCAGCGGCTCGGCGGCCATTGTCTTCGGCATCGACGGACTGGATGGCGGCTCGCCCTACTACTTCGCCACCGACGCCGGCCCCACCGACGTCATCGACGCCACCGACGTCAACAGCAAGACCAGCATCGGCGTCGGCCTCGACCAGGATGGAAACCTGTGGGTCAACAACTCGAGCGGCAACGTCATGCGGGTGGACCGCAACACCGGTGCCGTCACCAAGAGCCCCAACCAGGTGGGCGCCCTGTACAGCTATTCCGACTTCACCGGCTACCAGCTGCGTCACATCACCACCAACCAGGGCAGCTTTTACCAGACGGTGGCCGGCTGCTCGCGCTTCGCGCAGTGGAACACCGTCACCTGGGTGGTCACCACGCCCCCCAACACCAGCGTGGTGCTGTACGTCCGCGGCTCGAACAACTTTGACTTCACCCTCTCTCAACAGTACGGGCCTTGGCCTTCAGCGCCGGCCAGCGCCGCCAACGGGTACAACGTCACCACCGTCTCCAACCTGCAGGCCGCCCCCGGTCCAGTGCCGCAATTCAAGTACCTACAATTGCAATTCGTCCTCGTTTCCACGGACCAGACCAGCCAGCCTTACCTCGACAGCTTCTCCATCAACACCAGCTGCAACACCCCCATCAACTGACGGCCCCGCGCCTCCGGCGGCCCTTGGCCTTGGCTGCCGCCGTGGTAGGAGCGTTGGGGCGTGGCAAGACACCAGCCAGGAAATGGGCGGGACCGAGCGGCGGCCCGGACACAGCTGGTGCGCCAGCTGCAACGGCTCGAGCCCAAGGCGCGGCTGGAGGCCCTGGTGGAGGACAAAGCCGCGGCCGCCCTGGTGCGCAGTCTCCCGGCGGACCGCCTCTACCTGGACATTCGCTCGGTGGGGCTGGCCGACGCCACTGACGTGGTGCAGCTCGCCTCGCCGGCTCAGTTTCAGTCCTTCATCGACTTGGGCGCGTGGAAAGGCGACCGGCTCGACCACCATGCCCTGCTCAACTGGATTCGCGCTGCCCGGGGCGACGACGCCGAGGCCTTCCACGCCCAGCTGACGGGCCTTGACTCGGAGCTGCTCGAGTCCTTGCTGCGAGAGCACACCACCATCCACGACTTGGAGGAGGAGCCGGACCTCCACGTGGAAGGGTTGACGCTGGACTCGGCCGACGGCCGCTACCGGGTGGAATTCCGGGCCGAGCAGTCCGTGGACCAGGCTGCCTTGCGCACCTGGCTGCTCGACTTGATGGCCCAGGACGCCCTCGGCCTGAGTCGGCAGCTGGAGTCTGCCCGCTGGGCGCTGCCCAGCGAGCTGGAAGAGGTGGCCTACAACTTCCGCAACGCGCGCCTCTCGGACTTGGGCTTCCCGGACCCAGAGACGGCGCGCTCCCTCTTCGCCCGGGTGCCACTGCCGCCGCCGCCCCGGGCAGATGCCGCGGCCTCCGCCCTGGCAGCAGGCCGAGAGCGCCCGCGGCTGTTGTCCGCCGCGCTGGAGGCGCTCACCGCGGACGAGCGGGACAACCTGGAGGACGAGCTGAGGACGGTGGTGAATGCGGTGCTGGTGGATGAGCGCGCCGACCCGGGCGACCCCCAAGCCATTCGCGACGCCAGCGAGCGCGCCCGGGACACGCTCGAGCTCGGCCTGGAGTACCTCGCTGCCGGAAGCGCCGCCGCCGCGGCCGAGGTGGTGCGCGCGCAAACCTCCCGCCACCTCTTTCAAGTTGGCTTCACGCTGGGACTTCAGCTCAAGCACCGCGCGGACCGGCTGGGGCGCCAGCCGCTTTCGCGCCTGGACGGCACGTGGCTGCTGTGGCCGGACGTGGCCGCGGCGGTGGCGGCCATGCGGCGGCCCCGTCCGCTTCGGGCCCTTCGGGTGGAGGGCGCCGAGCCAGTCCCCTTTCGCAGCCTGCGCGAAGTGCACGAGGCGGAGGCGCTGCTCGGCCAGGCGGAACACCAGCGGGCCGTGTTTGCGGCGCTTCTCGGTGGCACCGAGGAGGCGGCGCGCCGCTCGCTGGCCTCCCTCGGAGAGGACTGGCCTGTGGGCGGTCCGCCGGCGGTGCTTCTGGCCGCGCTGGCCCAGGCCGCCCTGGGGGGCACCCTCAAGGTGGCTCCCGTCCCCCGCGGGCAGCTGGGCGCCCTCGGCGCGGCGCTTCTCGAAGGGCCAACCGAGGCCCCCCGTCTGAGGACAGAGACGCGGGCCCTCCTCGTCTCGAAGCTGCAGGCGCTCGTGCCGCACAGTGCGGAGGAGGCGGGCCGCCTCGTCCAGGGGGCGCTCGAGAAACTCCTCGCCGAGGCGGGCCCGGCACTGGCACGCGGCGAGCTTCCAAAGGAGCTGTCCACGCTGCTGCCGGTGCGCTAGGCCCGGCCCCGTCAGCCCTTGCCCACGTCCGCCCCAATGGCGTCCTGTAGCCGGCGAAAGCCGTCCCGCTTCAGCAGCGCCTGCAAGCCCTGAAGCAGCCGGTGCACCAGCGAGGGCCCCTGGTACACCAGGGCGGTGTACAGCTGCACCACCGAGGCGCCCGCGCGCAGCCGCTCATACACGTCCTCGGCGGTGGCCACACCGCCCACCCCCCACAGCGCCAGCCGGCCGTCGGCCCGCCGGGCCGCCCGCCGCAGTGTCTCCGTCGCCAGGCCACGCAACGGACGTCCGGAGAGGCCACCCTCCAACGAGGCCAGCGGGTGGGCGAAAGGGCGGGTGATGGTGGTGTTGGTGGCGATGAGGCCAGAGGCACGGGCCTCCAGCGCCACGTCCACCACCGCGTCGACGGCCTCCGGTGCGAGGTCCGGGGCAATTTTCAGGAAGAGGGGCCGGCCCGGTGCCACCGCCTCCATGCGGGCGCGCACCGCCGCCAACAGCGCCGCCAGCAGCTCCGGCTGTTGGAGCTGCCGAAGCAGGGGGGTGTTGGGGCTGCTTGCATTCACCACCAGGTAGTCGGCGTGGGGGGCAAGCGCGCTGACGCACGCCAGGTAGTCGTCGGCCGCGTCCTCGAGCGGCGTCTCCTTGTTTTTCCCAATGTTGATGCCGAGGGGCCCGGGCCGCCACTGCGCGGCGCGGAGGTGCGCGGCCGCGGCGTCGGCGCCGGCGTTGTTGAAGCCCAGCCGGTTGATGAGCGCTCCATGGGCCGGCAGCCGGAAGAGGCGGGGCCCGGAGTTGCCGGCCTGTGGCCGGGGCGTGACGGTGCCCACCTCCACCGCAGCAAAGCCAAGGGCGAACAGGCCGGACACTGCATGGCCGTCCTTGTCCAGTCCGGCTGCCAGCCCCACCGGGTGCGCAAAGGCCAGCCCGGCGCTGCGTACGGAGAAGTCCACCGCGCCGCTGGCGGACATGGACAGGGCGCGTCGCCGGGCCCGTTGGCACAAGGAGGGCCAGCGAGACAGCCAGGCCAGACACCCCATGCCCAGGGCATGAGCGCGCTCGGGCGGAAGCAGGAAGAGAAGCTTTCGGAGGAGGCGGTACAAGGCGGCGTTGGCGCTAGCGGATGAAGGACGCCTCGCGGGCGGTGGCCAGGGCTTGGTCCACCTGCGCCGGCGTCATGATGCCGTGCTTCTCCACCAGCTGGACCTCGGACTGCATGTCCGTCTCCAACAGGTAGGGGCCGTCGGTGTTCAACGTCACCTTGACCCGGCGGTCGAGCAGCGTCTGGACAATGTGGCGGAGCTCGTCGACGCCGGACACGGCGTGGGTGTGCAGGTTGGAGGTGGGGCACAGCTCGAGCACCACCTCCTGCTCCCGGAGGGCGCGCATCGCCGCCTCGTCGTAGGCGGCGCGAATGCCATGTCCAATTCGGTTGGGCTTGAGCCTCTCCACCACCGCCATGACGCCTTCGGCTCCGGTGCCGGCCGTCTCTCCGGTGTGCACCGTGGTTTTCAACCCCGCGGCCCGGGCCCGCGCAAAAAGCTCGCTGTAGAGGTCCAGCTGGGAGCGGTCCTTCTCCAGCGCCTCGTTCTCCGTCCCGGCAAGGTCGATGCCCACCACGCCCCGGTGGCGGTAGCGAATGGCCTTCTCCAGAATGATGGCATTGAGGCCGTGGTCGAACTCGCGGGCCAGACAGAAGATGAGGCCCGCCTTCACGCCGTACTCGAGCACCGCCCGGTCCATGCCCCGGAGTGAGGCGTGGATGATGTGGTCCAGGTCCAGCTCGGCATGGAGGTTGCGCTTCATTGGGTTGAAGCGGAGCTCCATCTGGCTCACCCGACTGCCGCGGTACTCCTTTCCGAAGACTTCATAGATGCTGCGCTCCATGGCCATGGGCGAGCTCTGAATCTTCTCGGTCCAGGTGTGCATGATGGCCAGGTAGTCATCGAGGTTGGCCACCTTGTCGGCGCGGGCGGTGATGAGCTCGACGAATTCGAAGTAATTCTTGGTGGGCAGCTTGAAGCCCTGGGCGTGGGCCAGGCTCCACAGCACGTGCGGGGCGACCGCTCCGCCCACGTGGATGTGCAAGTCGATGAGTTCGCGCATGGCCATGCCGTGCGTGCAGGGTACGCGAGCGACGGTGCGGCAGGCTAGAGTGCCGGTCAGCACATGGCGACTCTCATCGACGGAAAAGCCATCGCTGCCAAGGTCCGCGCCGAGGTGGCCAAGGACGTGGCGGAGATGAAGGCAAAGCACGGCCTCGTTCCCGGCCTGGCGGTGATGCGCATTGGCGAGGACCCGGCGAGTAAGATTTATGTCACCAGCAAGCGGAAGGTGGCGGCCGAGCTCGGCTTCCACGCCCTGGAAGTCCACCTTCCCGCGGACACCCCCCAGGCGGTGGCGCTCGAGCGGCTGCAGGGCCTCAACGAAGACGTGGCCATCCACGGAATTCTCGTTCAGCTTCCCGTTCCGAAGCAGATTGACGCGGACCGCCTGCTGGCCGAGCTCCGGCCGGAGAAGGACGCCGATGGGCTCCAGGCGGTGAATGCTGGGCTTTTGGCCCAGGGACGCGAGACGACGCTGCCCTGCACCCCGTGGGGCGTCATGAGGATGCTCGAGGAGATTGGCTTCAACCCCAGTGGGAAGCGCGCCGTCGTCGTCGGCCGAAGCATTCTGGTCGGCCGGCCGATGGCGCTGATGCTCGTCAACGCGAGCGCCACCGTCACCATCTGCCACCGAAAGAGCAACCTGCCCGAGGAGGTGGCGCGTGGTGAGCTGCTGGTGGTGGCGGCCGGTGTCCCCGAGCTGGTGAAGGGAAGTTGGATTCGGCCCGGCGCGGTCGTCATCGACGTGGGGATGAATCGACTTCCCGACGGCAAGCTGGTGGGGGACGTCGAATTCGCCGCCGCGTCTGAGCGTGCCTCGGCCATTACCCCCGTCCCAGGCGGGGTCGGGCCGATGACCATCGCCATGCTGATGAAGAATGCGCTGAGGAATGCCCAGCGCACACTTCACCCCTAGCCGGCGGCCGGCCTTGCGCCGCCCGCATCGGCCATCGTCTACTCCGCGCCCCCCTTTTTGGACGGAGCTCCCATGAAGCGGCTCGTTGCCGCCGCGGCCTTGACGGTCGCCCTTTCCGTGACTGCCGCGCCGCCTCAGGACTCAGCGCAAGGCGAGCAGCGCTTCCGCGAGCTGTACAAGGAGCTGGTCGAGACGAACACCACGCTGTCGGTCGGGAGCTGCACGCTCGCCGCCGAGCGGATGGCGGCGCGGCTCAAGGCGGCGGGTTTCCCGGAGGGTGACGTGCACCTCTTCAGCGCACCGGGCCATCCGAAGGAGGGGGGCCTGGTCGCCGTCTACCCGGGCCGGGACGCGAAGCGAAAAGCCATTCTTCTGCTCGCGCACCTCGACGTGGTGGAAGCCAAGCGCGAGGACTGGACGCGGGACCCCTTCACCCTGGTCGAGGAGAACGGGGCCTTCTACGCCCGGGGTGCAAGCGACGACAAGGCCGAGGCCTCCATCTGGGTCGACCTTTTCATCCGTTACCGGACCGAGCACTTCCGGCCTTTGCGCACGCTCAAGCTGGCGTTGACTTGCGGTGAGGAGACCAACGGGGCCTTCAACGGCGCTGAATGGCTCACCCAAAACCGTCGAGCGCTCATCGACGCCGGGCTGGCGCTCAACGAGGGCGCCTCCGGGGAGCTCGATGCCAAGGGGGCTCGCATCGCTCTCGACGTCGAGGCCGGCGAGAAATTCTCCCAAAACTACCGGCTCGAGGTCACCAACCCCGGTGGGCACAGCTCGCGGCCGGTGAAAGACAACGCCATCTACCGCCTGGCCGCGGCGCTCACCCGCATTGCCGCCTACGAGTTCCCGGTCCAGTTCAACGACGTCAACCGCGCCTATTTCACCGGCATGGCGAAACTCCAAGCAGCGAGGGGGGAAACGGAAGTCGCCAGTGCCATGAGTGCATTCTTGCGCAATCCCGCCGACGAGAAGGCCATCGCCCTCGTCGCCAGCCAAAACCCGACCTGGAACGCCACCCTCCGCACGACGTGCGTGGCCACCACCCTCGAGGCTGGCCACGCCACCAACGCGCTGCCGCAACGGGCGCGGGCCAACGTCAACTGTCGTATTTTCCCGGGCGTCTCCGCCGACGTGGTGCGCGCGAAGCTGCAGGAGCTGGTGGCCGACCCGGCCGTCAACGTCACCACACTCGAGACGCGCGGCCCCCCGACGCAGTCGCCGCCGCTGACGCCAGCGGTGCTGGGGCCGATTGAGACGCTCGCCTCGGAGTTCTGGCCGGGGGTGCCGGTGTTGCCCATCCTTCAGCCGGGCGCGACCGATGGCGAGTTCACCAACGCCGTCGGCATCCCAACCTACGGGGTGAATCCCATCTTCATCGGCCCCGACCTCGGCCACATCCACGGCCTCAACGAGTACATCCGCGTCCAGTCGCTGCTGGAAGCCCGGGAATTCCTGTACCGGCTGGTCAAAGTCTACGCCGAGCAGCCCTAGTCCCTGCGGGGCGTCCAGGAGCGCCGCCCGCCTTCCGCTTACGGCTGCGCGCGCAGGGCGCTGACAATCATCCTGGAGGCCGGGCTGCGGTTGAGCGTGTAGAAGTGGATGCCCGGCACTCCGCGCCGGAGGAGCTCGGTGCACTGCAGCACGGCGTGGGCCACGCCCAGCTGGATGACGGCCTGGGCGTCATGGCGCACGCGCTCCAGCGCCAGCTGCAGCCGCATCGGCACGGTGGCGCCGCACATGCGCGTGAAACGCCCCAGCTGCTCGAAGTTGGTGATGGGCATGATGCCCGGGACAATGGGCACGTTGACGCCCAGGCGGCGGGCCCGCTCTACGAAGTCGAAGTAGAAGGCATTGTCGAAAAACAGCTGGGTGATGAGGAAATCCAGCCCGGCATCCACCTTGGCTTTGAGGTGGCGCAGGTCGTCCTCACGGGACACCGTCTCCACGTGGCCTTCGGGGTAACAGGCCCCCCCGACGCAGAAGGGGAAGTCGTGGTCGCGGATGAAGGCCACCAGCTCGGAGGCATGGGAGAAGCCGTGCTCGGCCGGCACAAAGGCCCGGTCTCCTGCCGGAGGGTCGCCGCGCAGGGCCAGGACGTTCTCGACCCGGGCAGCGGCGAGGTGCTCCAACAGCACCGCCAGCTCGGTGCGGGTGTGGCCGACGCAGGTGACGTGCGCCATGGCTTCGATGCCGCGGGCGCGGATGGCCTTCACCAAATCCACCGTCTGGCTGCGGGTACTGCCCCCCGCCCCGTAGGTGACCGACACGAAGCCCGGAGCGAGCGGCGCCAAGTCATCGAGCGTGTGCAAGAGGTTTTTCAGCCCTTCCTCTGTCTTCGGCGGGAAGAACTCGAAGGAGAAGCAGGGTTGCGACGGGTTGAGACGGTTTCGGATTTTCATGCTGGGCTGCAGTCGCTCCTGGCGCAGTCTACGTCCCCCGAAGCGTCCGCGCCGCTTCTTGGGCACGGGTGGCGCGCCGGGGCCGGGGCCGGCGTCCTGGCGGCCGTCCCCAGGGTGTTGGCCACGCTTGAATCCGCCGGGACGCTCTGAAATGTTGCCCCGCGCCGATGGCCCGACGGACGCCACTTTACGAGGCTCACCGCGCACTGGGTGCCCGGCTGGTGGATTTTGCAGGCTGGGAGATGCCGGTGCAGTACAGCTCGGTCCTCGGCGAGCACGAGGCGGTCCGCACCGCGGCCGGCCTCTTCGACGTCTCGCACATGGGGGAAGTGGAATTCCGTGGGCCCGGGGCTCTGGCCGCTGCCAACCGCCTCCTCACCAATGACTTGTCCCGCATTGCCAATGGCCAGGCGGTGTACGCCGGGCTCCTCAACGAGGCGGGGGGCTTCGTGGATGACGTGGTGGCCTACCGCTTCTCGCCAGAGCGAATTCTCATCTGCGTCAACGCCAGCAACCGAAGCAAGGACTTTGCCTGGATGGCCGCCCACGCCGGTGCCGTGACGCCGGTCGACCGCGGGGACGAGTATGCCCAGCTGGCGCTGCAGGGGCCGAAGGCACCGGCCATTCTCCAGCGACTGACGCCGCTGCCGCTCCAAAACATTTCCACCTACCACTTCGCCGAGGGCACGGTGGCCGGCGTAGGCTGCGTGGTGTCTCGCACCGGCTACACCGGCGAGGACGGCTTCGAGTTGTACTGCCCTCCCGAGCGGGCGGTGGCCCTGTGGAACGCGCTGCTCGAAGCCGGGGCTGCCGACGGGCTCAAGCCGGCAGGGCTCGGCGCGCGCGACACCCTGCGCACGGAGATGAAGTACGCCCTCTACGGCAATGACATCGACGACGCGCACACCCCGCTCGAGGCCGGACTGGGCTGGATTGTGAAGTGGGACAAGGGGGACTTCGTCGGCCGCTCCGCGCTCGAGCGCCAGAAGCAAGCCGGCGTCGGTCGCAAGCTGGTGGGTTTCGAGATGCGTGAGCCAGGAATTCCGCGGCACGGCTACCCGCTGCTGGTGGGGGGCGCGCCGGCGGGGGTGGTGACGTCCGGCACCATGGGGCCCAGCGTCAAAAAGGCGATTGGCATTGGCTACCTCGAGAGCGCCCAGGCCCGGGAGGGAGCCCGCATTGAAGTGGAAATTCGTGGCCGCCCGGTCCAGGCCGAGGTGGTGAAGACGCCCTTCTGGCGCAGGAGCTGACACCGCATGGTCGAGAACCCGAAGGACCTCCGTTACACCAAAGAGCACGAGTGGGCCCGACGCACCGGAAAGACGGTGGTGGTGGGCGTGACCGACCACGCCCAGGAGGCGCTGGGCGATGTGGTGTACGTCGACTTGCCCAAGGTGGGGGCGTCGCTGGTGGCCGGCGCCAGCTTCGGGACGGTGGAGTCCACCAAGGCGGTGAGCGAGCTGTATGCCCCGCTCGCCGGCAAGGTGGTGAAGGTGAACCAAGCCCTCTCCGACGAGCCCAACCTCATCAACCAGGACCCCTACGGCAAGGGCTGGATTTGCGAAGTCGAGCCGTCGCAGCCGAGCGAGTGGGAGGCGCTGATGGACGCCGCGGCGTACGGCGCGCTGTTGGCGTCGAGCTGAGGCCTAGCCCGGCAGGCGCTGGCCAGCCGGAGAGCGCCTCATCGCTGCGAGAAGCCGCCGCTGCCGGTGTGCCCTCGGGGCTGGGCACCGTCGGGCTGGACTGTTAGATGGCACCTTCCATGCCCCTGCACTGGAAGCCCACCGAGCACTTCGTCGACCGACACCTCGGACCAGACGCCACCGAGCGCGCCGCCATGCTGGCCACTCTCGGCCTCGACTCGATGGAGGCGTTGGTGGACTCCACCATTCCCGCGTCCATCCGCCTGCGCCGCGCCCTGGACTTGCCCGCACCCCTCGGCGAGACGGCGCTGCTCGAGGAGCTGCAGCAGCTGGGACGGAAAAACCAAGTCTTCAAGTCCTTCATCGGGATGGGCTACTCGGGGTGCATCACCCCGAGCGTCATTCTCCGCAATGTGCTCGAAAACCCAGGCTGGTACACCGCCTACACACCCTACCAAGCGGAGATTGCCCAGGGCCGCCTCGAGGCGCTGCTCAACTTCCAGCAGATGGTGGTCGACCTCACCCAGCTCGAGGTGGCCAATGCCTCGTTGCTGGACGAGGCCACTGCCGCCGCCGAGGCGATGCACATGCTTTACGCCACGCGGGCGGAGGGCCACGACGCCTTCTTCGTCTCCGAGGGCGTCTTCCCCCAGACGCTGGACGTGCTGCGCACCCGGGCCGCCCCACTCGGCATTCCGCTGCTGGTCGGCGATGCGCGAAAATTCGACTTCTCGAAAAGGGTGTTTGGCGTGCTGGTCCAGCTGCCGGCCACGGACGGCTCGGTCGAGGACTGGGCAAGCTTCTTCGAGCGCGTGCACGCCGAGGGCGCCCATGCGGTGGTGGCGGCGGACCTTCTTGCGTTGGCGCTCCTCACGCCACCAGGGGAGATGGGGGCCGATGTGGCCGTTGGCTCCACCCAGCGCTTTGGTGTCCCGATGGGCTTCGGCGGCCCGCACGCTGCCTACTTCGCCACCCGCAGCCAGTTCACCCGCAACCTGCCGGGCAGAATTATTGGCGTCTCGCAGGACGCCTCGGGACGCCCCGCGTTGCGCATGGCGCTGCAGACGCGTGAGCAGCACATCCGCCGGGAGAAGGCGACGAGCAACATTTGCACCGCGCAGGTGCTGCTGGCGGTGATGGCCAGCATGTACGCCGTCTACCACGGGCCGAAGGGCATCCGGGCCATCGCCCACCGGGTGCACGCCCTGACGCTCATCCTCGCGCGAGGGCTCTCCCGACTGGGGCTGAAGCCGAAGACGGAGCAAGTCTTCGACCGCATTGAGCTCGAGTTGACGCCCCAGGCGGCCAGTGCCGCGCTGGCCGCGGCGCGCGAGCGCCGAATGAATCTCTGCCCAGTGGATGCGCGCACCGTCGGCATCAGCCTGGACGAGACCACCACGGCGGCGGATGTGGAAGCACTGTGGCACGTCTTCGCCGCCGGCCGCCCGGTGGACTTCAGCGTCGAGGCCCTCGGAGCCTCCGCTGCCGAGAGCCTGCCGGCCAGCCTGTTGCGAAAGAGCTCCTACCTCACGCACCCCGTCTTCAACCGGCACCACTCCGAGACGCAGATGCTGCGCTACTTGAAGCAGCTCGAGTCCAAGGACTTGAGCCTCGCCCATTCGATGATTGCGCTCGGCAGCTGCACCATGAAGCTCAACGCCACCACCGAGATGGTGCCAGTCACCTGGCCCGAGTTTGGCCCCCTGCACCCCTTCTGCCCGCCGGAGCAGGCGGCGGGCTACCACCAGCTGTTCCGCGAGCTGGAACGCTGGCTTGCTGAGGTGACGGGCTTCGCGGCGGTCTCCCTGCAGCCCAACGCCGGAAGCCAAGGGGAGTACGCCGGGCTGCTCGTCATTCGCGCCTTCCACCACTCCCGCGGCCAGGGCCACCGCGACGTCTGCCTTATCCCCTCCAGCGCACACGGCACCAACCCGGCCAGCGCGGTGATGGCCGGCTACCAGGTGGTGGTGGTGCGCACCGACGCCTCCGGCAACATTGACCTCGTGGACCTGGAGGCCCGGGCCGAGCAGTACCGGGACCGACTGGCGGCGCTGATGGTGACGTACCCCTCCACCCATGGCGTCTTCGAGGCCGACATCCAGCGTGTCTGTCAGCTGGTGCATGAGCGCGGCGGCCAGGTGTACATGGACGGCGCGAACATGAATGCCCAGGTGGGGCTGTGCCGCCCGGGGGACATCGGCGCGGACGTCTGTCACCTCAACCTGCACAAGACATTCTGCATCCCGCACGGCGGCGGCGGCCCCGGCATGGGCCCGATTGGCGTGGCCAGCCACCTCGCCCCGTTCTTGCCCCGGCATGTGCTGGTCAACCCAGCCGGAGGCTCCGCCGTCGGCGCGGTCTCGGCGGCGCCGTGGGGCAGCGCCAGCATCCTCGTCATCTCCTACGCCTACATCCGGATGATGGGCGCAGAGGGCCTTCGGCTGGCGACCGAGACGGCCATTCTCAGCGCCAACTACATCGCCGAGCGGCTGGCCCCGCACTACCCCGTCCTGTACCGCGGCAAGCAGGGCAGGGTGGGCCATGAGTGCATTTTGGACTTGCGCGCCCTGAAGAAGACGGCCGGCGTCGAAGTGGAAGACGTCGCCAAGCGGCTCATGGACTACGGCTACCACGCCCCCACGGTGAGCTTCCCGGTGGCCGGAACCATGATGGTGGAGCCCACCGAGAGCGAGTCCCGGGACGAGCTGGACCGCTTCTGCGAGGCCATGGTTTCCATCCGGCGGGAGATTGCCGACATCGAAGCTGGCCGGGCGCCGCGCGAGGGCAATGTCCTCAAGCACGCGCCGCACACCGCCGAGGTGGTGACGGCGGAGGGCTGGGACCGCGCCTACAGCCAGGCCACGGCCGCCTTTCCGGCGCCTTGGTTACACGGGCAAAAATTCTGGCCCGCAGTGAGCCGTCTCAACAACGTGCTCGGTGACCGGCAGCTGATGTGTACCTGTCCTCCCGTGGAGGAGTACAGCCAAGGCCCGCGCTAGTTGTTGCGGAACAGCCGCATGCGCGGCCCTCCGCCAAACTCCAGGAAGAAGCCGAACTGGAAGCGGATGGCGTTGTCCTTGTCCACCAAGCCCGCTGGCGGGTTGGGAAAGGGCTGGCTTTTCTGGAAGGCGGCAATGGCTGCCTCGTCCAGAAAGTCGACGCCGCAGGACTTCTCCACGTGCACGTCGCGCAGCGTCCCTTGGGCGTCGAGCGTGATGCTGAGCAGGGTGTAGCGGTCACGCCCGCCATAAATGTTGCCAGTGGGGTCGCGCTGGCGCAGCGGCTCGTTGGGGTTCCAGTGTGTCCCCACGGCCTGCTTCACCCGGTTGAAGAAGGTGGCAAACTTCCATTCGCGGGTGTTGAGGAAAGTCGAGTCGCCCTCCTCGGCTTCGAGGTGGTCGTTCGGCGCGGCTCCAATAATTTTGTCCAGCGCCGCCGCACTGGGCATGAGGTTGAGGATGCCCAGTTGCCCCTTGCGTCCGTCGGAAGCCTCCTCCCCGCTGCCGCCGGCCGAGCCGGGGGCGATGTGGAGCCGGTCCGAGTTGCCCGCCACCTCGGCGCTCTCCGAGCGGTTGGCCACCTGCGCCCCCGGTCCCACCGTCTCGGGGGACTTCAGCGCGACGCGCTCGCTGGCCGTCGTCTTGGGAATCTCCATCGCCCCCTTTTTCTCCGCCTGGCGGCGCGGGCGGTCGTCCTGGCCCGCTCCGTTGTTTCCCGACAACTGCGCCTGCGCGGCGGCGTCCCGACCGAGGTCGGCGCGCTGCGTCTCGGCCGTCTGCTTCGGCATGGCGTTGCGGTAGAAGGGCGTCTGGACGCGGGACCTCGTCTCCTTCTCCACCTTGTTGTTTTTCTCGGCCAGGTACTTGGTGTCCTCGGGCTTCTGCTCGTTGCCGGGAGCCACCGCCACCACTTGGCCGTGCACCGGCTGCTCCTTCTTTTCCTCGGGCGGCGGCCGCGGCGCTGGTGGCCGAGGCGTGCCGGACTCCTGGGCCAGTGCCCCGCGGTTGCGCGCCCATTGCTCGGCGGACAGGGGACGCAAGTCCACCTGCTGCGGCGGCGGACGGCTTTCGAGCCAGGGCAGATGCACCAGGTCGAGCAACAGCACCAAGCCCACCGCCAACAGGTGCAGCAGCACCGCCACCGCGAAGGCGACAAGCGTGCGGCGCGGGTCATCCCGCCGGATGCGGCTGTAGCTGGGCGCAGCGCTCTTCATGAAGAAGCGGAGAGTCTAATGGTCGAATTCAGCCGCGGTGAGCGACCGGCCCCGGCCATGCGCATAACGCCGTGAGGCCGGTGGCGTCCAGCCCGCCCAAGCCGTTGCATTTACTGGTAAATTTTGGCCACCTCGGCTCCGTTGAAGTAGTAGCGGAGGATGGCGCGGTAGTCCTCGCCGGCGAAGGCGCGGCCGATGGCGCCGGTTTGACACATTCCGACGCCGTGGCCCCAACCCCCGCCGTGAAACACCCATTGCGTCGGAGCTCCGCTGTCGTCGCGCTCGGTGGTGATGACGAAGAGCGAGCTATTCAACATGCCGAAGGCGCGCCGGATGGTGAGCTCGCCGCGGAGCTCGGTGGCGCCGCGGTCGCCGGAGATGGCCAACAACAGCGCGCGCCCTGAGACGCCGCGCTCCACCACCCGGAGCGCCCGAATGGAGCCGAGCCCGAGCGGGGCGAGCAGCGCGTCCAGCTCCGCCGCGGAGAAGCGCCTCTCCCAGCGGTAGCGGCTGGCTTGGGCAAAGGGGCTCTTGCGGCAGGCAGCCGGCAGCTCGGCTCGGAGGAAGGCAGCGGTCTCGCTGCGGGCCGACGGGAGGGACGGAAATGCCTCGAGGAGGTCGGGCTTGCCCCGCAGACTCGGGTCGGGCACGCCGCCCCACACCGCCTCGTTGTCCTCGGTGTGCCCGCCGCACACCGCGCTGTAGACGGAGTCCACCAGCCGTCCCTCCTGGCTGAAGAGTGCCTGACCGCGGGTGGCCTCCACGGCCGCATTGGTGGAGGGCGCCTCGCCGCTGCGCCCCCGGTAAACGGCGCAGTGCTGCTCCGAGCACAACAGGTACGGGTCCGAGAGGTGCCGGGTGCCGACTTTGGCCAGCACCTCGCCTCGGGCGGTAACGGCTTGGGCCTTGAGGGCCTCCATCGGCGCCGCGGCGAAGGTCTCCGAGGGGACCAACCCTTTGAGGAGGTCCTCCAGTGTTACCTCATTCACCACGGCCAGCGTGCCGCGCGCATCCACGGTGAAGACCAGAGCGCCCCGGTAGCGACGGTCCTCCAGGCCGTGGGCCCGGTAGCCGACGTCGTGCTCCACCTGGCGAACGTCGAAGCCGCTTTGGTCCAGCGTCTCGGCGTGCAGTTTGTCCACGGCGCGCCCCAACAGCGCGCCGCTCGCCTGGCGAACCTCCAGGACGCCGTGGGCTGGAACGAGGACGTCCTCCGAGAGGGTGGCGCGGACGCCCCACTGGCGCAGCACCTCGCCCAGGCGCGTTCTGGCCTGGGCCTCGGTCAGCCCCTCGTCGAGCAACAGCGCATAGCGGCGGTTGTCGATGACCTTGCCGGCAATTCCGTAGACTTGCCCCAGCGTCTGCACCTGCACCCGGACGCCGCGTTTGGCCCAGCTGTCGAGCTCGGACTGCAGCCCGGCTTTGTCGGCAAAGGCCAACTCGGTGAGCTCCAGGCGAAAGCGCCGCGTGGCGGGCGTGCCCTGGACGAGCCGCACCCGCAGCGGCCGTCCGGCCGGGGCCTCGGCCACCACCTCCACCGGCCCGGGCAGCACCAGGCGCACCCGGCCGAGCGGGACGAAGTCCACCTGCGTTTGCCCCTCCATCAGCCGCACCGGCAAGGTAGGCTCGCCAGCCCGCACGTCCACGCGCTTCCAGGCGCCGCTCGGGGCGTCGAGGGCCGCCGCCGCAGTGGGCGGAGGCACCGCTGCCGCTGGCTCGGCCGGCGCGCCGCCGTCGGGAGGGTCCGCCGCGAGCGCCGGGCTGAGCAGACAGACGGCGAGCCCCCACGCGGCAAGCCGCTGGAGACCGCGAGGAGCTGGCCTGGGAGACAGTGGAGCTGGCCTCGGAGACGTTTGGGGCTGCTGACGAGAGGCGCCACCCGGATTCGAAGCGGGGAATGAGGGCGTTGCGGACACTCTTGAAAGTACACGCTAAGGCCAACGTGCGGAAATGAGGGGAATTGGCCTTAGTCGTTTTCGCAAGGAGACGCACGCGTTGTCCGCCCAGGGCGTAGTGGGGGCTCTACAGCGGGCTGTACGGCACAGCCCGTTCAGAGGGACGTACCCCTTGAACGCTGAGACCCAGGCAGAACAGGCCCGGACATGCCACGGCACCCATGCTCCGATGCGTCTTGGGCTCAGCTGCGAGCCGCGTCGACTTCGAGGGGAGCGACGGAACCGCCGGCCTCCCTGGCGGGACTTCGCGCCGCGTACCCCAACCCGATGGCGTTCTGCAGCGTGTGAAGTATTCGTCTGCGGTTTGGTGCACGTCTTGCTTACGCCGTTGTCCCGTGTCGTGCGCAGGCGCTTGATGTGTGCTTGTTACGCGGCCCGAGACAAGGCTGCTTGCTCCGTTGTCTGCGGTGCAACGCCTCGGCGCTCGTCGCTCGACAGATGGGCGATTCGTCTCGGTTTCCTCAACCGGCACAAGCACTGCACAACCGCCGGGCAGACCGCAGCGACTTCCCGCTCGGTTCTCAAGAAGGGGGAAACTCCGTCATGTCACTCGCTACCTACATCTCACGACTGAAGTGGCTTGTTGTTGTGTTCTGCTTCTCCTCCAGCTTGGCCCTCGCCGAGCCCGCCTCCCCCGCTCCCAGCGGCGAGGTGCACTTCCGAATGCAGCGGTCGGCCAACATCGACAAGGTCCTCGTCAATAGCCGGGGAGAGCCGTTCGCGTTGCTGCTGGCCGAGGGGTCGGTGGTGATGTTGTCGTCAAATGCGTCGGAGTTTGGCTTTGCTGCCGGGCAGCGCGTGCAGGTCGAGGGCGACGCGGTCGAAACGGCGTTGAACGTCGTGTACTACCGCGCCCGCCTCACCCGTGGCGGAAAGCTGCTGCTGCACGCGAGCGATTCTCCGGCGCGGCAGCCCACCCATGAGGACTGCGCCGGGAACGAAGTGACCGCGCGTGGTTCGCTGGAGGCGCTCCTCGCCGCGCCGGATGGTCGCGTCACCGGCATGGTGTTCGCCGACGGCACCGTGGCCCTCGTCGGTCCCGCCACGACGCTAGACGCCTCGTCGTTGTTCCGAGGAGCGAAGGTTGAGGTGTCTGGCCCAACCATTGCCACCGACGGAGCGAACGCTCTCCGCATCGACCGGCTGGCCCTGGCCAAACGCTAACGGCACCCGCCGCTAACGGCTTCGCCTGGATGAAGTGACAAGCGGCGCGCCACCCCTGGTGTGGCGCGCCGTCGCCTTTTTCGAGCAGCCTATGGGGAGTACGCGTCGCCGACCCACCCAGGGGCACTCAACAAGCCTAGGAATTTCGAGAGGCGCCACCCGGATTCGAACCGGTGAATGAGGGTTTTGCAGACCCTTGACTTACCACTTGGCGATGGCGCCGGGGTTACCACCAACCACCGAGCAACTCCGGTATGTACAGCACGACTACGGGTGCAAGTGCAGCCACATCCTACAGTCACCAGCTCTGAGTGCCTTCTCTACCATGGTCCAGGCACCGGCTTGCTGGCATCTGTTACGGCGGAGGTTCCGGTAGCATTCGACCACCGTGCGCAAGTTGGGCGCGGTGCGGGCCTCGAGCTCGGGCTTTGCCTGTCGAGCGGATTCAGGGGCGCAGGTTTCAGCTAGCCCCCATGCTCTGCTGCCCACTGAATGCCGAATTGGACGCTTGCGATTGCCGAGGCGATGATTTGTAGCGCACGGTCGCGGTGGCCCCCGCCGTCAGGCGGCGCTTGTTGCAATTCGACTTGTGCATATTGAAGCGCCGAGAGCGCATTCTGCATGTGGGGCTGGTAGGAATAAGACGGAGCGGTTGCGCAGCCCAGTGCGAAGACGATCAGGCCCGCGATGACGCGGTTTCTCATTTTGGGGCGGCGCATGGCTCAGTTCCCTCCGGCGGCGATGCTCGCCTCGACTTCATGGATGGCTTGCGTGACGAGGTGTTGAGCGTCCGTCCGGTAGCCGCCCTTGTTCCGGGCGGCTTCGGCCAACTCGGTGTGCGCAGTTCTGAGCGCATTGAGAGCGTTCACAAAATGGGGAAGGACCACGGATTGACTCCCAACGGCTCGCCCTGCGGCAAAGAGGCAGATGAGGAAGAGTGGAAGTAAGCGACGGGACAAACTGGGTCGAACAAGCACGGTGGACTCCGAGGACGGCGGTGGAAGCCTAGAGGCGACTGTCGAAGGTTGCTTTCGAGCCCGGGCGGCCGTCGGTCTTGGCCAACGCATCTTCCGCGGCCAATTGAAGCATGACGTCGAGGTCTCGTTTTTCCTCTGTCCACCGGCCATGGAGGACGCCCAAAGCGGACAACCAAATTCCCTCCCCGGGCTCGAGCGCGGCCCGAAAAATTGCCTGCCCAGGAAAAACCTCAAAAAAGCGACGCACCAGCGCTCGACCATGCAACTCCGCGTCCTTCGAACTGCCCGCTTGGGAGAGGCCTCTGACCAGCGAGGCGGGGGATAGATTCGAAAACATGACAAACGCAGTTTCATCCCCGAGGTTGAGGTAGGCGAGGGGAGGAGGAGACTTTCCAAAGTCGAGGCCGGGAGTGGACCCACTGGCGCTCAACCCGGTGGAAGGAAGCCCAGGAGCGCTCGCGATGACGTCCATCCGCACGTTTTCAGGCACTGGCAAGCGTTTAAAGCGCAGGAACTCGGCCAGTTTACTGAAGACCGTTTGAAGCTTGTCCGGCCCAGAGCTTCGCCGTCGGGACGCCGCCAGCGCCCACCACTCTTCGCGGAGGCTTTTGGGCGTCTCAAACAGGCCCAAGTCCGTTGTCCTCAGGGTCGGTACTGCTTCGACACTCATCGCCAAACCGAACTCCGGCCCCTCGAAAGGGCGCCACGGTCCTAGCGGCCGGACAGCATCTTCCACCGTGCCGACGCTATCGCACGTCGCCAGGCGCTTCTCGAAGCGGGGTTGCACCTGAAAACGGGGGGCCACCACCAAGCGGTAGTCACCCACCAGTTGCTTAGGCCTCATGGGCGCTCACCCCAACCCTCGGCCTCAACTTCGACAGCATGACTTCCGCCAACGCCTTGCGATGCAACCTGCAAAAGAGGGTCTCGGTCGAATCGAAGGAGCCGTTTTCAAAAAACTTATTGCCCGGTGCGCCACCTCCGCAAAATGCAAAGTACGCGCACGTGGCGCGACACTTGGAGACACCTGCGGAGATGTCTCCAGCGATTTTCTGGTAACGGGCCGTGCCCGACGCCTCGCGAAAAGAATGGGAGCGGACGTTTCCCAGTGAGAACCCACCGTAGGCTACGCTCGGAAGCCCCAGAAGCTCTGGCGAAAAAGTGGAGAAGTTGCCTTGGTGGTCCACCGAGACGATGGCGAATGGTTGCGCCTCTTGAGATGCTCCTGGCCATTTGTCCCCGTCATAGAGGACCGAAGCCAACATGTTGTCGAATTCGCGGACGTGCAGCCTCGGTAGCTGCCCTTGAGCCAAGTCAAAGAAGCGCGACATGAAGGCCTCGTAACGGGCAGTTGAGTCATCACTGACCAGCGACGAATGGACGTGAGGACCTTCGATTTCTTCGATGTTGAGGCCAACGTGCTCGATGCCCTCTGCTCGGTAGAACTCACAGAGTTCATCGGGGTAGTCTAGTGACTCTCGGGTCAGCACCGTAATGACGTGAAAAGGGATGTGAGACTTCCGTAGGACAGCGATGCCGGCTAGTACGCTCGAAAGTGTTCCTGTCCCCCGACGAGTTTTTCGGTAGCGGTCATTCAAAAAGGCGGGGCCGTCCACGCTGACTCCGACGCGGACCTTGAAATTTCGCAAAAGCTCGCAGAAGTCAGCGTCGATGAGGGTGCCGTTGGTCTGAAAGGAATGGGTGAAGGGCACGTGCCGGGGAAGAAGACGTTCGGCCAGCTCGAAAGCCTGCTGGTAGAACGCCGCCGGCAGCACCAGCGGCTCGCCGGCATGCCACACCACGGTGTAGGGCCGTTCGACCAGGTCGCTTTCTGCCACCCGACGAAAGGTCCACTCGAGCGTCTCCTCACTCATCCGCTGCGTGTTTCCGCGGTCTGGCAAGTAGCAGTAGCTGCAGTCGAGGTTGCAGAACGGCGTGGGCTGCAAAATCAACAGGTCTAGGGGCCCGAGTCTGCCGCTCGAGTCCCCAGGCGCGACTACCTCAGCCATTGCCCCAGTTCGGCCAATTGTGCCAGTTGTGCCAGTTGTGCCAATTGGGCCAGTTGTGCCAGCCGGGGTGCCATCCCCAACCGCCGTTGCCCCAGCCTCTGCCCCACCATGCGAGCCTCTCCGGCGTGCCCGCTGGAGCCTGGTTGGAGGGCACCGTGTCCTGCAGGAATTTACGCACTTGGGCGGCCCGCTCCGAGACCGTTTCAGCAGTGGGGGAACGAGACGCTGACGCGACAGGACTCGTCAGGACGGCCGACGCAACGACGATGGCCCCCGCCCGCCCCTTCAACAGGCGCAGCCAGCGCAGTTTCAACTTCGCGCGGGCTTCAGCTGTCACCTTGTCCACAGGCGCACCTCGGAGCAACGTTGCACCACGAACCAAGCTACGTGGGTCGTCGCTCTGGTGTCAACGCTTGGAGCCTAAGGTAAGGTGCCTCTGAAGAAGCCTCTCCGCTGGCGAGGCGTTGAGTTGGAGGGCGCTCTATGGCTCGGGTGGTGACGGCCTTGGCGGTGCTGCTGTTGTCGCAGGGCATGGCTTGGGCCCAGTCCGGGAAGGAAAGCCCTGCTGCGACTCCACCGCCGGTTGGCGAGACCACGACAAAACCCGCCAACGCCACTCCGACGGAGCACCCAAAGGTGGGCGACGTCGTCAACAACCCGCCCTTTGCCCACTGGGCGCAATTCAAACCGGGTGCCAGCGTGAGTCTTAAAGAGGTGACGACACTGCCTGATGGAAGTGTGGGGGTCTCCACCATCACTTCGAAGCTGCTGTCGAAAAGCAAGAAGAGCGTCAAAGTTGAGACGGTCGTTTCGACGAGCGGCAATGGACCTTTCGCCGCCTCCAGTGAAACGACGCGAACAGTCACTGAGTTCCCGGCGAAGGTGCACTACGAGGACGCCCAAACCCTGGACCCAACTTACTCCGTCAGCGAAGGCAAGGAAGTGTTGGCCGTCAAGGGGAAACAGTTCGACACCGAATGGGTGGAATCCTCGGCAAAAAACGGTGAGGAGCTCACTGTCGAAAAGCTCTGGACTGTCCAGGAAGTCCCCGGGGGCATTGTGAAGCGCACGGTGACGAGGAAGAAGCGCGACGAGACGGTCACGGCGCTGACGGAACTTCTCAACTATGTAGCCCATCGAGACTCACCGCACGGCAAGTAATAGTCTGCGTCACAATCGGCCGACCAACTGTGGGGAGTCCCTCCTCACTGCGTCTGAATGGCCTCCATCATCAGGACGCCCTGCTGCCCGGTTTGCAAACCATCCACTTGGACGGCGAGGAGCCGATTGGCGTCGATGGGGTAGTAGCCGTAGTCGCCTTCGGCCTGCAAGCCGCTAGCGTTGAGGCCGTAGAGGATGAGCAGACCCTGGCCGGTATCCTCGGTTCCGGACAGCGCGACATTCGGAGAGGGCGTCGAGCTGGAGTTGGGGTCCTGCACGGTGTAGTCCGAAAATCCGGAGAGATTCCCAGAGGAGAGTGCAGCCACGCCGGCAGCACTCCAGACCGGATAGTCCTCGCTGGACGCCGTCCAGAAGCCTTGGCCCGTGACGGCAAATGCCCCTTGGAACTGATCGGTGTTCGCCACTTGGGCATAGGCTTGGCTGCCGGAGACCTCGGTCGCGTCAAGGCCGAGTTCGAGGGCGTTGCCGTTGCCGTCGAGGTAAAGCTGAAAGCCCAAGGCGACCGAGAAAGAGGAGGAGGTGACGTTGGAGAGTGTCACTCGGCCCGTTGGATCGACGGTGAAGTTGCCCCCGGTGATGGTGAATCCAAACGAGCTGACCAGGTCATTGAGTGCCATCTGGCCGGAAACGGTGCCGTTCGCGTTGAGGCCCAACCCTCCCCCCAGCGACGTGGTGCCGTTCACATCGTACCCAATCGCCCCAAACGCATACGACACGCCTGCGACCGTCTGGAGAAGCAAACGGGCGGTTTGCCGCCGTCGCGCAGGGTCGGACGCGGCGACCGCCAGGGTCAGGGCTGCACCGTGCACCACCACGACGCCAGTGGGCTTTTGGCTACGCCCTGGATGCGCATTGGTCGCTCGGCATTTCCCCGTTCCTTCGAGTGGAAGCTCACACACCAAGGCGGGCCAGGCGTCACCAACACCGAATTCTCCGTCTCTCTCGGGGCGAGCTACGCCCTTTCCGACGCCTGGGCGGCTGAAGGCACCATGGATGTTGGGCTCGTCCCTTCGCCGGCGGGAGACAACGCCTTCGGACTCAGCCTGGGCATCAGCGACGCCTTGCCCTTTGTGCGAGCGATGCACCTTCCTCGTCAGTCCAGGGGTCAGCTGGGGCGTGACGGACGGAGACTGGGGCGCTGGTACCCCGCGACGACAGTCGCCTTCGAATTCTGAGGCTCGGGGGGAGAAACGCTTTTTGCAGCAGACTCGGGCGCTTGCCTCCTTGGTGGATGGCGTCGTGCTCGCCGTCACCCCGGGGGGGGGCCCGCGCCCCTGCGAGTCCGGCGACCATCTTCTGTCCATTGACGCGGGGACGCTCGGGTGGCAGTCACGGCCTGCACATGGCGAAGCTGCGCGCAGTCCTGTTTGGAGCCACCGGCCTGGCCGGGCAGCAATTCGTGTCCGCGCTGCAGGCCCACCCTTGGGTTGAGCTGGCCGCGGTCGCCGCCTCGCCCCGAAACGCTGGCCGTCGCTACGGCGAGGCGCTCTCGCAGGGCGGTTGGTTTCTTTCCGAGCCCATTCCAGCAGCGGTGGCCTCGCTGGTGCTGGCGGACCCGGGTGCGGTGGAGCCCTCGGACTTCGAGCTCGCCTTCTCGGCGGTGGAGGCCGACGTGGCGCGCGAGCTCGAGCCGCGGGTGGCTCGTGCCATTCCGGTCTTCAGCACGGCCAGCGCCTTTCGGTACGAGCGCGACGTCCCGTTGCTGCTGCCGCCCGTCAACGGTAGCCACCTCGGGCTGGTGCGCGCGCAGCGGGCCCGGGGCTTCAAGGGCTACCTCGCCCCCATCCCCAACTGCACCGCCACCGGGCTCGTCGTTTGCCTGGCCCCCCTGGTCGAGCGCTTCGGCGTCCAGGGCGTCCTGCTCACCTCCCTGCAGTCCGTGTCCGGAGCAGGTCGCTCTCCGGGTGTGGCGGCGCTGGACGTCGTTGACAACGTGGTGCCCTTCATCGCCAAGGAGGAGGGCAAGGTGGAGGCGGAGACGCGCAAAATTTTCGGTCGCTGGTCGCCTGGCCAGCCCGAGGTGCAGCCTCACCCCATGCGCATTTCGGCCACCTGCACCCGGGTGGCGGTGTTGGAGGGCCACACCGAGACGGTGTCCGTGTCCCTGGAAACTCCGGCCACCCCGGACGAGGTGGCTGCAGCCTTCCGAGAGTGGAAAGGGGATGTCACGGCGCGGGACTTGCCCTCCACCCCGCCGCGATGGATTGAGGTGCTGGACGCCCCAGACCGCCCTCAGCCGCGGCTGGACCGGGACACCCATGGCGGAATGGCCACCAGCGTGGGCAGGGTGCGCCCCGACGCGGTGCTTCCCAACGGGGTGAAATTTGTTCTCGTCTCGCACAACACCAAGCTGGGGGCGGCGCGAGGCGCAGTGCTGGTGGCCGAGCTGGCGAAAAGCCAGGGGTTGCTCTGAGGAATGGCTTCCATCGCCGACGCTGCTCGTGTGAAGGAAGCACTCGGCCGCACCACCCCGAGTGCACTAGTGTCCAGCCCCTAGCAGTCTGCCCCCGATGTCCGCGGGAGAAACCTCACAATGGCCTACTACGTCGCTGAGCCGTGCGTGAAGTGCAAGTACACCGACTGTGTCGAGGTGTGCCCGGTGAACTGCTTCTACGAGGGCGAAAATTTCCTCGTCATTCACCCGGACGAGTGCATCGACTGCGGCGCATGCGAGCCGGTCTGCCCCACCAAGGCCATTTTCCCGGAGGCGGACCTGCCTGAGAAGTGGGCCGAGTACAAAGAGATTAACGAGACCTACTCGCGACAGTGGCCCAACATCTCCGAGAAGCGCGACCCATTGCCCGAGGCCGAACAATTCAAGGACGTGGAGAAGAAACGCGACCTGTTGGTCCTGGCGCCGGGCAAGGGCAAGGCCTAACGACGTCTCACGTTGCAACGGCCTGGCCCGAGCCCGAGGAGCCCCGGGGGGGACTGGTGCGGAGTGGACCGAGTCGCATAGGGTCCGCGCCCGCAATGGCCGAACCGGCTGTCCCCATCGTCATCTCTCCGGTCCGCGACGAAGCGGAGCTGATGCAGGCCCTCGCCATCCGCGAGGTGGTCTTCATCGAGGAGCAGCACGTCCCCGAGGGCATCGAGCGGGACGCCGAGGATGCGCGCGCCTTCCACTTGCTCGCTTTCCAAGGCGGCCACGCCATCGGCACTGGGCGCCTCGTGCCACTGTTGACGCCGGCCTCCGGCGACAGCGGGGTGTGGGGCCAAATTGGACGGATGGCGGTGCTGCAGGCGCACCGGAAGGCCCAGGTGGGCAGCCTGTTGTTGGCCGCCCTGGAGGCCGAGGCCCGGGCTCGGCACCTCACCGGCATCCTCATGCATGCGCAGCTCTACGCCATCGGCTTCTACCGTCGGCACGGGTATGAGCCGGTCGGGCCGGTCTTCGAGGAGGCCGGCATCGACCACGTGGAGATGCGCAAGCGGCTTTAGCGCGTCGGGCTGGCCGCAGCCGCGGCGGCGGCCGGTTGCCGGAGGGGCTCGCCGCACACCCGAGCGAGAAAGCCGGGCAGCGCCACCGCCCGTTCAACGCTGCGCCGTCGCAGTTCGCGCGCGCGGTCCCGGAAACCGTCCCGCACCAAGGAGATGCGCGGCGAAACGCGCGCCAACCCGACGGCTTCGCGGATGACTTGCAGCATGGCCGGCGCGTCCGGCTCGTACACCCCGAGACGCTGCGCTTCGATGTAGCTGACGTGGCTGCGTTCCGCCCCAGGGATGTAGTGAAAGAGCAAAAGCGGTCCGAGCTCCGTCTCGAGCAGCTCTTGCAGCGTGGCTGGTGCGAGGCTGCCCAGCACCGGGATGTCGGCCAGCCCCATCAACGCAGCGAGGATGGCAGGGGAGACGTAGCCGAAGACGTGCACTCCAGCGGTGGCCTCCGAGGCCAGCGTCTCCTGAAAGTGCCGGTCCCGGCCGCACACCACCACCAGGTTGACGCTGCTGCGCAGCGCCCCATCGGCCATCACCCGCCGCAGGACGGGCTCGGTCTTGGCCGTCCAGGCCGAGCCGCCGAGGAAGAGAAGCGTCGGCCGCTCGAGGTCCAGGGTGGCGAAGCTCGGCGTTTCCTGGGCCACTTCGGCCCGCAGCGCAGCGCGCGCCTCGGCCCGTGGCTCGGTGCGCATCCGGTGGCCCACTCGGGCGAAGGCCTCCCGGGTGAGAAAGCCCGACAGGTGAAGACGCTCCTCGCTGACGCCCTCGCCGCGGTAGTGCGCCAGGGTGTCCTCCCCCATCACCAGCAGGTAGTCCGGCTGCAGTCCGGGGCTGGCCGGAAAGTACCCGCCGCTGGGAGTCCCGTAGTCCGGCACCGCGCCGATGAGGGGGACGTGGATGCCCAACTGGGCGCGGGCGCGCGCGAGGATGATGCTGAAGAGCGCGTGGGTGGAGACGATGGCATCAAAGCGGGACTCCCGGAGGAGCGCCCGCGCTTCGTGCACCAGCCCCGGCGTGAGCCACATGCCCACCTCCATTGCCCAGCGCTGGCCGGTGAGGGTGAAGACGGTGCCTTGCAGGCGGGTGAAGTGGTGGACGCAGATGGCGTAGAAACGCTGCACCGAGCGGTCGGCGCTGGTCCAGCTTACCGGCTCGAAGCTGCGGTGCTCCGGGTCGACGCGTCGCAGCGAGGCGACCAGCGAGTCGCGCAGCATGTTGTGGCCGGCACCCGCTTCGATGGAGCCAAAGAGAATCCGTCGAGTCATGGACCGCGCCGGATGTAACACCCCGACTTCACGGTGACAACGACGGAAGCGTCGAAGGGAGTCGGGTTCGGCGGCGTCAGCGGCGTCCTCGCGGCTGAGGCGGGACGGCCTGCGTCGGGTCCTCCGGCCAGGAGTGACGCGGGTAGCGCCGGCCAAGCTCGCGTCGAAGCGCCGGGTAGTGCCGCTGCCAGAAGCCGGCGAGGTCGGTCGTCACCTGCACCGGGCGCTGGTTGGGTGCGAGCAGGTGCAGCACCAGTGGGACGCGTCCGTCACAAATGCGCGGCCCCTCGGCCATTCCGAAGAAGTCCTGGAGCCGCGAGGCGATGTAGGCAGGAGCGCCGCGTGGGTAATGGACAGGCAGGCTGCGCCCGCTGGGCAGCGTCACCGAGAGTGGCAGCGCGCGGCGCAGCAGCGCCCGCGCCGCCGGAGGAAGGGTTGCCTCGAGGGCGCTCTCGGCCTGCGCCCCATCGACGTCCTCTAGAGCCGAGCGCCCCTCGGCCAGCGCCTCAGCCAGGGCGGCGCGAAAGTCATTGGCCGGCACGCCGACGCCGGCCTCTGGGTAGGCTTGTGCCAGCAGGCCGACGCGCGCCGCCCAAGCGTCCAGCGCCTCCTCGTCGAGCAGTCCGGCAAGTCCTGTCCTTCGCAGCTCCTCGGCCAGCACCTTCGAGGCGGCCGGGGAGGGGGCTGCCGGCTTCCGGGACTCCTCCAGCACCAGCTCGCCGTAGAGGAGCTGGCTCACCTGGTCGACGCGCCGCTGGGCCGCATTCCACACCAGGGCCTCCGAGTCCCTGAGGCGCTCGGGGAAGAGCTCGAGGAGCCACTCCTCCTGCACCTCGCTGGCCACCCGCACCCGCGTCTCTGGACCGCGGGGGCCGACTCGTACCTCAGCGTCCAGGGCCACCAGGAGCTCGGGCTCCCGCACGGCGCTGACCTCGTCGAGGGTGGCGCTTCCGCCTGCCGACAAGAGGACCTCCGGCGCGTGGGGGCGGCGACGGCGAGCCACCCGGTCGGGAAAGCCAGCCAGCACGGAAAGCAACAGCGCGTCCTCCCGCGCCCGGTCCGTCCTGGGGGCGGGCACCCGGACATCCACCAGCCGCCCCAGTTGGCGAATGGCGCGCTGGACGCTGGCCAGCGCCACCGCGTCGAGTTCCCCGTGCGCTCGGCCGTGCGCGTCGGCGAGGTCCGAAAGGCGCTCCAGCACGTCCGAGCGTGCGCTCGTCGCGTCGGCCACGGCGCGTGGCCCGTCGAGCCGAGTGCGGGCGGCCCGCCGCACGTCGCGCTCGCCCAGCACCGCCGCTGCGGAAACGGCGGCTCGTCCCACACCCCGCCGCTCGCCCTCCACCACCACCCGCGCCAACCTCGGGTGCAGCGGGAAGGCCAGCATGCGCGTTCCGGTGGCGGTGAGTTGCCCCGCGCTGTCGAGCGCCCCCACCTCCAAGAGGAGGCGCTCCGCGGCCTCCAAGGCGGCTGGGGGAGGTGCTTGGAAGAAAGAAAAATGGCGGCGGTCCGCGACGCCCGACGCGGCCAGGGCCAGGACACTTTCCGAGAGGTCCGCCCGGGCAATCTCCGGTGTCTCGTGTGCGGGCCGCGCCTCGAAGTCGCCTCGGGTGTACAAGCGCAGGGCCCGACCGGCCTGCGTTCGCCCGGCGCGCCCGGCTCGCTGCACGGCGCTGGCCTGGCTGACGCGGACGGTCTGCACCGAGGCCAGGCCAGACCACGGCGAGTGCACCGGAATCCGCGCCAGGCCCGAGTCAATGACGGCGGCCACGCCGGCAATGGTGATGGAGCTCTCGGCCACGTTGGTGGAGAGAATGAGCTTCCGCCCTGGGCCGGGGCGGACGGCCTTGTCCTGGTCCGCCACCGGAAGGTCTCCGTGCAGCGGAAGGACGCTGAAACCATGGCGTCGGGCGAAGTCCAGGCAGCTCGACTGCGCGCGTCGGATTTCCGCAGCTCCGGGCAGAAAGACGAGCACGTCACCATGCGGCAGCTTCGGTGCAAGGCGCTTGAGCGCCGCGAGCACCTGGACTTCCAAGGGGCGGCTGTCTGGTGCCTCCAGGTGCTCGACGTCCACCGCGAAGGTGCGGCCTTCCGAGGTGAGGACCGGGCAGCTGCCGAGAAAGGCCTCCAGCGGACGCGTCTCGAGCGTGGCCGACATCACCACCAACTTCAGCGGGTGGCCCTGCAGCTGAAGGCGGCGCAGCAGTGCCAGCGCCAAGTCCCCTTGCAGGTGCCGCTCGTGAAACTCGTCCAACACCACCGCGCCCACCCCGGGAAGCCTCGCGTCAGCGAGCAGGCGGCGCCCGAGGACGCCCTCGGTGACGAAGCGCAGACGGGTGCGGGGGCCAGCGCGCTCCTCGAAGCGGATTTGGTAGCCCACCGTCTCCCCGAGCGGCTCACCGCGCTCTTCGGCCACCCGGGCGGCGGCGAGCCGGGTGGCCAGTCTCCGGGGCTCGAGCACCCACACCTCGCCCCCCTCGGCCAGCCCCGCGTCCAGGAGGGCAGGGGGCACCCGCGTGGTTTTCCCCGCGCCCGGCGCCGCCTGCAGCACCGCCGCCGGCCCGGCGCGCAGGGCCTCGAGCAGTCGCGGCAACAGGGCGTCGACTGGGAGCGCGAGCGGCACCGCAGCGCGCCGGCTCAAGCGCCGAGCACCGCCTCCATCGCCCCGGGCGCGGCGAGGGAGGGGAAGGCCCAGGTGGCGCCGGCCTCCCGCAGCTGCGCAGCGGAATAGAAGCCCGTGCCCACCGCCACCGACTCGGCGGAAATGCCACGGGCGGCGGCCACGTCCTTGGGCGTGTCTCCGATGATGACCACCCTTGCCTGCTTGAGCTCCACCTTCAGCGCAGCGGCGCCCCGCTCGGCGCCCAGTCGCAACAAGGCAGTGCGGTCCTCGTCGTCGGAGCCGAAGCCGCCAAAGCCAAAGCGGCGAAACAAGCCCACCCGCTCGAGCTTGATGCGCGCTCCCTCGCGGATGTTTCCGGTGCCGAGTCCAACGGCGATGTGCCTCCGGGTGGCGGCAGCGTCCAGCGTCTGGGAAATACCCTCGTGGACGCGGTACGTCTCGGCCGGTGCAGCCGCCACCTCCTCGGCCAGCACGTCCAGGTAACCCTTGAGGACGGCGTCGATGGACGCCGGGCTGGGGTCCAGGCCGAGCGCGACGAGACCACCCCGGACAATGGCGCGGTCGGTCATCCCGTCAAGGCGAAAGCCTGCACAAGCATCCCGGCGCCCATGGGCGCGCTCGAAGGCGAGCTCCAGAGCCCGCCGGCCGACGCCCCCGGTGGTGACGAGCGTCCCGTCGATGTCGAAGAGCAGGACGGTGGGTCGCATCTCGGCGCCGGCCCTCTTAGCTCCCTTTGGTGTCGCTGGCGAGCGGCCGGGGGCTCCCCTGGCAGTCGTCTCGCCACGTGTGGGACACTCGCTTGAAGCTGCGGCGGGGCGACTCCCATGGCAGGGCGCGTACTCTTCTTTCTACAGCGTGGCGGCTACCAGCCGGCCTACCAGGCGACTTCGATGGGGATTACCGCCGCGGCGCTGGGAGACGCGGTGTTTTTCGTCTTCGCCTTTGATGCTCTGCGACAGCTCGTCCGCGGGGACTTCGGCCGACCGCAGTCTGACCGGGAGGCCGTGGAGAGCGCGAGAGCCGAAGGTCTGGGGCTCCCGCCACCCGCCACCATGCTCGGTGAGGCGCGCGGGCTGGGGGCACGCTGCGTGGCCTGCGACACCATGCTTCGCATTGCCGGCGTGTCCGCGGACGAGGCGGAGCAGGCACTAGACGAAGTGATGGGGCTGCCTGCGCTGTGGCGACTCACCGAAGGCGCGCGGGTGCTGTCCTTCTAAACTTCTCCCGAAAGCGCAAAAGAGGCGCCGACGGAAGGGGAGGTGGGATAGCGACGGCAAGATGGCGAGAGAGCGCGCGCAGGCAGTATGATGGAACGTCCGCAGCCCCCCATGCCCTCACGCTCGACCTCGTCTCGCACTGTCCTCCTCGCCTCATTGAGCGCCGCGGTCGTGGCGCTCCTCTTGTTGAACGGATGCCAGGTGTATGACTTCGAGCCGGTGACGCCGCTCGCGCTCGGGCAGACGTCGCAGGTGACCACGCTGACGGTCACCCCCTTCAAGCCCAACCTCATGTTGCTCATCGACAAGTCGGGCTCGATGGACTTGCCCCTCGACACCACCGACCTCGCCTGTTTCACCGCGCCGGGCGGTGAGGTGTGTGGCCAAGACAAAGCCTTCCCCTGCGACGTGGCCACCTGCCCCACCCGCTGGAGCACCCTCAGCACCACCCTCACCGAGTTTCTACAGACCAACGACACCGCGGCGCGCTACGGCTTGACGTTTTTCCCCCAGCCGCCCGACGACAACGTGGCCAACCAGTGTCTGCCCACGTTGTCCATTCTGGCGCCCATCCCCATTACTGCCGATGACTCCCCCGAGTCGTTGGCCGAGCTGGCCGACGCCGGCATCGCCGCCCTGGCCACCGTCCAGAGCAGCAACCCCCAGGGCCCCAACGGGACGGGGGGCGGGACGCCCACCGGCGACAGCCTCAAGTACTTCAACTCCAACCCGGGCGCGGTGGTCGACCCGGTGCGGGACGCTTACATTTTGCTGTTGACCGACGGGTTGCCCAACTGCAACAGCAGCCTCAATCCCGCCACCTGCGTCTGCACCCTGGAATCCGACCAGGACTGCCAGGACACACAGCCGGCCGGCATCGGTTGCCTCGACGACGTCGCCACCACCAACGTCATCAGCGAGCTCAAGTCGGTGCAGAAAATCACCACCGTGGTGCTGGGCTTCGGCGCCGACACGGCGGCCCCAGCGGCCGGCGCCACGCTGCAGCAGATGGCCCTCGCCGGGGGGTTTGCGCCGCGGCTGTGCCCCAACAAAACCCAGGACTGCGGGCCGACCAACCCGTGTGACCTCAGCACCGGGCTGTGCAGCAAGCAGTACTACGAGGCCACCGACGCGACGTCGCTGGCCGACGCCCTCAACCAGATTTACTCGGGGGTTGGCGCCAAAGCCTGCATCGTGCCACTCGAGGAGACCCCTTCCAACGCGGACCTCATCAGCGTGCTGGTGAACGGCAACCCCGTGCTCAGCGGGCCGGATACCTGGACGTATGAGCCGGCGGATGGAGGGACACCGACGCTCGTCTTCGTCGGCACGCTGTGCACCGAAATTCAAGCCTCCAGCAAAGCCGACCCGCTCCAGCTGCAAATCCGCATCGTCACGCCGCTGTAACCCCCCCCTCGCCCCAAAGGGCCCGCCACCCGAGTGGCGCTTGCGGCGCGGACCCCCGCTGTGCCTAGCGTTGAGGGGCCGGCGCCAAGGCTTCCCCCATGCGGCTCACCATCCTCTCGCGCTCTGCGCGGATTGCGTCCACGGCTCGTTTGGTCGAGGCGGCCCGAGCCCGTGGCCACGCGGTGCAGGTGCTCGACCCAGTGCAGGTGGAGATGCACCTCGACCGAGACCGGGCCGTCCTCTATTACCGGCGCCGGCGGCTACCCCCCACCGATGCGGTCATCCCCCGCATCGCCGAGTCCATCTCCACCTACGGCATGGCCGTGGTGAACCAATTTGCGCTGCAGGGGGTGCCGCTGCTCAATGGGACGCAGGGCATCTCGGGGGCTCGCAACAAAATGCGCTGTCTGCAGCTGCTGGCCTCCAACGGCGTCAACATTCCCGCCACGGTGATGGCCCGCAGCGCCGGCGACCTCCGGGCGATGGTGAAGTTGGTGGGCGGCGTCCCGGTGCTGGTGAAGTTGCTGCGCGGACAGGAGCGGCGCGGGGTGATGGTTTGCGAAAGCCTGGCCTCCCTCGAGGCGGCACTGGAAGCCATTCTCGGACTGGGCCAGGACCTCATTCTCCAGCAGTACGTCCGGCGCGGAGGCCTCGACGTCCGCGTGCTGGTGGTGGGGGGAGAGGCAGTGGCCGCTGTCCGTCGGCGCCCCCGCATGAATCGGCTCGCCCACACCCTCAACCGGGGAGCGCGCCTGGAGCCCCTCGCCCTCAGCGAAGCCCAGCGCAATGCGGCGGTGAAGACGGCGCGTCTGGTGGGGCTGGAAGTGGCCGGCGTGGACCTCATTGACGTGCGAGGACAGCCCAAGGTTTTCGAGGTGAACGCCTCGCCGGCGCTGGCCGAGATGGAGCGCGCCACTGGCCTCGACCTGGCGACGAAGGTGGTCGCCCGGGTGGAGGCCCTGGTCGCCGAGAGCGGCCCGGGGGCCCGACGGGCTTCGGCTCGGGTGAGGCCTCTGCCACGCGCGCAGGTCCGGTGATAGAGAGGGTGAGCATGCGCGCTCCTCTGCTCGTTCTCCTTGTGCTCGCCGCCTCGGCCGCTTGGGCCTCTGGCCCCGACCCTGCGTCCCTCTACACGGTCAGCACCGAGGGCAGCACCACCGTCCTCAAGGTTGGCACGGCCGGCACGTTTGTCCTGTCCATCCGCACCTCGGCCGGAGCACACATCTCCGAGGATGCCCCGATGAAACTCACCTTGAGTGGCTCGGGGGGCGTGGAGCCGAAAAAGTCCCTGCTCGGCCGCAGCGACGCCAAGTCCGTGCCCAAGTCCGAGGGCACTTCCGACTCGCGCTTCGAGGTGCCCCTGACCGCCTCCGCCAAGGGGCAGGGCGCCGTTGAGGCGAAACTCACCTTCTTTGTCTGCACCGAGACGCTCTGCAGCCGTCAGCAGAAGACAGTCAGCTTGCCGGTGACGGTGGACTGAGAATGGCCCGGCACCGGGCGGCTCCCGCCGCACGGGAGCGTCGCGGCCCACTTCCGCGCGAGCAACGCCGGGCGGCCGCTCCGGAGCGGGTGGTGTACGGCATCCACCCAGTGCTGGAAGCGCTGCGTGCCCACCCGGGCGACGTGGAGCGTCTCCTCATGGTGGACCCAGCGCCTTCCTCCCACCAGGCGAGCGAGGTGCTGGCTCGCGCCGAGGCGGCCGGCGTCCGCGTCGAGCGAGTGCCGAAAGAGCGCCTCGGGGAGCTGGCGACGGGCGGGGTGCACCAAGGGGTGCTGGCCGAGCTGAGGGCCTATGCCTATGCCGAGCTCCAGCAGCTGCTGGCCCTCGCGCGGGCCAGCACTCAGCCGCCGCTGTTGGTGGTGCTGGACGGCATCCAGGACCCGCACAACCTGGGGGCCATCATCCGCTCGGCCTACGCCTTCGGGGCACACGGCGTGGTGCTGGGAAAGGACCGGGCCGCCGGCGTCACGGCGGCGGTGGCCAAGGCCTCGGCCGGTGCGGTTGAGCACCTCCGCATCGCCCGCGTCACCAACCTCTCGCGCGCCCTGGAGGAGCTCAAGGGCAGCGGGCTGTGGGTGGCAGCGGCCGACCCCACCGGCGACACCCCCCTGTGGGCGGCGCCGCTCGACGGGCCGCTGGCCGTGGTGGTGGGCGCCGAAGGGGAGGGTGTGCGGCCGGGCCTCCTTGGCCACTCGGACTTTCGTCTGCGCATTCCCGTGGCGCCGGGGATGGGGGCCCTCAACGCCTCGGTGGCCGCAGCGCTGTTTCTCTACGAGGTGGCCCGGCAGCGGGCCAAGCCGGCCGCCCCCCGCGCCGCCTCCTCCTAGTCCTCGCCGCGTCCCTGCCGCGGCCAGCGCCGCAAAGGGGGCCGTCAGCCTCGGGCGCGGGACAATAGCCACGCCAAAAGCGCGCTGGGCTCGGCCTCGAGGGGCTCGGCGTGGGCACCGCGCGCCAGCAGTGCCGCCAGCGACGCGGGAATGGGCACCCGGTGGCCGACCAGCGGCTCCACCACCGTCTCGAATTTGGCCGGGTGGGCGGTGGCCACCACTGCCCAAGGCCGCCGGTCCCCGGCGGCGCGCAGGCCTTCGAGGACGCGCACTGCGGTGGCGGTGTGGGGACAAAACACCTGGCCGTGGCGTCGCTCGCCCAGCTGAATGGTTTGCTGAATGGCGCTGTCGTCGACGGCGATGGCCGTGAGGCGGGAGGTGAGCGCGGCCTCGTCGGGGAAACTCCAACGCAGCCGCTCGAAGTTGCTTGGGCTTCCGACGTCCATGGCGCTGGCCAGCGTGGGCAGGCTGGGCCGCGGCCTGAAGCCGCCGCCTTCGAAGAAGTCGGCCAGGACGCGGTTGGCATTGGTGGACAGGACAATGTCCCCAATGGGGACACCCGCCTCCCGGGCCCACAGCGCCGCCACCCCATCCCCGAGGTTGCCGGTGGGAATAATCAGGTTGAGCGGGCCACCATGGGTCCACGCGGCGTGGGCATGGAAGGCCATCTGCGGCAGGAGCCGTCCGAGGTTGATGCTGTTGGCCGAGGTGAGACGGAGCCGCCGGCGCAGCTCGGGTTCAGCAAATGCCGCCTTCACCATCCGTTGACAGTCATCAAACGTGCCCGCCACGCGGAGCGCGGTGACGTTGTCCCCAAAGCAGCCCAATTGATGGGCCTGGCGCGGGGAGACCCGCCCGTCGGGATAGAGCAGCACGACGTGTACTCCGGGCGCGCGGTGCAAGGCCGCCGCCACTGCGCTGCCCGTGTCTCCGGAGGTGGCCACCAGCACGGTGAGGGGCTGGCTGCCCATCCGCCGAAAGCAGGCGGCGAGAAACCGAGCTCCGAAGTCCTTGAAGGCGGCGGTCGGGCCGTGGAAGAGCTCCAGCACCATGTCGCCTGGGCCGTTGAGGGGGACGAGGGGAAGCTTGCAGTCGAATGCCTCGCTGCACAGCGCCTCGAGCTGCCCCTCGAGGGCATCTCCTTCAAAAAAGGGCCCGAGCACCGCCCGGGCGGACTCGGCCGGCGAATTGCTCCGGGGGTTGCCGCTCAACGCCAGACGCGGAAGCTGCCAGGGAACAAACAGCCCCCCGTCCGGTGCCGCTCCCTCGCCAATCGCCTTACTCAGCGTTGTTTTGGGGACGCCGCCCCGGGTGCTCACGAAATGCACGTCACACCACCCGTGCCGCCGGGCCGGCGACCGGCGAAAGGAAGACGTCACAGCCGATGGAGTGCTGGGCAAAGGCGGTGGACATCGCCGCGGCGATGCCGGCCGCGTCGGCGGCGGTGCACCAGGCGAAGACGCTCGGCCCGCCGCCGGAGATGCTCGCCCCGAGGGCTCCGGCCGCCAAGGCCGCGGCCTGGACGTCGGCGAAGCCCGGCACCAGCGGCGCGCGCAGCGGCTCCACCAGGACGTCGCGCAAGCCGGCCCGGATGGCGTCGAGGTCGTCGCGGTAGCAGCCGGCCAGCACCAGGGCCAGGTTTGCGCTCTGGGCCACAAACTGCGCCAGCTGGAAGGGCCGGGCCAGCACCGCACGGGCGGTGCGCGTCTCGAGCACTTGGTGCGGGTGCACCAACACGCAGCTGAGGCCGCTGGGCACCGGGATGCTGAGCAGCCGGTCTTCGGTGGCCAGGACCAGTCCCCCGAGCAACATCGGCCCGACATTGTCTCCGTGGCGGCTGCCGCTGGCCACCGACTCACCCTCGAGCGCGCAGGGGTAGAGGGCGTCGACGGCCACCGGCCGGTCGAGGACCGCGTTGGCCGCCACCAGCGCCGCGACGCAGCTGGCGGCCGAGCCGCCCATGCCGGAGCCGAGGGGGATGCCCTTCTCGATGGAGAGCTGGAAGCCGTGCCGGAGTCCCAGCGTCTTTCGCAGCGCCAGCAGGCCCTGTCCGGCGGTGTTGCGTGAAGCCTCGAACGGGAGCCCCGCCACCACGCCGGTGATGGCGGTGATGCGTACCTCGGGGGCGTCGATGCGCCGCACCGTCACCCTGTCCACAGGGCCCTCGAGTGAGTGGCCCAGAATGTCGAAGCCGACGCCGATGTTACCCACCGAGGCCGGTGCCGAAGCAGTCGCCTGGCGCGTACTCACCGTGTCTCCGTTGCAGAAGCGCCGTCCGGCAAACGTTGCGCTTTGGCCCCGCATGGCGCGGTGGAGCCGAGGCGAGGACTTCCGTTGTTGTCAGCCGTCCGTCTCAGAAGGCCCATCCTGACCCAGTCCCAGGGCGGCGCGGGACTCTCCCCGCCCAGGCTGGCAGCGACGGTTTGGGCGCTGTTGGGCAGGGGCAGCGGGGACGTGTCTTCGGGCTCGGAAGCGGGGGGTGGCAGGCCTGGACAAGTCCGGAAGTTCGCGGTAGGACGCGCGACCCCCGGGTGGACCCCCACTGGATAGGTGTGCATGTAGGGTACGGTCCAGGGGGAGGTTTCGAAGGGCCACACCGGTTGTAGTGCGCAGTGCTGTACGAAGAAAAAGTCGAGTGAAATCAGCCGGTGCCGGTGTAGCTCAGGCGGTAGAGCAACTGATTTGTAATCAGTAGGTCGCGGGTTCGACCCCCGCCGCCGGCCACGGGAGGCTGCAAGAGACAACGGACGAGCGGAAAACGAACGAAGGAGAGCGTGCGGAGGGGTACCCAAGTGGCCAAAGGGAGCAGACTGTAAATCTGCCGGCTCTACGCCTTCGTTGGTTCGAATCCAACCCCCTCCATGGAACCTAGGGACCCAGGCGGGAATAGCTCAGATGGTAGAGCGTCAGCCTTCCAAGCTGAATGTCGCGGGTTCGAATCCCGTTTCCCGCTCCAAAGAGTACGAGTTGTGCGACGAGGTCGACGGAAGCTTAAACAGAAAGCCCTGATAGCTCAGTTGGTAGAGCGCATCCTTGGTAAGGATGAGGTCTCCAGTTCAATCCTGGATCAGGGCTCCATTTCGGAACGGAAGAGAGCGACATGAGCAAGGAGAAGTTCGAGAGGACGAAGCCGCACGTGAACGTGGGGACCATCGGGCACGTGGACCACGGGAAGACGACGTTGACGGCGGCCATCACCAAGGTGCTGGCGAAGTCGGGTGGGGC
>JBKQJL010000020.1:0-21506 GCA_052147975.1 Myxococcaceae bacterium
TCTTCGCCCGGCCGGCCGCCAGACCACCCCCTGTGCCCAGTCCTCCAGTGGCACCGGCGCCGGCGGAGGCGCCCTTGCCCCTGCCGCCACCGGTGGCGGCCGCGCCGACGGAGGCGCCGGCGGCCGACGAGGGGTTTCTCGAGCTGACGCTGACGCCCGGTGGCAGCGTCACCATTGACGACAAGGAACAGCCGCCGGTGGAGGGGACGCAGCGCTTCACGCTGAAGGCTGGCCGTCATGAAGTCACCGCCCGCGACACAAAAGTCATTACCACCTGGTCGGTGTATGTGCGCCCGGGCGCGACGGTGAAGAAGCACTTCAGCTTCCCGAAGTACAAGTAGCGCTGCCTCCCTGAAGGAGGGCGGCGCGGGCTCGCCTGTGGGGGCGCCCGCCAAGGGGGGCTTTGTGCGAGCGCGAGCGCGCGGCGGGTAGACTTCCTCCGCCGGCCGCCCGCACATGTCCTTTCACCTCTCCGCAGCCCCTCTGTTGGCACTCGTCGAGCCCGGGCAGGCCGGCGCCCTGGAGCAGCTCTTCCACAGCGTCATGCTCGAGCCGGCGCAGGTGCTTTTCGAGGAGGGCAAGCCCTGCGACTGGCTTTGGGTGTTGGGCGCCGGGGCGGAAGTCTCCGTCAGCCAGGCGGCGGAGACGGCGGGGCAGGCGGTGGTGGCGCACCTCCGTGCCGGGGACACGGTGGGGGAGATGGCGCTGGTGGATGAGGGGCCGCGCTCCGGCACCGCCCGGGTGGTGGTGGGCGGCCCGGCTGCCGTCCTGGCGGCACGGGACTTCTACGCCCTGAGGGACGCCTACCACCCGGCCGCCTTTCAGCTGCTGCGCAGCATTTGCCTCGAGCTCTGCGCGCGGCTGCGCGGGACCTCCGACCGGCTGGTGGCGCCCGGTCTCGGCAGGGCCAGACCGGCAGCGCCGTTGGCTCCCGCGCGGAGCGAGCCCGAGCACCTGGACGAGGTGGCCGCCTTCCGCAGCCTGCCGAGGGTGGTGAAGCTGGCGCTGGCCCGGAAGTTGGGGCGCCTCGAGGTGGCTGGCGCCACCCCCGTCTGCACCGAAGGCGAGGAGGGCGATGCGGCCTACTTCATCGCCTCCGGCGCGGTGCGGGTGCTGCGCCGCGGCTACCGGTTGGCCCGCCTTGGCCCGGGCGAGGTGTTTGGGATGGTGGCGCTGATGGACGGCGGGGCCCGCTCGGCGAGCTGCGTTACCGAAGGGCCGACCCGCCTCTTCCGCCTGGCGCGGATGGACTTTGAGCAGCTCTTCTCCTCGGGAAACCGCTTCGCCTTCCAGCTGGTGGAGGGCATGGCCCGGCAGCTGGTGCGCAACCTGCGGGCTGCCGACTTGCTGCTGGCTCGCCCGGAGCGCTCGGTCCGGCCCCTGGCCGTCCCGCCGCCAGTTCTCTTCTCCGAGGCCGAGCTGGCCGCGCTCGACTTCGGGGAGGTGCCCGAGTCGACGTCCCCGGCCTCGTCAACTTGAAGTTGGTCTTCCGGACGCTTATGTGAAGCGCAGAGGAGTTTTGCCCATGTCCGTCAACATCCATCTCGAGTGGACCCCCAACCCGAGCACCCTCAAGTACGTGGTGGACCGCACCTTGATGCCGCGGGGGGCGATGAATTTCACCACCAAGGAAGGGGTGGAGGCACGCTCGCCACTGGCCTCCAAGCTGATGGCCATTGAAGGCGTCACCGGCGTGATGTTGGGCAGCAACTTCGTCACCGTCACCAAGGGCGAGGCCGGAGAGTGGGACTCGCTCAATGACATGGTGATGTCCACCCTGGACAGCCACCTCGGCGCCAACCAGGCGGTGCTCACCGAGGCCGCTCTGGCCGAGACGGCCAACGGCCACAGCACCAGTGATGGCGAGGTGGAGCGAAAAATTCGCGAGATTCTCGACCTGGAGATTCGTCCGGCGGTGATGCAGGACGGCGGGGACATCACGCTCGACCGCTTCGAGGCAGGCATTGTCTACCTCCACATGCGCGGCTCCTGCAGCGGCTGTCCGAGCTCCACCATGACTCTGAAGATGGGCATCGAAAACCGCCTCCGAGAAGTGGTGCCGGAAGTGGTCGAGGTCATGCCCGTCTGAGGCGTCAAGTCAAAGCACCCCAGGTGCGGCGAGAGCTGCTCGCCGAGCAGAGCCCGGCGTTGCTGCAAGAGCTCCACCTCCTCACCCGCGACGGCCACCTCAATGCCGACGCGCTGCGGAAGCTGAAACAAGTCAACCACCTGGTGGGGTTACTTCGCCCCGCCCTGGAGGACGTGCTGTCCCGCTTCGGCCACCCGGTGGTGGTGGACGCCGGCAGCGGGAACGCCTACCTGGGCTTCATTCTCTACGAGCTCTTCCTCAAGCCGGCGGGAAAGGGCACGCTGCTCTGCATCGAGTCCCGGCCAGCGCTCACCGCCCAGGCCGAGGAGCGCGCCAAGCGGCTGGGGTATGAACGCATGCGCTTCGTCACCGCCCCGCTCGACCAGGCCCCCTGGCCCGACCGCATTCACCTCTTGGCGGCGCTGCACGCCTGCGACACCGCCACCGACGACGCGTTGCTCGCGGCCATCGCCCACCAGGCGGACTACGTCGCGGTGGTGCCGTGCTGTCAGGCCGAGGTGGCGCGTCAGCTCAAGGAGCAGCCGCCCTCCTCGGCCGCGCTCGCCGTCCTGGCCGAGCACCCTTGGCACCGGCGCGAGTTTGGCTCGCACCTCACCAACGTCATCCGGGCGCTGGCGCTCCAGGCGGAGGGCTACTCCGTGACCGTCACCGAGCTCACCGGCTGGGAGCACTCGCTGAAGAACGAGCTCTTGTTGGGTAAGAAAATTCGCCGGGAAGACGCCCATGCTCGCGAGCGCCTGCAGCAGCTGTTGGCCGAGACGGGAGTGGCGCCGAAGCTTCCCCGGGTGCTGGCCTCCCGACGGACGCCCACGGCCTGAGCAGCCGTCCCCGGGCTTTTTTCGCTGTCCTTCCGCCAAGGTGAGGTCGCCGCCGCCATGAGCAGCCCCGATGAAGAGTGCGGACTGGACCCCGAGGACTGGGAAGCCGTGCGCTCGGTGGGCCACCAGCTGGTGGACGAGCTGCTCGACGCGCTGCGGACGGTGCGCCAGCAGCCAGCCTGGAGGCCCATCCCGGACGCGGTGAAGCAGCGCTTCCGCACCGCCCCGCCCATGGAAGGCAGTCCCCCCCAAGCCGTCTACCGCGACTTCCTCGAGACGGTGCTGCCCTACCGGCTGGGGAACATCCACCCGCGCTTCTTTGCCCGGGTGATGGGTACCGGCACCGCCATGGGGGCGCTGGCCGAATTTGCCGCGGCGGCGATGAACAACAACCTGTCCGGCCTAGAGAGCTCGGCGGTGCACGTCGAGGCCCAGGTGCTGCGCTGGCTGAAGGCGCTGCTCGGGTTTGAGGAGACGGCGAGCGGCCTGCTCACCAGCGGCTGCAGCATGGCCAACCTCATCGCCCTGCAGGTGGCTCGGGATGAATACGCCGGCGTGGACGTCAACGTGGAAGGCGTCCAGGCCAGCCGCTACCGCCTCGTCGCCTACGCCTCGGACCAGGTGCACTCGGCCGTCCAGCGCGCGTTGATGGTGCTCGGGCTCGGCTCGACAGCGCTCCGGCGCGTCAGCACCGGGCCGGACTTCCGGATGCGCGTCGAGGACCTCGAGGACCGCATCGACGACGACGTCGGTCAAGGCCTCCGGCCCTTCTGCATTGTCGGCAGCTGCGGGACGGTGAATACCGGCGCCATTGACCCCTTGGAGGCGATGGCTGACTTGGCGGCGCGCCGCAAGCTGTGGTTCCACGTCGACGGTGCGTTTGGGGCGCTGGCCGCCCTGTCGCCATCGCTGCGGGACCGGGTGCGTGGCCTGGAGCGCGCCCACTCGGTTGCTCTGGACCTCCACAAGTGGGGGGCCGCGCCCTATGGCGTGGGCGTGGTGTTGGTGCGCGATGCCGAAGCCCACCACCGGGCCTTCCAAACCGAGGCCGCCTACCTGTCGCCACTGCCCCGGGGCGTGGCCGCCGCGGACTACCCGGCCAACGAGCTCGGCCCGGAGCTGTCGCGCGGCTTCCGCGGGCTCCGCATTTGGATGGCCTTCAAAGAGCATGGAATTTCCAGGCTGGCCCGGGCCATCGAGATGAATGTCGCGCAGGCGGCCTATGTGAAGGGCCGCGTCCTGCAAGAAGCGGAACTGGAGCTGGCGGCGCCGGTGCCGCTCAATCTCGTCACCTTCCGCTACGTGGGCAACGGCTCGCTGCCCGAGGAGCGCCTCGACGCGCTTCAACGAGAAATTGTCATGCGCGTTCAGGAGTCCGGGGTGGCCGTGCCCTCCACCACCGAGCTGCGCGGCCGGACCGTCATCCGTCTGGCCATCGTCAACCACCGCAGCCGTCGGGCGGACCTCGACGCGCTCCTCGACGCGGTGCTGCAGGAGGGAAGGGCCCTCGAAGGCTAACGTCAGCCGAAGGACTCGCGCTTGATGCGCTCGTTGGGGAAGCCGAGGGCCTGCAGGTGGCCGATGGTGGTTTCCAAAAAGCGGGGCTCAGCGGAGACGCCTCTTTCCAAGGCGGCGCGTCGCTCGTAGCTGGTGATGGCTGGGCCGCAGACGTAGGCGATGGTTTCCTCCACGTTGGGCGCCAGCGCGGCCAGCGCCTCGCGCGTCATCCGGCCAGTCCGCACGTCGCCCGGAAGGCCCGAGATGTCAGGCTGGCGGGTGAGGAAGTGCACCACCTTCAACTGCTGCGGATAGTCGGCCTCCAGCTTCAGGAGCGCGGCTCGGAAGATGATGTCCTCCCACGTCTTGTTGCTGTCCACCACGGTGTGCCGGATGGAAGGGTGGCGCTTCAGCGCGTCCTTGAGGATGCTGAAGTTGGGGACGGCCCCTGAGCCGGCCACCACGTGCAAAACGTGTTTGGCGCGCTGCTCGATGTCCGGCGGCAAGGTGTAGGGGCCGGTCAGCCCCACCACCTTCATCCGCAGCCCAGGGTGGATGCCGTAGGTGAGGTAGGGCGAGAGCAGCGGGGCGTGCAGGCTGTTTTTCCGGAGGTAGGGCTCCTCCTTGATGGTGATGGCCAAAGGCTCGCCCGGCGCGGAGCACACCGAATACGCACGGACCAATTCCTTCTTCCCCTTGAGTTCCTCGAGGTAGGCAGTGTGCGAGGCCAGCTGTTTGAACTGGTGCGGGTCGATGGTGACAAACTGACCCGCCCGGTACTCCACTGGCTGGTCCGTGTCGAAGACCAACGTCACCGTGTCCGGAGTTTCCTGGATGACTTCGGTCACGACGACTTCAAAGGCTTTGGGCTTGGTGACTCTGGGCTCGGGCACGGGCAAGGCTCTCCTCGGGGACTTTTGATAACAGACCTCCCCGCCAGATGGTCCCCTCCGAGCAGCTCTGTTTTGCCGCCACCACGCCGGGCCTGGAAGAGGTGCTGGCCGCAGAAGCGCGTCTGCTCGGCCGTCCGAGGCAAGTGCCGGGAGGCGTCGAGCTCTCCGGGCGGCCGGGCCTGCACCAGGAAGCCTGCCTTCGACTTCGCACCGCCAACCGGGTGCTGCTGCGGTTGGCCCAGCTCCCCGCCACGGCGAACTGGGGCAGCGCCGCCTCCGCGCTCGCCCGGGTGGACCTCATAAGCGTCGCCGCCGAAGGGGCGCCGGTGTGGCTCGAGTCGACGGTTCGCCGTGCCGGTGCGCCTGCCGCGCCGGTGCTGCGGGCATGGCTGGCGCGCGCTTGGCGAAGGCCCGTCCACCCTGCCGCCGGGGAGGACCGCGCCTCGGGAGGGACGCGACTCGTGTTGCGACTGGTGGAGGGCGCCGGGACGTTAAGCGCCGACGCCTCCGGCGAGTTGCTGTACCGGCGCGGCTACCGACAGGAAGTCGGCCGCGCGCCTTTGCGCGAGACACTGGCCGCCGGGCTGCTGGAGCTCGCCGGCTGGCGGCCTTCGGAGTCCCTCTGGGACCCGCTGTGCGGCTCGGGGACGCTGCTCGTTGAAGCGGCGCTGCACGCCCGGCGAATGGCCCCTGGCCTCAACCGAGCGTTTGCCTTCGAGGCGTGGCCCGGCACGGACCGCGCCGCCTGGCAGCAGCGGCGCGCCCGCGCGGCCAGCGAGGCGCTGGCCAAAGCGCCCGCCCCCATTCACGGAAGCGACCTCAACGCCGGCGCCCTCGGCACGGCACGCCGAAATGCGCGGCGGGCGGGCGTGGTCGACTCGCTGGTGCTGGCCCGCGCCGACGTGGCCAGTTTCAGTCCGGGACGGCTGCCTCCAGGCCTCATTCTGGCCAACCTTCCCTACGGGAAGCGGGTGGGAAGCCGCCCCGGGCGGCAGGCCGTCTTCGAAGCGGTGGGGGAGGCGCTGCATACCCGTTTCGCGGGCTGGCGAGCGGCGCTTCTCACCGACGAGCCAAGCCAGCTCGAGCGCGCCGTGGGGCTGCCCCTGGAGGGCGCCCACCGCCTTCACAACGGCGGCATTGCCGTGACGCTGGTGCGCTTTCGCGCCCACCCCCCACTTCCGCCAGGCTAGCTGACGCTCACCTCGCGGGCGGTGAGGCTGTACTGGAAGTTGGGCGCGTCCAGGCAGTCGCGCAGCCCAAGGGCCGTCTCGGCCTGGGGGTACATGAGGAAGGGCACCGAGGCCCCCCGGGAGCCCGGAAGCGCAATGTCGTGGCCATAGTTGTAGGCCATCCAATTCATCTCCCAACCTCCGAAGAGGGCGGAGCGGGCCGACAGCACCTTGCCGTCGTCGGCGGGGAGGTTTCCGGGAGGCTCCTCGAGAATGACTTTCCGCACGTCACCTGGGTCCACCGGAATCCACCCGTAGCCGTCGGCGAAGAATTCCGCGCGGCAATGCTGGGCTTTGGTGACGTCGCCGGACTTGCCGAGGGCCTGGTAGCCGCGCTGGGAGTCCGCCACCCGCACGCCGTAGACGTCTCGAGCGGGGATGCCCACCGAGCGGGCCAGGCCGACGAAGAGCGCGTTGATGTCCGCGCACTTGCCTCCCAAGGAATGGGTGGCCAGCATGGAGTGGATGTCACCGAGCCCGCAGCCGCGCACCTTGGGGTCGCGGAAGCTGTTGTCACACACCCAAGCGTAGAGGGCGCGGGCCTTCTCCACGTCGCCTTTGACGCCGGAGGTGACTGCCAAGGCGGTGCTGTGGACCAACCCGTCGGTGGGCAATAGCCGAGTGGGGGCCGTCCACAGCGTGCGACTGGCCGAGTCGAGCCTCTGGGGACCTGGCCTCGCGGCCAAGTCGACGCTGAAGTCACGGGTGCTGACTTTGCTCTTCACCTCGAGCTGCGCCTGGACGCCCTCCGGCCACTGTGCCGAAACCAGAGTGACGCCATAGCGGGCGTCGTGGACGAAATGGGCCTCCCCTCCCGGCGCCTCCCAGCGATTTCCAAGCGGCTTCTGAAACTCGGTTTCCACGGCCAACGGCAGCGGCACCCAAACGCGCGAGATGCCCTGGGGCCGCAACACCTCGACGTGTGTCGTCACCTCGAAGACACGCCAACGGGCACTGGCTGCGGCCAACGCCCGGCCCAGCGCGGGCAAGGGCAGGGCGAGGGTGGCGGCTGCAGCACTACTGAGGTGGAGAAAGCGGCGACGATTCATTGGAATGTCTCCGAGTTGGCGTCTGCAGGGGCGCAGACGTCCCCCGGGCCCCGAAAGCAGACCGCTTCCAGGCGCAGGGAAGCCGGACTCTAACCAATAAAGGGCGTTCTGGCGCGGATGGCGCCGCGCGTCGCGCCTCTGTGGGCCAGAGGCTGGAGTCATCCGCTGGATGGCGCTATGCCGGCAGCCAACGCCATGTCCACCGAACGAGCCCTGGCCCACTTCGTCGCCCACCGGCGCGACTACCTCAATGACTTGAAGGCGCTGGTGCGCGTCCCTTCCGTCTCCTTCGCCGGTTTCGACCCGGCGAACGTGCGTGCCAGCGCGGCGGCCACCGCGACGCTGCTGCGCGCCCGCGGCTTCAAGAACGTGCAGCTGCTGGAAGTGGGGGACGCCCACCCTTACGTCTATGGGGAGATTTTGGACCAGCCGGGCCGCCCGACGGTGCTGCTCTACGCCCACCATGACGTCCAGCCGGCCGGTGACGAGTCGGCCTGGGCCAGTCCGCCCTTTGAGCCGGTGGAACGCGCCGGGCCGCCGGACCAGTCACCGCGGCTCTACGGCCGCGGCGCTGCCGACGACAAGGCCGGCATTGTCGTCCACAGCTCGGCGGTCGAGTCCTGGCTGAAGGCGGGGGGGCTTCCTCTCAACGTGAAGCTCGTTGTGGAGGGCGAGGAGGAGGTGGGCTCCTCTCACCTCGGGGCCTTCCTCAAGAAGAACGCCCAGCTGTTGAAAGCGGACGCCATCATCCTCACCGACACGGCCAATTTCGATACCGGCCTGCCCTCCATCACCACCGCGCTGCGGGGCCTGGTGACGGTGGACGTCGAGGTGCGCGCTCTGAAACAGAGCGTCCATTCCGGAATGTGGGGGGGGCCGGTGCCGGACCCGGTGAGCGGGCTGTGCAAGATGCTCGCCTCGTTGACGAATGCCGATGGCTCCATTGCCATTCCCGGCATCCTGGACAAGGTGAAGCCCCTCACCGGCCCCGAGCGCAAGAGCATCGCCGCGCTGCCGGGGGACGAAGCCCATTTCCGCAAGCAGGCCGGGCTACTCGACGGGGTGCAGCTGCTCGGCGGCCGGCACCCATGGGAAACCAACTGGCGGCACCCGTCCTTGGCCATCAACGCCATCCAGGCCAGCTCCCGCAAGGATGCGCGAAACATCATTTGCGAGTCGGCCTGGGCCCGGGTGGGCATTCGGATTGTGCCCGACCTCGACCCGACCGACGTGCAGAAGAAGCTGCTGGCCGCCTTGAAGAAGAGCGTCCCCTGGGGTTTGGAGTTGCACTTGCATTCCGAGCAGGCGGTCGGGGCCTGGTACACCGACTCCTCGCACCCAGCCTTTCAGGCAGCCTTCCGCGCGCTGAAGAAGGGCTACGGCACCGAGGCGGTGGCCATCGGTGCGGGGGGCTCCATCCCCTTCGTCGAACCGTTCGCTCGCGAGCTGGGCGGCGTTCCGGCGCTGTTGATTGGCGTCGAAGACCCCTACACCAACGCGCATTCGGAGAACGAGAGCCTGCACTTGGGGGACTGGGAGAAGAGCGTCAAGAGCGCCATCCACCTGTACGCCGAGTTGGCCGAGGCGCTGGGCAAGCCGTCGGGCCGCGCCTAGAGCAACAGGCAGCCCTCGGGCTCGAGGCTGGCGGCGAGCATCACTTCGTTGATGTCGCGATGTTGCCTCCACGAGGCGGACTCCCGATGCCGTGGAGCAAGCCAACAGGACTCGATGTCCGAGCCCAGCGAGGCGAAGCTGCTGACGCCCTGGAGCAGCGCGTCCAGCTCCTCGTTGGCGAAGGAAGACGTCTGCCGGCGGCGCCGCATGAGCTCGACGGCGTGCAGGCCGAGGCTGAGGCCCAATTCTCGGAACGCCAGGCGCCTGGAGGCGGGCTGGCGGAGGTCCGCTTGCTGCGCGTAGTGCGGAAGGCCCTCCAACGCCGCTGCCAGCAGGGTGGGCAGCAACGGGGGGGCCAGCACGGCGCTGCGTCCAAGCAGCTGCTCGACGCGGCAGGCATCCATCAGAAGGCCGCCCAAGCCCAAGGGGTCCACGGTGGCCCAGTGACCATGCTCGGCCATGGCAGTGAAGCCGGCCAGGGCCTCGGCCAAGTCAGGGCCGTCCGGGACGGCCTGGAAGCCCGAAGCGGTGGCCTGCAGCTGGGCGTAGGTGACCAGTCCGTCCAGGGCGTCGTGGTGGCCCATGGAGGCGACCAACGGCCGCGTCAGGTCGATGCTCATCTTCCACACCATCCGAAGCTGGCCCGTGCCGGGCGTCCGGACGGTGAAGGCTCGGTACGCCGTCACCGCCAGCTCGCGGGCCCAGCGGTTGAAATGTGGCTGGCCGGTCAGGCGTGAGGCCTGGTCAAGGGCGTGCATCCACTTGGTGAGGTAGTGGAAGTACTGACCGTCGCTCTCCCATTCTCGCTCGTCGTCGAAGGGCTCGCCGGCTCGCCGCTCCGGGAGCGGCTTGCCAATGCGAAGCCCACCCTGGGTGGGGTGTCTGGCGCCGTCGTCCTCGTCCAGTCCGCTCAGCCATCCGCGGCGAGAGTCATCCCCGCGACGCTTCCCAAGCGTTTGGTGGACGCGGTCCACCAAGCGCAGGGCCAGCGTTCGAGCGTCCTCGTCCCCACTGCCACGAGCCATCCCAAGCAAGGTGCAAACGGCGAATGCGTCCGTCCACAGGTAGCGTTTTTCGGTTCCCTCGCCGGTGAGGCCGGTGCGCTCGGCGAAGTGCTGCAGCAGCTGTCGGGCCTGCTGCCTGCGCGCTGTCGCACTCACTCAGGCCTCGGTCTCGAGGTCTCCGGCGCGTCGAATTTGAAAGGTGAGTGCCGGCTGGGCGACGTCCGGCGTCTCCGTCAACAAGAGCAGCAAGTCGGTCGAGGTGACCAGGCCCACCAAGTCGTTTCGACCGATGACGATGGGGACGCAGTCAATTTTCGACTGCACCATGGTCTTGGCGATTTCCGGAATGGGTGTGCCGGGCTCAGCGGAGATGGGGGAGACGGCCATGACTTCTCCCACCGACAAGCTCGGGTAGACGTAGGTGCCATTCTTGAGGCGCCCACTGGCGAGCAGAATGTCGCGGTCGGAGACAATGCCGGCGAGCCGTCGTCCGGACACCACCGGGAGGTGGCGCACCCCGCGTCTGAGCATCAACTTGTGCGCCGCTTCGAGCGACAAGTCCGGGGGTACCGTGACCACTTCCAGCCGCATCAGCCTGTCTGCATTCATGACGAATGCCCCCAATCGCACTCGCTCATGCGAATGCAGTGCCAATGGCCGGACCTACCTTCACCGCTTCCAACGGCGCGCAACTCTGTCGTCTTCACGGGCGGGAACGCGCACGAATAGCGCTACGGGTGGGCCCCACCGGGCGCTGCCCCGCCCGCGCCCCAGGGACCAGCCGGCGTGCCGCGCGCCTCTTGTGGCCGGTGCCACGGCAGGGTGGACAGCACTTCGCCGGTGGCCAGCGTCACAAGGAAGACCAACACCAGTGGCAACCACACGCCCAGAAGGCTGGTGAAGATGGCCAGGCTGTTTTCAACAATGCCGGCGACGGCGACCAAGTCCAGCAAGAAGGTGGCGCCGGTGAACGCCAGCGCCGCTTCGAGTGGCTCTCGCGCGCCGCGCTGCCGAAAGTAGTGGACGGCGACGGGAATGAAAATGAGTGGAATGCTGAGCGCGTGGAGGGCCAAGGCGGCGGGTGGACGCAAAAGGGCAAGTAGCGCAGCCATGACGAGGGCGCACAGCCCCCAGCCCAACGCGGCATGCAGCAGCAGCGCCGTCCACGAGGCGCCGTCCTGCTCCACGGCTGGAGCCGGGCGGGCCGTCGGGAGGGCCTCGGCCACAGTGAGGGCCCAGGCGCGAATTTTCTCTGAGTCACGCCAGTCACCGGAATGCGTCTTGGCCAATGCCGTGGCTGCGTCTGGAGCGAGGCGTCCGCCAAAGGTGATGTGACCTTGGGCACCGACGCGCTCCATCAAAATCTCCACCTGCCGGGTGGGTGGAATGGCTGCTCGCGTGGCCGAGTCGTCCAGGGGCCCACTCGAAAAGAACCAAACGGGCACTTTGCGCAGGTCCGTTTGGCGCTCCCGGACGAATTGGCGCGCCCGGGCGTGCCAGCGGTTGGCGTACAGCGCCCCGCCGATGATGGCGGCGTCGAAGCCAGTGGCCGCCCTTGCCTCCCTCGGGGCCAGGACGTCCACCTCCACCCCTTGACTGCGCAGAGCCTCGCCCACCATCCGAGCAATGCCCTCGGTGCCTCCACGCTTTGAGCCCCAAGTGATGAGAACGCGCATAGTGGCCTCCAGCCTCAGCCCCCAGCGCTGCTTGTGACGTGCCAGCGCTCGCCGCCCCCGCCCAAGCCGCAGCTCTTGCGCGGGCGTTTCACACTCGGTGAGCATGAGGTGTGCGCAACGTCCCAGCTGCCGCCCGCAAGACGTGGCGTTCCACCTCTTGCCCAAGCGTGTGCGAATGCTGAATGTGACGTCGGTCGTGACAGGACGGCTGGAGCGCCTCGACGAGGGTTGCCCCCCCAACCAGCTCCACTCCCCTCTCGCCCTCCCGTGCCGCTCAGCCTTGTTGCCAGCCAAGCGCCCGCCTCTCGTGTGCCGCGCGCACGCCGGCTGGAGGGACTTGGGCCTTTTGCTCCTCGTCACCCTTGGCTGCACCGCGGCGCCGAAGGGCGCCGCGGGCCTGCCGCCGGGGGCTGCACAAACGCGCGTCGTCGTCTTCGTCTGGGATGGACTTCGCCCGGAGAGCGTCAGCGTTGACGACACGCCCAACCTCGTTCGCCTTCGTGACGAGGGCGTGTCCTTCGACGACCAGCACGCCACCTACCCCACCTTGACGATGATGAATGCGGCGAGCTTCGCCACCGGCGCCTACCCAGCCACCGCCGGTTTTTACGGAAACAACGTTTGGGTCCAAGGCCCGGTCGACGCCGGGCGCAGCGGAACGGGCGGACCGGTGGACTTGGCGCAGCCGGTGTTTACCGAGGACTACGGCGTCGTGGACACCGTCGACCGATTCTACGCCGGCCGGCTGCTGCTCGTCGGGACGCTCTTCGAAGCTGCCCAGGACGCCGGCCTCTCCACGGCGGCAGTGGGGAAGGTGGGCGCGGCCTACCTGCAGGACCGGCGACGGGGTGGGTGGATTCTCGAGGAGCGCCTGGTGTGGCCGCGCGCCCTTGTGGAGGCGATGCAAGACGCCGGCGTACCACTCCCCCATTTCGCGCCGCTCGCTTACGGGGAACCGGTGGACGCGGGCAGTGCCGACCCCACCGCCTCTGGCCGGGTGGTGCGGCTCGCCGACGGCGTGACCGCCGACCCCACCCGAGGCCTGCTCTCGCCGTCGTCTGCGGACAACGCGTATTTGATGCGGGCCTTCACCGAGGTGCTCCTGCCCGACGTTCGACCGCGGCTGACGGTGCTGTGGCTGCGGAACCCGGACACCGCCGAACATGCCTACGGGCCCGGAAGCGCCGCCTACCGCGACGCGCTGCACAGCCAGGACCAACTGCTCGGACAGCTTCGAGCCGCCCTCGAACGGCTCGGCCTTTGGTCAACCACCGACCTCCTCGTCGTTTCAGACCACGCGCACTCCACCGTCTCCGGTCCACTCGACCTCTTCCCCTTACGGGGACTGGCCGATGGAGGTGTCACCGGGGAAGAAGCGAGTGGCTACTCGGTGTCGGGCGAGGTGCGGACCGCGGACCTCATCAACCGCGCCGACCTCGGGCTGCGTGCCTTCGACGCACTCGGCTGCGTCTTCTCTCCCGTGCTTTCTGGCATCACCGCCTCGGGCGCCAACGTCTACCCGGGCCTGCGCTGCGGCGACAAACCGGGCACGACGCTGGTCCCCAAGGTGCCGGCTGTCCTCGGGCCGCGCGATGTGGTGGTGGTCGCCAACGGCGGCAGCGAGTACCTGTACGTCCCAAGCCACGACCCGACGGTGGTCCAGACGCTGGTGCGCTTCCTTCAAAGCCGCGAGGAATTCGGCCCCATTTTTGTCGCCAGCCGCTACGGCCTGCTGCCCGGCACGCTCGCGCTCACCCTCATCCGAGCCGAGACGCCCTCCGGCGAGCGAACGCCGGACCTGGTGGTCTCCTTCGGCTTCAGCGCCGAGGCTGCCGTGTTGGGAATGCCGGGGACCGAGCTGTCGAGCCCCTCCGGTAACCGCGGCATGCACGGCAGCTTCAGTCCCCGAGACGTGCACAACACCCTCATCGCCGCCGGCCCGCATTTTCGACGCGGCTTTCACGACACGCTCCCCAGCGGGAATGTGGACCTGGCCCCCACGGTGGCCAAGCTGTTCGGGCTTCAGCTCCCGGCGGCGGAGGGACGCGTCCTGGAGGAGGCTCTGGTGGATGGCCCCTCGCTCGGGAGCTTCGTCGAGGAGACGCACCTCATCACTTCCCCCCCCGCCCTCGGGCTGCGCATGCTCTTCCCCACTAGCCCCGACGGCCAGCTGGTGGACCCGAGCGTCCGCAGCTACCGCATCGAGCTCCAGAGCAAGTCGCTGCGCTGGAATGGGCGGAGCGCAACCTACGTCGACTGGGCGCGCGCCGTTCGCTTCTGAGGAAAACGGGGCGGTTACTGAGACATTTGCACGGTGCGCCCGTGGAGCGGCTGCACCGGACGCGCATTGTCTGGGTACTCGGCGGCGAAGGTGGCCACCTCTGGCTTGGCGACGCTGCCCGGCGTCCGGAAGAGGAACCAGCTGACGTCTTCGCTGCAGGGTGGCGTGGTGAGTGAGCCCGGGAAAGCGTAGTAGGCGCGGTTGGTGGGCAACATTCCAGTCGGGTCCACCGTCACGCCCTCCGGTGAGCTCTCCTGGCCCTTCTCCTTGGGGAGGTACTGCCACAGCCCGGCGACGACGGAGTTGGCCTGGCCGTTGGCCAGCAGCACCGCGACCACCGCCAGCTTTCCGTTGGCGTCCTTGTGCACCAGGTGCAACTCCAGGGGGAATTTGCGCCCGTTGAGCTCGTTCTCGGACGGGTGGTGGAAGTGGAACTGCACCAGCTGGTAGCGGGTGTCGCCCACGGTGAGGAAGCTGCCGGGGGGCACGTTGACTTGGATGGTGTGCCCATTGTTGATGATGTGCAGCGGCGCTGCCTGGTAGCTGAAGACGAGGGGAGGCAAAGGCGCCGAGTGCGCGCCCCGAATGTCGATGGGGGACTGGAACTTTCCCAGCTTGCAGTCCTGGTACTCCGTCTTCAGCCCGGCCCAGTGGGCTGGCCCGGTGGCGCCGGCGTAGCTCCAGGACGGTGCCGGCGCCTGCTGCGCCACGGCGGCCGAGGCGCCGAGCCCCAGGAGACAGACGACGGTAGCCTGCAGGGTGTGGCGCATGGAGTTTCCCCTTGTGGAGAAAGCCTTCTACCCGAAGTGCAACGTCTTTTGCGTCAGCTGCGCGGGAGGGGACGGCCGGCAGGGGCCACCACCTGCACCGACGAGCGCTCGGTGAGGGCCAACCCGTCGCCCCGCGGCTCCGTCTCGGTCAGCCGCACCACGTCGCCTCGGACCAGCTGAAAGAAGGCGCCATTGGCAGCGCTGCGGTGCTTCTCTTGCAGGGCCAGTCCCATCCGCCCCTCCGGTCCGCACCCCATGAAGCGCTGCCGCCCTTTGCCCTCCAGGGCCTCGGAGACGATGCGGAACGTCCGACCGCCCGGGGGCTCGGGCCATGGCTCGCCCTTGGGGGCGAGGACGAGGTAACTCATTTTGAGCGCCTCTTTGTGCAGCCCGGCCGCCCGCGCCAGGCTGTCCAGCAACGGCGGCATGCGCCAAGCGCGCTCGGCGTGACACCAGTCGCTGGGCTTGGCCAGCGCCGGGCAGTCGCCGCGAAAGAGGCAGGGGGCGCGCACCGCGAAGCCCCGCCGCACCAGGACGTCCCGCAGCTGAAGCAGCTCCCGGGAGGTGTCCCGCAGGGCGGGCTCGACGAGCAGCACCGAGCCCCCGGGCCGCAGCGCGGCCAGCGCCCGTTCCACCAGTGCCGCCCGACCGGTCAGTGCCGCCTCTCCCGTCCCGAAGAGCTCGTTGAGGAGGTGGCCCATGAGAATGGCGTCGGGCCGGCCCACCGGCAACTCGGTGGCCCGGTGCGGGTCCCATTCCCGCGTGGCGAGTGCCTCGCCCGCCTCGGCGGCGAGCTCCCGCGCCAGCGCCAGCGCCGGTCGACTCCGGTCGGCGCAGGTGACTTCGGCTGCCCCCGCGTCAAGGGCCGCGAAGGCCAGTGGCCCCGGCCCGCTGCCCAAGTCCAGCACGGTGCGCGGGCGGCTCGACAGCTCGCCCAGCACCTGCCGTCCTTGGGCGTAGGACACCGGCCAGTAGAAGAGGAGGTACGCCCCGAGCAGTCGCGGGTCGTCCATATAGCGCCCCCCGGCCAGCTGCCGGTCTCGCGTCAAGCCAAGGGACAGCGTCCGGATGGCGCCGGCCACCTCCTTCAGCTCCTTCCCCGTCAGCGTCGGCGGACCCGCTGGAAGCTTGCGCGAGCGTCGCCACACGGCCACCAGCCGCGGCATCCAACCGGCCAACCCTTCGGCGTCCCTGTCCATGCGCGCGCTCAAGGCAGCCTTAAGGGTAGAAAGGGGCCATGTCCATGACACTCGTCCCCGACGCCATCGAGGCCTATGCCACCGAGCATTCGGAGCTGGTCGGCCCGCTGTTCGACGCCCTCCGCGAGGAGACGTATGCCTCCATGCACGAGCCGCAGATGCAGGTGGGCCGCCTCGAGGGCAATGTGCTGCGGCTTCTGGTGCAGCTGTCGGGCGCGCGGCACGCCCTGGAGATTGGGATGTTCACCGGGTACTCCGGGTTGATGATTGCCTCGGGCCTTCCGGAGGATGGGACCCTCATCACCTGCGACGTGGACCCCAAGGCCGAGGCCATCGCCCGACGGGCCTTTGCCCGAAGTCCGGTGGGACGGAAAATTCAAATCCGCATGGGACCTGCCTTGCAGACGCTCAAAACACTCAAGGCTCCGCTCGACTTCGTGTTTCTCGACGCGGACAAGGAGAATTACCTGGCGTACTACGAGGCGGTGCTGCCGCTGTTGCGTCAGGGTGGCCTGTTGGTTGCGGACAACACCCTGTGGAGCGGCCGGGTGCTCGCGCCGAAGAGCGCCTCGGACCTTGCCATTGTCGCCTTCAACGACGCCGTCGCCCGCGACACACGGGTGGACAAAGTGCTGCTCACCGTGCGCGACGGGATGACGGTGGCCGTCAAGCGCTGAGCGGCGCTTTGTCGGCGAAAAACTCCTCGAGCTCCCCCTTGCGGGCCAGGGTGTCCTCGTAGCCAAGCGTCTGAAGCCGGTCGACGTAACTCCGCTCGAAGGCCAGGTAGCTCACCAAGTCCGAGCCGCCGCGGCGCCCGGCGCCCATCCCCCGGAGGAGGTAGCGCACCACCCGGGGGAAGTGGTCCATCTGGTCGGCGGCCAGTCCGCCCAGCTCGCGCGAAGGACGCAAGGTGAGCACCGGGATGACGCGGAAAGGCGACTCGTCCTGCAGCCCACCCTTCGGTGTGGCCAGGCCAAGCGAGTGGTTGATGCGCTCCAGCCGCTCGGTGTCGGAGTCCAAGTGGTCGAGGAAGAGGGCGTTGAGCAAAACGCCGGCCACCTGCGAGACGGGCAGCACGCGCTGAGCCCCCTGGTCGGTGTTGAGGCTTTGGGTTTCCTCAGCCGTGCGCAGGTAGCGCACGCCGACCGCCAGCAGCCGGTCTGCTCCCAGGTGGATGGCTGGGCTGAGGGGCTCGGTGAGGCGGATTTGCCCATCGCCGTAGTAGATGTCCCCGAGGCGGACCGGCGGGAAGAAGACGGGGATGGCGGCGGAGGCCATCACGTGGTCGATGGTGAGCCTCTCGTGGCGTCCCAGCCTCCGGCTGCGCGCCCAGGCATTCAACCCGGGCGGACCGTCGAAGAAGGTGACGGCGGTGCCGGTGAGGTAGCTGGTGGCGGTGACGCCCAACGCCCGTAGCCTTCCGGCGGCGATGTGGCCGGGGATGGTGTCGAGGGGGATGCGCTCGGTAAGCAACTCCCGAAGGGGCGTGGTGTCGAGGAGGTGGTTTACCTGCCGAAGCGTCACCAGGCCGCCCGAGGTGAGGTTGCGAATCCAGCGGCCTCCGATGGACGCCACGCTCAGCATGTCCGTTCGGTACACCCGCTCCGGGCTGAGGGTGAGCCAAGTGGCAGCCAGGCGTCGCACGCCGCCGGAGAAGTCGTCCGCGCAGGCCGCCAGCGCGGCGCCGTTGATGGCGCCGGCCGAGACGCCGGTGATGACGGGGAAGGGGTTGTGCCCGTCGCCCACCACCTCGACGATGGCGCGCAAAGCCCCCACCTGGTACGCCGCGCGCGCGCCGCCGCCGGTCAGGATGAGGCCGAGAGTCGCCACGCTGCTGGGAAGGCTAGCACCCCCTTGGGAGGCGGACGGTTTCCGGGCGGCCCTCGCGCTTCGATGTCCGCGGGGTTAGATGGGAAGCCTCCCATGGTTTCCGTCCGCGCGCTGCGCAAGCACTACACCGTCCACAAGCGTCCGCCCGGCCTGAGGGCGGCCTTTCGCTCGCTTTTCCGCCGGGTGCCCACCCTGGTGAAGGCCGTGGACGGCATCTCCTTCGAAATTGCCGCTGGCGAGCGGGTGGGCTTCCTCGGACCCAACGGCGCCGGCAAGACCACCACCCTCAAAGTCCTCTCCGGCCTGCTCTACCCCTCCAGTGGGGAAGTGCGCGTCGACGGCCACGTCCCCCAGCGCCGGGAGGACGTTTTCTTGAAGAAAATCATGCTGGTGACGGGCCAGAAGCAGCAGCTGTTGTGGGACCTCCCTCCCTCGGAGACGTTTGCCCTCAACCGGGCCATTTACGAGGTGCCCGAGCGGGAGTTTGCCGTCCGGATGGCGGAGCTCAGCGAGTTGCTCGAGCTGGGGGACTTGGTGAACAAACCCACTCGCTCGCTGTCCTTGGGCGAGCGGATGAAGTGCGAGCTGGCCGCCGCGCTCGTCCACGGCCCCAAGGTGCTCTTCCTCGACGAGCCCACCATCGGCCTGGACGTCTCCATGCAGGCCACCATCCGCAGCTTCATCCGCCGCTACAACGAGGAGACGGGTGCCACCCTGCTCCTCACCAGCCACTACATGGACGACGTGGCGGCCCTCTGCCCGCGCGTCATCGTCATCGACAAGGGCACGCTCTCCTATGACGGAGGGTTGGAAGCGCTGGTGCGGAGGATGCGGCCGGAGAAGCGGGTGGTGCTGCGCTTGGACCGTCCGGCGCCGGCGCTGGCCCTGGAGGGACTGGGAAAGGTGGTCTCGGCCGACGCGGTCCAGGTGGTGCTGCAAGTCCGCCAGGACGCGGTGAGCCTCACCGTGGCCCGGGCCCTGGCCACGCTGAGCGTGCGCGACCTCACCGTGGAGGACCCCCCGCTGGAAGAGGTGATGAGCGAGCTCTTCAACCAGAACCGACTTCGCCCCGAGAGCGCGGCATGAGCGCCCGTTCGACGGTGCGGGCGCTGCCCACCCTGATGCGGGTGGGGTTTGCCGAAGCGGTGGCGTACCGGGCCGAGATGCTGGTGTGGGTGCTGTCCACCACCATGCCGCTCATCATGCTCGGGCTGTGGTCGGCGGTGGCGGCCGATGCTCCGGTGGGCCGCTTTAACCAGCGCGGCTTCGTGGCCTACTTTTTGGCCACCTTCATCGTCCGGCAGCTCACCGGGGCCTGGGTGGCCTGGCAAATGAGTTTTGAGGTCCGCACCGGCGCCCTCTCCATGCGCCTGCTTCGGCCGGTTCACCCGATGGTGAGCTACGCCGTGGAAAACATCGCCGCCTTGCCGCTGCGTCTGGTGGTGGCGCTCCCGGTCGCCGTGCTGGCCCTCCTCTTGGTGGGGACCAAGACGCTTCCCCGCGGCCCGCTCATTTGGGTGCTGTGGGTGGTGGCGGTGCTGGGCGGTTGGCTCATCACCTTTCTCGCCAACTTCATCATCGGCTGTCTGGCGCTGTGGACCGGGAGCAGCATCAAGGTGATGGACGTGTGGCTGGTGGCCTTCATGGTCTTCAGCGGCTACCTGGTGCCAGTGGAGCTCTTCCCCGGCGCGCTTCGCTCCTTGGTGGCCTGGCTGCCGTTCCGCTACCAAATTGGCTTCCCGGTGGAGGTGATGACGGGGGCCTACGGGCTGAGGACGGCCTTGGGCATGCTGTTGCGACAGTGGGCCTTCGTGGTGGGCCTCTTTCTTCTGGCCCTGGCCATGTGGAGGCGCGGGCTCCGACGTTTCGCCGCGTACGGCGGCTGATGCGGAAGCTGCGCCGCTACCTCCGCCTGTTGCGGGTGCAAGTCCGGAGCTCGGTGCTGCTCGGGCTTCAGTACCGTGCCGACTTCCTCATCGACGGCGCCATCTCCCTGTGCTGGACGGCCACCGCGTTGGTGCCCCTCTTCGTGGTCTTCCATGACCGCACTGTCATCGGCGGCTGGAATTTCGCCGAAGCGCTGGTGGTGGTGGGCTGGTTCACTTTGCTCGAGGCCATCCTCGAGGGTGCCATCAACCCCAGCCTCACCGCCGTGGTCGAGCACATCCGCAAAGGCACCTTGGACTTCGTGCTCCTCAAACCGGCCGACGCCCAGTTTCTCGTCTCCACCGCGCGGTTTGAGCCCTGGCGCAGCACCAACGTCCTCACCGCGCTGGCCATCTGGACGGTGGCCTTCGTCCGGCTGGGGCGGCCGCCGCCGCTGTTGGGCGTGCTGGCCGCGCTGGTGCTTCTCTCGAGCGCGACGCTGCTCCTCTATTCCCTTTGGATTCTCACCGTGAGCGCGGCCTTTTACGTGGTGAAGGTGGACAACCTCACCAACCTGTTTGGCTCGGTCTTCGACGCCGCGCGGTGGCCAGTGCAGATTTTTCGAGGGGTGTTGCGCTGGGTGTTCACCCTGGTGGTGCCCCTGGCGCTGATGACGACGTACCCCGCCGAAGCGCTGTTGGGACGGCTCTCCGGCGTGGCGCTGGTGGGCTCGGTGGCCGGAGCGGCCGCTTTCGCCTGGCTTTCGCGCCGGGTGTGGCTGGGCTCGCTCGCCCGCTACTCCTCGGCCAGCAGTTAGCCCGCAACCAACCCAGGCGCGTTGGGTTGAAGCCGCTGACGCCGGGGTTGGGCCCCGGACACACGGGCTTTCCCGTCTTGGAAAATTTCGAGGAAGGGCACCATGCAACTCCACACGCTTTCACTCGTTGCCGCAGCCAGCTTGCTTGCCGCTGCCTGTAGCAGCAGCACCAACTCCACGGACCCGCTGGCCGCGGCGGTTCCAGACGTCCCTGGAATTTCGCTGGAGGCCACCGGGGCCGCGTCCGAAGACGCGACCTTGTCGTCGGACGCCACCGCCCCCGCCTCACCTTCTGACGCCGGCGCACCCAGCGGCCTCGAGTTTCTGCCCGTCATCCGCCAGGGCATTCATGACTTGAATCAGGCGGTGCAGCAGGACTTCGCGCCCATCGCGCAGCTCATCGCCACCCAAGGGACGGACATTGTGGTTGGCCAGTCCAAGAGCTACGGGCCGTTGGACCAGGGCGGCGTCACCTACCTGCTCACCGTCAAGCGCTTCGCCCCCAACCGCTATGCCTGGCAGCTCCAGGGAAAGGCCAGCGGCGCGGCGGCCACCGTGGCCTTCACCAACCTCGCCGTGGGAACGCTCTTCCACGCCGACAACGACATGGTGCACCGCGGCCGCGGACAAATTGGCTTTGACTTCGACGCCTTCAAGACGGTCAGCCCGGGCTTCATGGGCCAGGGGAAGCTGTACTGCGCCTACAGCAATTACCAGCTTATCGCGACGCCCGGAGCGGCAGGCGCGTCCGACGCCGGAAGCTCGACCTCGAGCGCAGTGGCGGGCGATGCCAAGACGCTGGTGTACGTGCTGCAAGACTTCTCCCTCGACACCTCCGTCCACCCCCCCATCT
>JBKQJL010000021.1:0-2693 GCA_052147975.1 Myxococcaceae bacterium
GCTCGTCCGCAAAGAGCGCGACACCAAGGGCACCGGCAAGGTCGACTACTGGGAGTTTTGGGAGAATGGGCAGATAGACCGCATTGGCGAGGACCTCGACGGCGACGGCAACGTCGACCGATGGACCCGCTCGCCAGAGTCCGTCTCCACCGCTGCCCCGGTCACTCCGGCCGCGCCGCCCACCCCCAGCAAATAGACGCCTCCGCCCGGCCGCTCGCTATGGCGCGCTCGTCCCTGCCCGCCCGTAGGCGTCCTCGAGCCGCACCACGTCGTCCAGCTCGGGGGTGCTGACCTCCAGCACCTCGCAGTCCGTGACGCCCACCATGCGGTGCTTGGTGAGTGGTCGGATGTGGTAGCTCTCGCCCGGCCGCAGCGTCTTTTCCACCAGCCCCGCCCCCTCGTCCACCACCAGCAGCAACGTCCCTGTCTGGACGTGGACGGTTTCGTCCTTCCGCTGGTGGTACTGCAACGACAGGCGCTGGCCCTGGTTGATGTGGAGCAGCTTTCCCACGTACCGCTCGGTGTGGGCCCAGATGAGCTCGTAACCCCACGGTTTCTCGACGCGCTTCGGTTGGTCCATCCCGTCACTTGGTCGAGGCGACGAAGGCCTCGGTCTTGGTCTCTCTGCGAAAGTCCTCCAGGTAACGACTGGCCGCCTCACGTGTCGCGAAGCTTCCCATCCGGACCCGGTAGTACGTCCCCTTGCCGGGGACTTCCGCGCTGACGATGTAGGGCGCATAGCCCTTCTCGCGCAAGCGGGACACCATTCGCTCGGCGTCCTCCCGGTTTTGACTGGCGCCGAGTTGCAGCGTGAAAGCGCCTCCCGGGACGGCCGTCGCGTCGGGCGCCTTGGCAGCGGCCGAGGCGGCGCCGCGGGTCGCAACTGCCCCAGCGTCCGCTGACTTCGAAGCGGGTGCCTCTGGCTTCTTCTCGACGGCCTTGGCCACCTCGGGCTTGCTTTCGGCCATTTTGCCCACCGGCTCGGGTTTGGCCTTGCCGGCCGGGGTGGCGCCGCCGTCAGCGGTGAGCTCCTCCTGAAACGTCAAAGTGGGCGCAGCACGCGCCCTCTCCAACGCGGCGGACTTTTGGTCGAGCGCGGACAACAAGTCCGGTGCACGGTCCGTCCGCGGGGCGCCGGCCAACTTCTGGCCCACCAGCACGCCCAGCGTGAAGACGGCACCGAGCACGACGATGCCGGCGGCGAGCAGCGTGACCAGCTGCCGGCTGTCCAGCGACAAGTCGTACTTCTCCTTCATCCGGTGCGAGTCGCGCATGGGGCCGCCGTTCTCCCCTTCGGATTATGCCCGCGCTGCAGTCTGGTCAAATTCCTGGGAGCGAGCGCGTCCGAGCTGGTCCCAAGCTCCGCAGCCTGGGCAGCGGAAGAAAAAGACTGGAAACTTGGCTTGGCAGGCGCGGCAGACGAAGGCCAGCACCGGCTCCCCCAGCGTCCGCAAGACGTCTCGGTAAGCGTCCCGCAGGGACTCCACTGGGCCGCCGGCCAAGAGCAGCTCGCCCACCGCCCGCCGGGCTTCGAGAAAGCCCGGCTCGCGTTGCAGAAGCCCCTGCAAGGCTTCCACCGCCTGCTCGGCCCGCCCGCCGCGAACCAGGGCCTCCGCCCGCGCCAGCGTCAGTGGGCCAGCAGCCCGCACTTTGCGTTCGGCCTCGCTGGCAAACCAGCTCGCTGCCTCCGCAGGCGAAAGGCCCGCATCGAGCAGCAATAGGCCGGTGACGGGGGCAAGCTCTGGCTCTCGCTCGAGCGCCTCGCGGAGCGCCGACTGGGCACCGGCCTGGTCACCCAGCGCCAGCGCCGAGCGCGCTTGCTCCACGCGCGGGTGCGCCGAGCCAGGGTCCAGGGCGGCCGCCCGGTCGGCCAGCGCCCGAGCGCCCTGCGCGTCGGTGGGCCGAGTCACTGCCGCCAACTCGCACAGAAGGTGGGCGAGCACGTCCTGGCCTTCGGCGGACACGGCCACCAGCCGCTCTTGCACTTCCACCGCCCGCGGCCAGTCGCGCCCCTCCTCCAGGAGCTGCCGGTAAGCGAGCAGCGCTTCGGCGTCGGCAGGGGCCTCAGCCAGCAATGCCTCGAACGTGTTGCGGGCGCGGTCCTGCATTCCCGAGCGCCGGTAGTCGAGTGCCAGCTCGAGCTGCGCCCGGCGACGCACGTCGCGCGGGAGGGCGGGCTTGAGGAGCATGTTTTGGGCGAGCCGAATGGCCCAAGCCAGCTCACCCTTTCTCCGCATGAGCGCCGCCAACGCGAAGTACGTGTCGTACGTCGCCGTATTCATCCGCGCCGCGCGCGACAGCTCGGCGAAGGCGGCATCCGGCTCGTCGGACAGCACGTAGCGCACGCCCGCCAGGTACGCTTTGGAGGCATCCTCCGTCTTCTGCTTGCGCGACAGCACCAGCACCAGCGCTAAAAGCGCCGTCACTGCCGTGGTGGCCAACAGCAGGACCAGGATGGAGTCGGACGCCACAGCGGGCCTAGGCCGACAGCGCCTGGTCAAAGCGTGGTCGGAGGGCCTCCCACGTTTGTTCGAGGTGTTCCACCATCACCTTCGTCCCACCGAGCACCGGCATGAAGTTGGTGTCTCCCCGCCAGCGCGGCACCAGGTGCCAGTGCAAGTGGCCGACAATTCCCGCGCCGGCGTCGGCGCCGAGGTTCATGCCGAGGTTGGCCCCCTCCGGGTGGTACTGGG
>JBKQJL010000022.1:0-5367 GCA_052147975.1 Myxococcaceae bacterium
CCATTGGGGCGCCGCTGTACCTGGGCACGGACTGGAAGCAGCACTTCGGCGCCCCGCCCGCCCCCCAGCTGGGCTGCCTCGACGCCGAGTGCAGCTTCCGCCAGGTGGGCTATGAGATTGGCCGCGAGCCCCCGGACGTGCCCGAGCCCATGGTGCTGCAGCCTGGGCCAGTGCACTCCACCCGGCTGGCGGTGCGCACCACCCGCAAGGCGAAGCCCGCTCCAAAGCCGTCCAAGCAGGCGAAGCGCTAAAGGACGACACGGGCACAAGCGGCGCGCGCCTCCGCCGGCCAGCACCGGGGGCGGGCTGGCGCCCCCGGGGCGCGCGGCCGTGGTAGGTGAGTCCGCCCATGCCTTCCGTCCGCGCCCTGCTCGGTTGTTGTCTACTTCTGGCTGCCTGCGCCCACAGCCAACAAAGCCCCACCCACGTCCTGGACGAGGCGGCCGCCGCGGCCCACGCCGCGGACGCCACCCCCCGCGTCCAAGCGCTGGCCGGCTTTCACGCCCTCCTCGTGGACGGCAACGCCGTCGAGGCCCAGCGGCTGTTTACCCTGGCGCTGGCCAAGGACAAGGCGGAGGGCTTCGCCCTCATGGGGACGGCCGTCCTGGCGGACCGCGTGGCGCACCCGGAGGCCACGCTGGAAGCGGCGCTGGCGTTGTGCGTCGGCGCGCCCCACCACCCGCTGGCCCCTCTGGCGGCGCGCCTGGTGGCGGCGCTGGCCGGCAAAGCCCAGGGCATGGACGCGCGCATTCTGGCGCTGGCCCCCGAGGCCCTTGCCCACGGCGCCGCCGGGGACACCGCCTTTCACCTCCGGGTGGCACTGGCCGCGCTGCAAGCCCGGCGGGACGTGGCGGCCGGCTTGGCCCTGCGCAGCGACGCCGGCCTCGTCCCGGCCTTCTCCTTGGTGGGCCCGCTGGCCGCCCTGCGCGACTTGGCCTTCGACACGCCCACCCAAGTGGAGAAGGACGGCGCGCTGCCGGACACGCTGCCCGGCCCCTTTGGGGCCATGGCCGTCCGCACCCTTCCCACCCCGGACGGGGAGCTCTCGCTTCTGGCCGAGGGCCCGACGGGCGACGTGTACGTCGCGGCGGTGGACATCGAGGTGGACGCAGCGGCCACCTACGTGCTGCGGGCCACGGGCAACGGCGCCTACCGGGCGGTGGTGGACGGCACCATCCTGTTTGACCGGCGTCCCTTCGCCGCGCCGGCCTCGCTGTTGAGCGCCCGGGGGGTGGCGTTGGGCAAGGGGCGGCACCGGGTGGTGCTCGTCCTGTTGCGCGGGGAGCGCGGCTCCTCCATCTCCGTGGCCCTCTTCCGCGCCGACGGGCAGCCGGCCCAGCTGCGCTTTGCCGCCGCCCGGGGGCCCGCCGCCAGCTGGGCCGGCGTGTCCCCGGTGGACGTCCCAGGCGTGTTGCCCACCGCCCAGTCCGTCGAGACAGCGCTGCTGGGGGAGGCCGGCCCGACGCTGGCCACCTTCCTCGCGGTGCGCGACGCGGCGGGCAGAGACAGGGACGGGGCCAAGCGGCTGCTCGGCGCACGCCCGCTGCCCGCCGCGCCCGCCTGGGCTGCCCTTCAGGCCGAGGTGGCCGTCACCGACAGCACCCTTCCCAGCAAGGTGGCGCACAGCCGGGCGGCCCAATTTCTCGAGGCGGCCCTGGCCAAGGACCCCCTGGACGTGGAAAGCCTCCTCAACCGCGCGGCGCTGGACTTGGAAGACCAGCGCATTGCCCAGGCCGGCGAGTCTCTGCGCGCTGCGCGCGCCGCACACACCCCGGTGGGCTACCCGGTGGACTTGCTGCAGGCGCGGCTGCAACTGGCCCTCTCTCTGGACGCGCAAGCCAGTGCCTTCGCCCTGGCCGCGCTGCAGTCCGTGCCCGGCGTCTGTGCCGCCTTGGCGCTGCGCTACGACTTGGCCATGCGCCGGGAAGCGGTGGCCGAGGCGGACCGCCTCCTCTCGGAGTTGGGGACGTGTCCCGGCGAGGAGGGCCGGGCGGTGGAGCACGCCAAGGCGCGCGGCCACTTGGCCGAGGCAGTGACGCTGGCCGAGCGGCGGCTGCAGGCGGAGCCAGCCAGCGTCCCGCTGGCCCAGGCGCTGGCCGCGCTGCTGCTGGCCGACAAGCGACCGGCCGAGGGGCTGGCCGTCCTCGTCCAGCTTCGGGCGCTGTGGCCTCGCTTCGCCCCGCTGTTGAAAAACCTGGCGGAGCTCCAGGCGTTGGTGGGAGACGCCAAGGGGGCGTTGGCCTCCCGTCAGGCGGCACTGCTGTTGGACGGCTCGGACTTGACGCTGCGGCGGCTGGTGGAGCGACAGCTCACCGGCAAGGAGGTGCTGCAGGCAGAAGCCCTCGACGGGCGCGCCGCCCTCAAGGCCTACCAGGCCGGCGCCCAGGACGACGAGGCGCCCTCCGTCCTCGTCCTGGACGCCGCCGCCATCCGCGCCTACCCGGACGGCTCCATGGTGGACCGCATCCACACCGTGCAGAAGGTGCTGGACCAGAGCGGCATTCAGGAGGTGGCCGAGGTGGCCCTGCCCCCCGGCGCGCAGGTGCTGGCCTTACGGACGCTGAAGGCGGACGGCAAGGTGCTGGAGCCAGAAGCCATTGAGGGCAAGGAAACCATCAGCATGCCGGGCGTGGCGGTGGGGGACGCGGTGGAGGAAGAGTTTCTCCTCGCCCACCCCTCGCGCGGCCCAGCCGTCCCGGGCTTCACCGCCGGGGCCTTCTACTACCAGGTGGCACAAACCCCGGACCACTTTGCCACCTACACCGTGCTGGCGCCGAAGGGCGCCGGCCTTTTGGCGGACGCCCACAACATGACGGCGCCGCCCGTCACCACCTCGGGCGGTGAGGACGTCTTCCACCAGGAGGTGCGGCGCTCGCCCGCCTTCTTGCCCGAGCCCGAGCAACCGCCGGGCCTCAACGAGGTGCTGCCGCTGGTGCTGTTGGGGGCCGGTGCGCGCGGGCAGGAGCAGCTGCTCACCGCCGGCATGGACAACTCGCTCGAGCGACTTCGGCCCAGCGCCGAGGTGGAGGCCTTTGCCCGCGCCGCGGCCGGCGGCCGCACCGGGCTGGAGGCGGTGCGGGCGGTGTACGCCGCGGTGCACACCCGCCTCGTCGGCCGCGACGCCGGGCTGGGGCAGACGGCCACCGCCAGCCTGGCCCAGGACAGGGGCAGCCGGCTGGCCCTGTTGCGCGCCTCGCTGGTGAGTCTCGGCATTCCCACCCGGCTGGTGGCGGTGCGCACCTTCGCCGTGGACCCCGCGCCCTACACCTTTCCCAACGAGGGCCTCTTTCCGTACTTGTGCTTGCGCGTCCAGCCGCAGGGCGCCCAGCCGGTGTGGCTGGACACGCTGGTGCGCTTCGCCCCCTTTGGCCAGCTGCCCGAGCAAGCGGCCGGAGGGCGCGAGGCGTACCTGTTGCCCGAGCCCGGGCTGCCCCTGCAGGCGGTGCGGACGCCCGTCGAGCCGCCCCCGCCCGGCAAGGAGGTGACGCTGGACATGGCCCTCGACACGGAGGGGACGCTGGTGGGCAAGGCCACCGACGTCTACCGCGGCTTCGAAGCGGCCCAGCTGGCCGAGGCCCTGGACGCGCTGTCCACCGAGGACAAGAAGCAAGCGCTGCAGAGTGCCCTCGGCGCCTACTTTGGCGGCGCCGAGCTGTCGGACATTCGCGTGGACTCCCCGCGCGGGGTGGGGGCGGCGGTGAGCGTGCACTACGCCTTCCGCGCCCCGCGCTTCGCCCGCACCGAGGGCCAGCGCATGGTGCTGGGGGCCATCACCTACCCGACGTTTCTCGGACGCAGGTACGTGCAGGCGGCGCAGCGGCGGCTGCCCCTCTTCATCGACGCCACCGAGGCGGTGCGCTCGCACGTCACCCTCTCGCTGCCGGTGGGCTGGGTGCTGGACGCGCCCTTGTCCAAGGCCAAGGTGGAGGCCACCTACGGCCTCTTCACCCGCAACGAGGCCCAAACCGGCGCCAAACTCAGCGTGGAGGAGAGTTACCGGCTGGACATGGCCCGCATTCCGGTGGCCCGCTATGACGCCTTCGCCCAATTCGCCGGCGAGGTGGACTTGCTGCAGTCCCGGGACTTGGTGCTGCGCCGGCCGGGGGCTCAGCCCAACTCCGCCTCGGCTGCGGGAAGCCGGGGAATGGCCCAGTAAAAGGTGGCGCCTCGGCCGGGGGCGGCCTCGGCCCACACCCGGCCGCCGTGGCGCTCCACAATTCTCCGCACGCTGGCCAGCCCAATGCCGGTGCCCTCGAATTCCGTGCCGTGCAGCCGCTGGAAGACGCCGAAGAGGCGGTCGGCGTAGGCCATCTCGAAGCCGACGCCATTGTCCTTCACGTAGAAGACGTCCTCCAAGGGCCGCCCGGGGAGGCTGCCCACCTCAATGCGGGCCGGGCTGCGGCCCCGGCTGTACTTGAGGGCGTTGCCCAGGAGGTTTCGCCACACCAGCAGCAGCATGCTCGGGTCTCCCCGCACCGTCGGCAACGGCTGCAGCGTCCACTGCACCTCGCGGCCTTCGGCCTCGGCCAGCAGCGAGGCCCGCGCCGACTCCACCAGGGAGGCCAGGTTGACGTGGAAGGTGCGCAGCTCCTGCCGGGACATTCTGGAGAAGCGCAGTAAGTCGTCCATCAGCTGGCCGGAGTGACGCGCCGAGTCCCGCAGTGTGGCCAGGGCCCGGCGCTCGCTGGCGTCCAGCTTGGGGCCGGCGGTGGCGTCCAGCACCTCGGCGAAGCCGGCCACCTGGCGCAGCGGCGCGCGCAAGTCATGGCTGACGGAGTAGGTGAAGCCCTCCAGCTCGCGGTTGGCGGCGCTGAGGGCCTCGGTGCGCTCCTCCACCCGCTGCTCCAGCGAGGTGTTGAGCTCGCGAATTTCCTTCTCCGCGGTGCGCAGCGCTTGGTTTTGCGTCTCCAGGCCGGCCAGGGCTGCCTCGTGGCCCCGGGACAACTCGAAGAGTTGGCGGCGCCCCCAGTAGGCAAGCAGCACGGCCAGCCCCAGCACCCACCCCACACCGCCGGCAAACAGCACCCGCCCCACCCAGGCGGCGGTGCGGGCGCGGCTTTGACGGCGCTCCTGCTCCACCGCCACCAGCGCGTCCAGCTCGGCCCGCATGCCGTGCATGAGGACGTTGCCGCTGCCGTTGGCCACCGCCGTAATGTAGTCGCGGCCCTCGAGGAAATTTTGGCGCTCCCGGTCGGCGAAGTCCCGCCAGGCGTCCGCCAGCTGCTCCACCCGCTGAAGCCGCGCCTGCTGCGCCTCCTCCTCCCCCACCAGTGCCCGCACCCCGGCGAAGGCGGCCGGAAGCTGGGTGTTGGCCAGCACCAGCGGCTGTAGAAAGGCGTCGTTGCCGGACAACAGGTAGCCACGAAG
>JBKQJL010000023.1:0-3594 GCA_052147975.1 Myxococcaceae bacterium
ACGGCTTGAGGGAGGCGTCTGCCCGATGAAACCCTGTCCCACTGACTTGCCGCAGACCATCAACCCGGAGGCCGGCCCGAAGCGGGCCGGCGTGGAAACGCACCGGAATCTCAACTGCCACCAGTACGACAACTGCCTGGATGAGGCCGTGCGGCGGGGGTGGCAAAGCTTCACGTGCGTCAAGTGCCCGCATTACGCCAGCGCGGCCACCCCGGCCCTCGGGCTCGAGGCGTACGCCACCCAGCGCCGCGCCATTTAGCCGGCCCCCGGGGCCGCCGAAGGCGTTTCACCGGCGGTCGGCGTAAATGACGACCACCCAGTACGTCTCGCTGCCGCCCGGCCCCGGGCCGGCAGGGACCGCCCCCACCCCCACCAGGTTTTTCCGGCCGTCGGCCACGCCGTGCGTCCTGGGAAGCTGCGACAAGTCCTCGGCCACGAAGAGCTCGGCACTGGTCGAGTCGACGCCCCGCAGCGTCTCCGAGACGCGGGCGTGTAGCCGCTCCGGTGCCAGCAGACGCTCGGTATGCGGGTCCTCCGCGTCCAGGGCGATGCGCGCCTGTTCCGCCGCCAGCGCTTCCAGCTGCGGGCTGCGTGAAAGCACCGGCAGTCCGAGGGCGGCGCGCTGCTCGGCAATGCGCCGGTAGGCGTCGCCCACCGGGTCCGCGGACCGGGCCTCGGGAGCGGCGAGGACTTCCACCACCAGGGTTTGGCTGCGCCCGCCGTAATTCTCCACCGCCACCCCGATGCCCAGCCGGGAGAACACCGGCAGGAGGAGGTTTCGGCGGTGGCCCGGGCTCTCCTCGACGCTGGCATGCGCGGCGAGCGGCCCGGTGCTGGCGCGGCCCAGGTTCTCGCCGTTGGCCTGAAAAGCGTAGCCAGCCGCGCGCAGCCGCTCGCTCAGGGAGTCCCCCTCCGGTGCGACGTGGGCGAAAAAATGGCCCAGCGCCATCCGCTGGGCGTAGGCCTGGGCCACCCCATCCAGCCGGGCGTCGGCGCTGAGGCCGGGCGCCCCCTCGGCCTGGCGTAGCGCGTTGATGCGGGCCAACAACAGCGCCCGGGCCTCGGACAGGGTGGCTGGCTCGGCGGCGCTCGCCCGGGCCGCCGTCCCAGCGTGCGCGGCGGCGACGGACGCAGCCCCCGACGGCAGGTCGCCCACCTCCACCGCGAAGAGGGCTGCCACTTCGGGCCCGGACGGCCCGGTGCCAAGGACTTCCAGCGCATAGCGGCCCGGCGTCGGAAACCCAATCTCCGCACAGAAGCCGTTGGTGGTGGCCCGCACCCGCGGCTGCTTCTGGACGCTCCCGTTGGGCAGGGTGACGAAAACCTCCGGGGTGCCGAGCGGCGGCCAGAGCTCACCGCACAGCTCGTGCACCCCGGGCAACTTCAGCTTGCGCGGAAAGGGGCGCAGCTCCGCCTTTCGGTCGGCGAGCACCAGGGCGATGACACCGTGGTCGGGGTCTCCCACCACCGCCACCCCGGCGTGAGAGGCCGGGTCAATGCCCAAGTCGGTGCGACGCTCGAAGGCCAGCAGCCCCTCGTCGAGGGGGGCGGCGCGGATAATCCACACCTTGGGCTGGGCGTCCCAGGCGCCGGCGCGGGACATGGCGTCGGTGACGCGCTCTGGCTCAGCCGAGGCGGCCGCCGGAGCGGAGGAGGCCAGCGCGTCGGTGGCCAGCGACCGCGCCGCCGCGCTGAGCGCCGGGTCCAGGCGCGGGGCCGTTCGGCCGATGCGCTCAAAGGCTAGCCGCAGGTGCTGGGACACCTGGGCTTCAACTTCCGGCGCGGACGCCGGGGCGGAGGCCTCCGCGGCCAGAACGAGGAAGAGGACTGCCGTCACGGTGCGAGCGCGCGGACGTCAAACTCGAGGCGAGCGATGGAGGTGCTCTTCAGCGCGGCGTTGAGACGGGCTCGCAGCGCGGCCTCCTCGGCCTGCAGGGTGGCCCGCCAGGCGACGCTGGCCACCTCGACGTGGAGAACGCCCGCCGCCAGGCGGCGCGGGCAGCTATTCTGGGCGATGGGGCCACCGATGACTTCGCGCCAGAGGGACTGGAGCGCGGCGGTGCTGCCGGCGCCACTGAGGCGGGCAAGCACGTCCGGAAGCAGCGAGCGCATGGAGACGAAGTCGGGCACGGCTCGCCCATTGTGGCCCAAGCCGCCGGGCGTCGGCCAGCTGGGAAGGCGAAGACTCACCCCGAGAAGACGGTTCCGCGCGCTCTGAGGAGCTGGGCCAGCATTTCTTCAATGTGCGTGCGCGTCTGTTCCACCAGGGCCTCCACCATGGCCAGCCCCTGGGTGCCGGCCGGTGCCTCCGGGTGCGCCGGCAGCTGGAGGGGTGGGCCAATGCGCACCGACCATTTGGCGGGCAAGGGAATGGGGCCGAGGGGGGTAATGGGCAAATAGGGCATGCCCAAAAAGGCCGCTGGAAGCTTCGCCAACAAGGGAAGGGACTCCTCGCCGCCGACAATGGCCACCGGGAGAATGGGAGCCCCGGTGCGAAGCGCCAGCTTGACGAAGCCGCCCCGTCCAAAGCGCTTCAGTCGGTAGCGCTCGCGGAAGGGCTTGCCGATGCCCTGGATGCCCTCCGGGAAGACGCACACCGGGCGGCCTTCCGACAGCAACCGGGTGGCATTTTCCGGGGAGGCGCGCACCGCGCCCAGCCGGTTGAGCAGCGTCCCCAGCACCGGGGCGTAAAACACTTGGTCTTCGACGAGCCAGCGTGCGCTGGGGAGGTCCGGACGGGTGCGCCGCACCACCTCGTGCAGCACCGGCCCGTCAATGGGCAAGGCGCCGGCGTGGTTGGCCACCAGCAAGGCGCCTCCACGCGGGACGTGCTCGGCGCCCTCCACCGAGACCCGGAACCAGCGGTTGTAGAGGAAGTCCGCCAGCGGGGCGAGCGCCGCCTGCAGCTTGGCGTCGCCGCCGTACACGTCGAGCTCGACGCCGGCCGGGCTACCCAGGCCAGCGCGGAGGGCCTCGGCTGCGCTGCGCAGCACGCTGAGGGCTTGGCTCACCTCGTGCCCGGCATTGGCCGCCCAGCCCTGAAAGCCGGGGCCTGCCACTGGCTCGGTGGACACCGCTTCCGGCTCGGGCCCCAAGGGGGGCGCCGCCGGGGCCGCTGTCTCGCCGGCTGGCCTGGGCTGGGGCAGCCGGGGACGTGCCGGCCGCTCGGGCCGCGGCGTCGAAGGCGTGGTTTTGGCCCGCGCCGGCTCCGCCTTGGGCGCCGGGGCCAGCGGCCGCGGTGCGGCGCCGCGCTCGAAGGGGTCATTTCCGAGGACGCGCTTGGGCATGGCTCAGGTCCTCAGCGCCTTCAGCGCGTCACGCGCGCTGTGACGGGGCTCGAAGCCCAGCACCTCTCGGCACCGGGCCCCGTCGGCGACACAGGCGTAGTGAAGGTAGTCCAGCAGGGTGGGGGGCGTCGCGGTGATGCCGGCCGCGTTGAGGCCCCGCAACAGGGCGCGGGCCAATGGGGCCGGCAACGGCAGGGCGCGGCTGCCAGCCAAGGCGACCATGGCCGACAGCGGCAGCACGTCCCGAGAGACGACGTTGAAGACGCCAGGGGAAGGCCGCTCCAGCACGTGCAGCAAGGCGGCGCAG
>JBKQJL010000024.1:0-9357 GCA_052147975.1 Myxococcaceae bacterium
GGCATCTTCGGCATCTTCGGCAACTCTGAGGCCTCCAACCTCACCTCCCTCGGCCTGCACGCGTTGCAGCACCGCGGGCAGGAGTCCGCCGGCATCGTCAGTGCCGACGGGCGCACCTTCCACGTGCGGCGTGAGATGGGCCTGGTGCAGGACGTCTTCGGCGCCAGGCACCTCGAAGCCCTCGCTGGGCGGGCAGCCATCGGCCATGTGCGCTACTCGACGTCGGGCGTCAGCCAACACAAGAACGCCCAGCCGCTCACCGTCGAGTACTCGCTCGGCAAGCTGGCAGTCGCCCACAATGGGAACCTCACCAACGCCCCGCAGCTGCGCGCCGAGCTGGAGCAGCAGGGCGCCATTTTCGGTGGGGACTCGGACACCGAAGTCATCATCCACCTCATGGCGCGCAGCCGGGCCCCCACCCTCGCCAAGCAGATGGTGGAGGCGCTGGCGAAGGTGCAGGGCAGCTATTCGCTTCTCTTTCTCACCCCCACGGCCATCGTCGCGGTCCGTGACCCGCACGGCTTCCGTCCGCTGGTGCTGGGCAAGCTCCGCGATGCCACCGTCTTCGCCTCGGAGACAACCGCCCTCGACTTGATGGGCGCCACGCTGCTTCGGGAAGTCGAGCCGGGAGAGATGGTGGTGGTGGACGACATGGGCATGCGCACGTCGCGGCCCTTTGCGGCGGAACGCCCCACCCGGTGCGTCTTCGAGCACGTCTACTTTGCCAAGCCTGACTCGGAGCTCTTCGGGGCCTCGGTGTACATGACGCGCCAGCGCTTCGGGATGCAGCTCGCGCTGGAGCAGCCGGCCTCAGCCGACCTGGTGATTGGCGTTCCGGACTCCGGAATTGCCGCCGCCATCGGCTATTCCAAGGCCTCCGGAATTCCCTATGACGTCGGCCTCATCCGCAGCCATTACGTGGGCCGGACCTTCATCGAGCCCCAGCAGTCCATTCGCCACTTCGGGGTGAAGCTGAAGCTGGCCGCGGTGCGCGAGGTGCTCAAGGGCAAGCGCGTGGTGGTGGTGGATGACTCCATCGTCCGGGGAACCACTTCCCGAAAAATTGTGGCGATGATTAAGGCCGCGGGTGCCTCGGAGGTGCATTTGCGCATTTCCAGCCCCCCCACCCGGTGGCCCTGCTACTACGGCATCGACACCCCGCGGCGCTCCGAGCTCATCGCCGCCACGCAGCCGGTGGAGGAGATTGCTCGCTTCGTGACAGCCGATTCGCTCGGGTACCTCAGCGTGGAGGGCTTGGGAGCAGCGGTGGGCGACCCGGAGTCCAAGACGTTCTGCATGGCGTGCTTCACTGGGAAATACCCCACTCCCATCCGCAACGCCGAGGAAGAAGCTCCAGCCCGAAGCATGGCCCGGGGGTAGCGTCTGGAGCGAACCGACGTGGAGGCTGCTCCGCAACGCCTTGGAGCCCATGCCGTGGCGGACCGCCGCCTGGCGCGGCGCGTGCTCGTCGGATTGGGTTTGCTCGCCGTGCTGGCGTTGCTCGTCCCGCTCCTCGGCTACCGAACCGACGTGGCCGAGGCGCGGCGGCTGCTTCACGCCCGAGTCAGCCGCGAGGCAGCGGTGTACGCCGACGCCCTCGACACCCACGTCCGGGCCCTCGAAGCCGAGCTTCTCCGGCTTGCCTCCCGCCCCCAAATCGACCTGCGGGACGAGACCACCGCTCCCGAGCAGGAGCTGCTCGACTTTGCCCACCACAACTCGGCCTTCTTCGCCGGAGTGGCCGTGCTCGACGACAAGGGCCACCCGGTGTGGAGTGAGCCCAAGGAGGCCCTTCCCGCGGGCACCCTCGGGGGCCGGCGCTGGTTTCAGCAGATGCTGTTGCGCCAAGCGCCCGTCATCGACGCACTCGAGCCGGGGGCGCGCACCTTTGTGGTGGCAGTCCCGGTGGTGCGCGGAGACGAAGTCACCGGGGCGGTGGTGGGGTTGGTCGACCCGAGTCGGCACGTCCTGCCTGGCGGCCGGACGGTGAGCGAGAACCTCGAGCTGGTGGTGGCCGACCGAAATGGGGACGTGCTTGCGCCCGCCCGGCCACCGGCTTGGGTGAATGCGGAATTCTTCCCGGACCGGCTCGACCAGCTGCTTGCCCAAGGACCGGGGGAGACGACGTCCCTGTCTGGGACGCCGGAGTTTGCCGTCGCGACACAGGTTGGAAAAACTGGCCTGCGCCTGCTGTTGGTGGCCGACGAGGCGGCGATGCTCGCTCCGGTGCGCCAGCGCTTTTTGGGCCAGCTTTTTCTGGCGATGGTGCTGCAGGGGCTCACTGTCCTGCTCTTCACGCTTTTTCTGCGCCAGAGCTACCAGACGTGGCGGGCGATGGAGACACGCGCCACCCAGCAGGAGAAGATGGCCGCCCTTGGTACGGCCTCCTCCCTCATTGCCCACGAGGTGAAGAATTCGCTCAATGGACTCAAGGTGGCCACCTCGCTGCTCAGCGAGGGGCACAACGCCGGGCTGGCCACCCGCAGCATCCGCGGGCAGATTGACCGCCTCGGACACCTCGCCCAGTCGCTCCTGTCCTTTGGCCGGCCGGCCCAGCCCCAGCTGGCCGAGGCCGGCCTGGCCGAGCTGGTCCAGGACGCACTGGACGGGGTGCGGGCCCTGCCGGAGGCGGACGAGGTAACGGTGGAAACCGTGCTGCAGACGCCGGTGCGCGTCCACTGCGACCCGCTGCTACTGGCCACCGCCCTGGACAACCTCCTGCGCAACGCCATTGAAGCGGCGGTGGCGGCCAAGGACCTCGGACGGCAGCCCTCGCCCCGCGTCCGCGTCGAGGCCGGGGCCCATGGCGACTCGGCTTGGGTAATGGTGGAGGACAATGCCGGCGGCCCACCGGTTGGCTTCGAGGGGCAACTCTTTCAACCCTTCGTCACCAGCAAGCCCAAGGGCATTGGCCTCGGCCTCTCGATGGCGCGCCAGGCCGTCGAGAGGCAAGGAGGCCACCTCGGCTTCGAGCGCACAGAAGCCGGTAGCCGCTTCACCGTCGAGCTGCAACGGGCCAAGGCGGTGGCATGAAGCGCTCGGTGCTTCTGGTAGACGACGACCGCTCCTTCTCCTCCTTGGCGCAGGCGGCACTGGCCCGGGAGGGCTGGCCGGTCCGGCTGGCGCGCAGCCTCCATGAGGCACGGCGTGCGCTGGAGGCAGAGGCACCGGACGTGGTGGTGCTGGACCGGCGGCTACCGGACGGAGACGGGCTGGACTTTCTGGCCACGCTTCGCGCTCAGCTGCCCGACGTGCCGGTGTTGATGGTCACCGCGCACGGGGACATCCAAAGCGCCGTGGACGCCATTCGGGCCGGCGCCGCGGACTACCTGGCGAAGCCGGTGGAGCTGGCGGACTTGGTGCTGCGGATGCGACGGGCCTTCGGCGAGCAGAGCCTTCGCGAGCGCCTGTCCAGGGTGGAGGCCGAGCTGTCCGGGCGCCGGAAGCTATTCGCGCCGCGCGCGCCCGCCATGCGCCAGCTGCTGTCGGCACTGGAGCGCATTGCGGCCACCCCCCGTAGCCCAGTGCTGTTGCTCGGCCCCACCGGCTCGGGCAAGGAGTTGTTGGCCCGCCACCTTCACTTCTTGTCCCACGCCGGCCAGGCACCCTTCGTCCACGTCAACTGCGCGGCGTTGCCCGAGAGTGTGGTGGAGAGCGAACTCTTCGGCCACGAGAAGGGGGCCTTCACCGATGCGCGCGCCGCCCGCCGCGGGTTGGTGGAGGCGGCCAACGGGGGCACCCTGTTTCTGGACGAGGTTGGAGAGCTGCCGCTGGCACTGCAAGCCAAGCTGCTGACTTTCCTGGACTCGGGGAACTACCGACGCGTCGGCAGCAGCACCGAGGAAGCGAGCCTGGCGCGGGTGGTGGCGGCCACCAACCGGGACCTGCAAGTGGAAATTCGCGCCGGGCGGTTTCGGGAAGACGTCTGGTTCCGGCTGAGCGTCTTTGCCCTCCAGGTGCCGGCGCTCCGAGAGCGAGGGGAGGACATCCTGCCCCTCGCCGAGGCCCTACTGGCCGAGCTCTCGGCGGAATTGGGGCGCAAGGGCGCCGTCCTCGGGGCGTTGGCCAGGGAGCGAATCTCGCGCTACCCCTTTCCGGGCAACGTGCGCGAGCTGCGCAACGTGCTGGAGCGCGCGCTGGTGCTTGAACCTGGCCCCGAGCTCGAGCTCCCCGTCCTCGACGGGCGCCCCGAGCCAGTGCCGGGCGTCCCCGTTGCCGGCGAGCCCTTTCTGGTGCCGGGCGGCCCCATTCCAATGGATGACCTCGAACGGCGCTACGCACGCCACGTCCTGGAGCAACTGGGCGGGCGTCGAGTGGAGGCGGCCAAGGCCCTCGGGCTCTCGTACCCCACCTTCCTCAAGCGCATCGAAGACTGAGGGAGGCCCCGGGGCGCCACGCCTCGCCCCGCCTGTCCCCCTCATTCTCCACAGCAACTCCCCGCCTTTTCCCCAGGCTTGTCACAGTCGCCGAGACGTTTCCGGGGAGTCTTGTCCACAAGTTCTCCACAGGCCCAGACGACACCTGAGCCGTCGAGGAGCCGTGCGCCTGGGCTTCTGGCGGGAAGGAGAAATTCGCTACTGCGTTCGTGCCTTGCGGCTCGACAGTTCAGCCTCGACGAAGGCGGTGACGCGGTCATTTCATCCTGCGGGATAACGGGGCCGCGGAAGCGCTGGAGGATGTTCTTCACTTGCTGGTCCGACATCCCTTTCGTCCAGTCCACCTGGTTGATGTCATAGACTTTGAGGGCACCCGGCAGCGCCTTGGGGGACGTGCTCGAGTGGCAAGACCCACAACGAGTGCTGACAAGCTGACGGGCGTCGTCGCGGAGTTGAACCAGCGTCGGCGAGGACCACACCGGCGCGCTTGCCAAGAGAAACCACGCGACGACTGGGGTTGACCACCGGCGCCACCGCATGGCCAGGTTCCTCCAGTCACCAGGGCCTGCCTCTGGCGGGGCTGACTGTGGGCGGAGCCCGAGCCGTCCGTCAAGGGGCCCCAAAGGCGCAAGGTGGCCACGCCGCCAGCTACTGGCGGGGGGGCTCCGCCGGAGCGCCCTGACTTGCCAGGTCGACGAGGCGCACCAGCGCCGCCACCGAGTCCACCTGCAGTTTGAACATGACTTGCTGCCGGTGGGCCTTCACCGTCGGCTCACTCAGGCCCAACCGCGCAGCAACTTGTTTGTTGAGCAGCCCTTGCGCCACCAGGTGGCACACCTGCGTCTCGCGCGGCGTAAGGCGGGCGAGCCGCGTCCTGGCATCGGCTTGCCGACGGCGCTCCTCGCGTTTGCGCGTATCCTCCAGGAGTCCCCGCTCGACGGCGTCTATCAACTGGTGTTCATCCACCGGCTTGGTGAGGAAGTCGACGGCGCCCGCCCGCATTGCCTTCACCGAGTCGGAGATTTCGCCCGCGCCGGTAATGAAAACCACCGGCACTTTACGTGGCGAGCGCTCCAGTGCGTCTTGGAGCTCGAGACCATCCACCTCAGGCATTTTCAAGTCCACCAACGCACAGGCCGGCCCCTCGGCAGTGGCGCGGGCTAGGAAGTCCCGCGCTGACGCGAAGGACTCCGCCTCAAACCCCACCGAGCGCAGAAAGCGCACCAACGAGGCGCAAAAGGTCGGGTCGTCGTCGATAATGAAGACTTTGGCTCCGTCTGGAATCACGCTGCTGCCTCCCGACGCGCCGGGCTCGCCGGCAGGGTGAGGCGGAAGACGGCGCCTCCCTGGGGCCCATTCTCGGCGACTATACGGCCGGAGTGTGCTTCGGCGATGGACCGACAAATGGCGAGCCCCATGCCCAGCCCCTTCGTCTTGGTCGTGAAGAAGGGCTCGAAGATGCCTTCTAGGGCGGTCGCCGGGAGTCCCGGGCCCGAGTCGCTCACCACCAGCTCCACCGTGCCATCCCGCGGCACTGCCCGGACGGTGATGGCCCGCTTGCCAAGGGGCTGCTCGGCGACGGCGTCGAGACCGTTGAGGAGAAGGTTGAGCAACACCTGGAGCAGCAGCACCGGGTCCCCGTGCACGCTCGGGAGGTGCGGGGGCAGCAGCACCTCGAGGCTCGCCCGCCGGCGTGTGGCTTCGCTTGCCACCAGTTGGACCGCGTCCTGGACGACGCGGGCCACATCGACAGCCGAGGGCCGAAACTCGTCTCTGCGCAGGACGCTGCGCAACCGAGAAATGACGAGGCTCGCTCGCTCGGCTGCGTTCTCGATGTCCACCAGGCTCGCGCGCACTTCCTTGAGGTCTGGCGCTTCGGGCATGAGGAACCGTCGCGCAGCTCGGGCGTTGTTGACAATGGTCCCCAGCGGGCCGTTGAGCTCATGCGCCAGCGAGCCGGAGAGTTCTGCCACTGTGCCGACCCGGTTGAGGTGCGCAATGTGCTCCTGGTTGGTGCGCGCCTCCGCTTCGGCTGCTTGGCGTCGCCGGCGCTCGAACAGCAAGACGGCGATGAGTGCGGACTCCAGCAGCAAGACGCCGAGAAACATTGCTATCCAGCCGGCGTACTGGCGCCACAGCGAGTCGCTCCCGAAGAGCACTTGGGTGAAGGGGGGAAGGCGGCTCTCGGGAATTCCCCACCGCTCGAGCTGTCGGGCGTCGACGACCGCTCGGACGGGAGAAACCGTCGGCCCCGGTAAAGGGGCTCCGGCCAGGGCCGCCGCCGCCAGCTGCCCCGTCTTCCTGCCCATCTCCGCGTAGTCGGTCACCCAGCCACCCACGACGCCAAGGCCCAACAGCTGGGCGTGGGTGCTGAAAATGGGGGCGCTGGACCACTGTGAGAGCATCCGGACGGCTTCCGTCCCGCGGATGCTCCGTCCGGTGCCGTCCCGAAACAGAGACACGCCGAAGACAATGGAATGCTCCGGGAGGGCGGCCAGCCGCTCCCCCATTTCCGTCAGCCCCAGGCCTGTCAAATCCACCTGTTCCAGGTGCCCGGTGACGCGGGACAGGTCCGGCCGCGCGCTTGCCTCGAAGGCCCGGTCAACCGTCGCCGTCCCCCCAATGAAAGCCACCGTGCGCGTTCCAGGAAGCAACTGCAACGCCAGGGCAAGCGTCTGGTCGACGGCGGGGTGCCGGGAAATTCCGGTGACACCGGCTGGGAGGTGCAGCGCTGCCACCACGTCGTCGTCAGCGCCGCTAAAGAGCAACGGCACGTCCGGCCAGAAGTCTCGGCGGGCGTCCAAGGCGAAGAGGAGGGGACCGTTGCCCACGGCGATAACTACCGCCGGCCGGTAAACCCCGTAGCGGGCCTGGAACCAGGCGCGTTGCTTGGGTGCGAGCTCCGGGTCGCCCAGCGCCTCGAGGTCGAGGACCTCGTTGTGCACGGTGACATCCCCCGGCCGGGCGGCGGCAATTGTTTCTCGCAGCGCCCTGTCGAAGGACACCACCACCGGGGCGAAAGGGTCAAACCCGTAGAGGACGAGGATGCTGCGCGCATCCTTGGGCGCCCCGGCAGACGCCGCCGGCGCCGACAGCAACGCCGCACCGAAAAGCACGGCGCCGAACCACTCGGACAGCTTCCTCGACGTGTGCACCAAGACGAAAAGGACCTTGCCGACTCCGCTCGCGCGCGTCAACGCATGGGGCACCGCCGAGACGCTTCCGGCGCAAGCGCCGGCCGAGAAATGGGCCGCCTCTTCTGGCGTACTTGAAAACAGCGGCCAACGCGGCCCACTTTCGAGCCGTCCGTGAGGCGGGCTACAAGCACCCAGGACGTGCCGGACGCCCACCGCCCGGCGTCGGACGGCCACTGCAGAAAAAGCCAAGACGGTTGGTATGAGCTTCGTCCAACGCACAACACTCGGAGTGATGCGCGGCCGGTTGACCGAAGGCCGGCGCCGGTTTGAGCACGGCTTCCTCCAGTTCCTCCTCGCCTTCCAAGCGCTCCACCGGGACGCGCTGGCGTGGAAGCGCTACCTGCGGGCGTGCACCCTCCAGGCGGTGGTGACACTCGCCCTGGCTGCCGTTTCTCTCTCCTTGGCCCGGCACTCCTCGGAAGGGCTGCGCGAGGAGCGCGTGCGCCAGGCACTGCAAGGCGTCAGCTCGGTGGAGTCCCGAGAGGTGCCGCCGGCTGCGCCGCCGGGCACCTCCAGCGAGACGCAGTCCTCACGCCGGCGTCCGGGCACCAAGTCCAAGCAGCCCGTCCCAAAGGCGCCAAAGAGGCCCACCCACCCGTCAGGCGCTACCGACGACGGGGCGGACGCGGCCGAGGCGAAGGCGGAATTTCAAAGCAAGCTTCAGGAGCTCCAAAAGGCGCTGGCCGACCTCTCCTCGAAGGCCGGCCCAACAGCCGTCCGTCGCGACCGCCCCTTTCAGAAGGCTCGGGAGGAGCTCGACGAGCAGCTGAGTGAGCTCGAGCAAGAGGCGGCGGACTTGCCTCTCTCGAATGAGGACAAGGCCGCGCTGGTCCAGCTGGGCGCTGAGTTGGACGTGCTCGAGCAAAAAACCAAACCGGGCTGGTGGGACTCCGCCTGGGCGCTGGTGCTGTCCCTGTACGGGGCGCTCAGCGTCGCCCAGTCAGTCGTCATTGCCCTCAGCCGCGACTACCACGTGGCCATTGCCCGCGATGCCAGCCTCTTGCTCGGGGTGGCCCCGGAGGACCCGCCCACGGCCCCTCGCGTGCGGCTCAACCTGGCGTGGATTCGCCGCAAATTCCGACAGCGCACGCGAAGCTTGCTCGCCTTCCTGCCCGGGGTGGGGCTCATCAGCCTCGCCGCGCTGGCCTTGCCCCAGCGCGCCCTCGTCAGCAGTGTCTTGACGGGCCTGTGGGCAGCCTATTGGTGGGTGGTGTGGACAGCCAGCAAGAGCGCTCGGGCCTGGGAGCGCGCCGGCGTGGCCGAGCCGCCCTTCTTCCTCAGGTGGTGGCATGTCCACCTCGCCTCCCTTCCCGTCGTGGGAGGAGTCTTCCGGCTTTGGGAGGCGATGTGGGCTCGCTTCACCCGCGCCGCCTACTCGCCGGCCGAAGCCGTGGAAGCACAGCCGGCGGAGTTTTCCGGCCTGGCGGCGGCTCGGGCGCTCCAGCTCGTCCCCTTGGTGAAGCTTTACGTGCGGCCGCTGGTCCCCGTCGCGGCGGCTCGCCTCTTGGCCGAGCGCTCCAGCCTCCAGCTCGCCTCGCCGAAGGAGCGAGCCACCCTTGCCGCCCAGCGCGCGGCGGTGCCGGCGAGCCCGGGAGCCCTGGCCGCACGCGACCAGATGTGAGGGGACTGGCTGGCCTGCCGGACACACCCCGGGGTGAAGGGTGAGGACGATGCCTCAGGCGGAGGCCAGCACCCGGGTCGGCACGCGCACTTCGAAAGTGGTGCCGTGGCCGACGCGGCTCTGCACGTTGATGCGGCCACCCAGTTTCTGGACCACCGCCACA
>JBKQJL010000025.1:0-50137 GCA_052147975.1 Myxococcaceae bacterium
TCTCCTCCCAGCGAAGGCGCGCAAGGCTAGCCCAAACACCCTTCGCCGGGCTGGCATAGCGTCCCGGTCATGGCTTCACCTGGCGTTGAATGAGGGCGAGCGTCTCCAACCTAGCCTTCGTCCGGGAGGTCGGCCCTCGGCACCGTCACCCACCTTGCCAAGACGAAAATGACCGCCATGGCGGTGTAGCCCGCAGCCCAAGGCCAGGCGGGGGTGAGAGAGAGAACGGTGTCGGCCGGCGCCCACCGGTAGGAGTGCATCAACCCAACACTGGAGAGCAACGCGCCGCCCAGGCACCAAGCAGCCGCCTCGCCAAAGCGCCGCTCGATGACGGCCACGGTGGCGGCCGCCAGCAGCATGCTGCTGAGAATAAAGCCCTGTTCGAGCCTGAGCGCGCCGTCGAACCAGACGTCCGCGCGCTCGAAGGCGCCGAGGAGCTCCGGTGAAAACGGTGGCCCATTCGGGCCCCCAATGCCGGCGGCATGGAGGCCCGCCTTGGCCATGTAGGCGCCCCAGCCAGCGACGCTGGGCAACAAACCAACCACCACCGCGGGGGCGTGTCGCCGCGGCGTCGCTTGAAACGCTTGCGCCGCGATGACGATGCCAATCCAAAGGACAATGGCCATCCCGGCGTCGACCGGGACGGCCCAGGCAATCCAGCCTACCGTCCCGGTGAAGCAGATGAGGCTCATGAAGGTGCCGTTCAACACCGAGTAGCCTGCGCGCGCCCCCATGGCCTTCCAGCCCGGGTGGCCGATGTAGAGTGTCGTCGGGAAACACGAGCCGAAGGCGCAGGCAGCCAGTGTCCCGAGGCCGTTGACCGCGAGTGAGCTCCGGACAGGGTACACATCTCCAGCGGCCCTGGCGGATTCTATGTTTTGCAAAGAGCCGATGGTGGCGAAGAGGCCCATGGGCAAAATGACGGAGAAGTAGCCGAGCAGGTAATGCCCGGAAAGCGCCTTGAAGAGCTCTCCTAGGACAGGGAGCGGCGCATGCAGCGCCGGGGGAGCAGCAGCCGGGCCTGTCGGAGCCAGACCCGTCAGCCAGGCGAACCCAACGCCGAGAGCCACCGCGACGAAGCCTCCCGGAAGTCCTCCTCGAAACGACACCCGGCCGAAGTACACGACAAAAATGACCGCCAATGTCCCGAGCCCAATCACCGGCCGGGTGTAGGTGCGGAACAGGAAGCCAATGGCGATGAATGTCAGGGCAATCCCTGCGAGCGTGGAGAGCAAGGCCGCGCGTGGGGTAAGCCGCCGGATGCGCTCAGCGACTGTGCTGCCGAGCAGCTCAATCATCCCTGAGCCGAAGCACGCCACGAGTCCCGCATGCCAAGCGACACGGGCGGGGTCGGCCTCACCCGCTGCCTGCGCAGCAAGCTTGGCCGGCAGCATGACGAGGAAGACGTAAGCGAAGAGAGACACCGTGTTGATGCCGTACGGCAGCGCGCATACGTCCGCGCGGCCGGTGGTGCGACCGAGCGCCATCGCCTGCCATGCGTAGAAGAGATTGCCGACGAGGAGGGAGACGGCTGCCCCGGGCAACACCCGGCCAAACACGAGCGCGTCAGGAAAGCCAAGCACCGTCCGGCACAACGCGGACAGCACGAGCAACTGGACGAGATTGTCCAGTGCCAGGCCAAAGAAGCCGTCGACGTCGCCCCGGACGAACCATCGCATCCGTGCCGGGGCCGAAGACGCGGAGGTCATGCCAGCGTTCCACATGCGAGCATGCGGCCAAGCATGGCATGTGCCGTTGCCGGTGGGCCCGGGTTTCCGTGCCAACCGCCCGCCCCCGTGAAAAGCGGCGGTCAGCTGCGGTCGGTGTCCACCAGCGCTTCGATTTTCGCCATGGCCTCGTCCAGCACCCCGCGTACCTTCTTCATCGTCACCGGGCTGAGCCGCCCGTGCCGAGCGGAGTGCCGGAACACCTTGAAGAGCCGGGTGGCGTGTTTAATGAGGTCGCCCAGCTCCTCGGCGTACTCCTCCCAGCTCCCAGCGCCGGACCGCTCGTAGAAGTCCTTCACCTCGTCCCGGTGCTCCTCGAGGTCGCGCTTCCCGTCGGCGGTGATGGCGTACACCTTGCGGCCTTCCTGCTCCTCGACGCGCGCGTGGCCCAACTCCTCCAGCAGTTGCAGCGTCGGGTAGATGACCCCTGGGCTGGGGCGGTAGGTGCGCCCGCTCCGCTCCTCGATGGCTTGCATAATCTCGTACCCGTGGCGCGCCTGCTTCTCGATGGCGTCTAGGACGAGGTACCGCACTGCCCCGCGGTCCGCCCGTGGCGGGGGACCACCAAACACCTCCCAGAAGTCCGCGCCGCCGCCCCGGCGCCCACGAAACCCCCGACCCATGAAATGACGCTCCCAGTCCCAATGTCTCTCGTGCATGACGCTCCTTTCGACCCATCTAAAGATGTGTCTTTAAGATACATCTATAGATAGCTCCATTTCGACCAAGACGCAAGCGGCGACCCTCCGCTGGCCCAGAGCGGTGGGCGTTTGCGTCTCGGGGCGCCGCAAGGGCGCGTCGCACCCTGCGCCGAGGGGCCCGCGACTGGGCTACCTTGCTGCAACCCTCCCAGGCTCGAGGTGCTCGTGAAGCTGCTTCAGCCGACTCCCCCGCCCTATGACGCGCTCCTCTGGGCGACGACGCCGCTCGAGGAGCGCGGGCGCATGGTTTGTCAGGCCTGGGCCATCCAGGGCTATGGGACGCCCCTCGGCGCTTACGCCATTCACGCCCTCAAGGTGCTTCTCTACATCGGCGCTTGGGCCTTCTTCTGCAGCTTCACTCCGGGCCTAGGGGGACTCACCTCCCTCTCCTCGTGGTGGCTCGCGCCGGTTGCCTTCCAGAAGGCCATCCTGTGGAGCATGCTTTTCGAGGGCCTTGGGCTGGGGTGCGGGAGCGGTCCCCTCACCGGCCGATACTTTCCGCCCCTGGGCGGCTTTCTTTATTTTCTGAGGCCGGGCACCACCAAGTTGCCGCTGTTTTCGAGGTTGCCCATCCTCGGCGGCACGCGGCGAACCTGGGTGGATGTAGCGCTCTATGCCGCGCTGCTGCTGGCGCTGGGGCGGGCCCTCGTCGCACCCGCACTGGACGCGGCGCACCTTGTTCCCATCGTCGTGCTGGTTCCACTGGTGGGGCTCGCCGACCGGACTGTTTTTCTGGCGCTCCGCGCCGAGCATTACTGGACCACGACCGTGTGCTTTGCGTTCGCCAGCAACTGGATTGCCGGCGCCAAGGCCGTGCAGCTAGCGCTCTGGTTCTGGGCTGGTTTCTCGAAGCTCAACCACCACTTCCCGAGTGTCGTCTGCGTGATGACCAGCAACAGCCCATTCCTCCGTTTTGAATGGTTGCGCCGGAGGATGTACCGACGCTACCCGGAAGACCTCCGGCCCTCGCGCCTCGCTGTGTGGATGGCGCACGCCGGGACGGCACTCGAGCTGGGCGTTCCCATCATCCTGCTGCTGTCGCCCGGTGGCCCCTCGCTGGTGGTGGGCATGGCCCTGATGCTGCTGTTGCACCTCTACATCACCAGCAACGTGCCGATGGGCGTGCCCATCGAATGGAACTTCATGGTGGTGTACGGCGCCTTCGCGCTCTTCTGGGCGCACCCCGATGTTACCCTGGCAGCCTTGGGCCCCGCGTGGGTGACGGCGTTTATCGCCGTCATGCTGGTGGCTCTCCCCCTCGCGGGCAACCTCTTCCCAGGGCGGTTCTCCTTCCTCCTCGCCATGCGCTACTACGCCGGTAACTGGGCATACGGGGTCTGGCTCTTTCGTGGCGACAGCTACCGAAAGCTGGACCGGCTCACCAAGAGCTCGCCTTGGGTTTTCGACCAGCTGGGCCGCTTCTATGACAGAGCCACTGCCGTCGGGCTGTTTGGAAAGGTCCTCGGCTTCAGGCTGATGCACCTGCACGGTAGCGCCCTACCCCTGCTCATCCCCCGCGCGGTCGGGCACTTCGAGGACTACGAGTACGTCGAGGGCGAAGTCATCGCCGGCCTCGTGCTGGGCTGGAATTTCGGCGACGGGCACCTGCATCGCGAGTCCCTGCTCCACGCTGTCCAGGAGCAGTGTGGATTCGAGGCGGGCGAGCTCCGCTGCATTTTTGTCGAGTCGCAACCGCTTGGCCGCTCGACGTTGGAGTTTCGCATCGTCGATGCAAAGACTGGCCCTGTGGAGGCAGGCAAGCTGGAGGTGGGCGAGCTACGCCAGCGCCAGCCGTGGGCAGCAGCGTGAGCGAGCCCGACGTCGTCATCGTCGGCTCTGGGCCAAACGGTTTGACGGCAGGGGTGGCGCTCGCCCGCGCCGGTGCGTCGGTGCTCGTCCTCGAAGCCAGAGCCACCCTCGGTGGCGGGATGCGCACCGCGGCCCTCACCCTCCCCGGCTTTGCGCACGACGTCTGCTCGGCGGTTCACCCCATGGGCATCCTCTCCCCCTACCTGCGACAGCTGCCCCTCGAAGAGCACGGCCTGCACTGGATTCGCCCGGCGGCGTCGGTGGCCCACCCGCTCGACGACGGCCCTGCCGTGCTGTTGCATCGCTCTCTCGAGGCAACCTCCGCTGCGCTGGGCGGCGACGCCGAGAGCTACCGCAAGCTGGTGGCACCCTTCCTCAGCCGAGCACACGAGCTGCTCGAGGACGTGCTGGCGCCGCTCGGCCTGCCGCACCACCCTGGACTGCTGCTTCGCTTCGGCCTGCGGGGCATCGGTTCTGCCACAGGGCTTGCCCGTCGTTTTGAAGGCACGCAGGCTCGGGCGCTCCTCGCCGGATGCGCCGCACATGCCATTTTGCCTCTCGAGCAGCACCTCACCGCGGCCGTCGCTCTCCTCTTCCTTGTCACCGGGCACGTCGAGGAGTGGCCGGTGGCCGCAGGCGGCTCGGAGGCCATCGGCCGAGCCCTGGCCGGTCTCCTCCGCACACTGGGGGGCCGCCTCGAGACGGACGTCGAGGTGCGGACGCTGGCCGACCTCCCGAAGGCGCGCGCCTACCTCTTTGACACCAGCCCAGCACAGCTGGCCGCCATTGCCGAGCCTGTGCTCCCCGCCAACTACCTCCGACGGCTGCGTCGCTACCGCTACGGACCCGCCGCCTTCAAGGTGGATTGGGCGCTGGACGGCTCCATCCCGTGGAAGGACGTACGCTGCCTCGAGGCCTCGACCGTCCATCTCGGGGGAACGCTGGAGGAGGTTTCCGCCTCCGAGGCCGATGTGTGGCGCGGCGAGCATTCGGCCCGTCCCTTCGTCTTGCTTTGCCAGCAAAGCGAGTTCGACCCCACCCGGGCGCCAGCGGGCAAGCAGACGGGCTGGGCCTACTGTCACGTGCCAGCCGCCTCGATGGTGGACATGACCGGTGCCATTGAGTCGCAGGTGGAGCGCTTCGCGCCGGGCTTCCGCGACCGCATCCTCGCCCGTCACGTCACCCGGCCGGCCGACCTCGAGCGCTACAACGCCAACTACGTCGGTGGGGCCATTACTGGCGGGGTCTCGGACCTCGGTCAATTGTTTACGCGGCCGGTGGCGCGGCTCGACCCCTATACGACGCCCCATCCGCAGCTCTTCATCTGCTCAGCCTCGAGTCCCCCTGGCGGCGGCGTGCATGGCATGTGCGGTTACCATGCCGCGCAGTCGGTCCTCCGGCGGCTTCCTCGACTCCCACCGAGGGCAATGACAACTTGACGTCTGAAACAGGCGAAAAGGAGAAGGCTTCCACGTTGACCGATGCGCTTACGCACCCAAAGTCGATGCTTGAGAGCCGGTTGCCAGCCGGGGCGCCAACGCGCGTCTAGCGTAGGCACACCGCTTCGACGTTGTTTCCGTCGGGGTCAATGAGAAATGCCGCGTAGTAGTCCGGGCCGTAGTCCGCCCGTATGCCAGGCGCCCCATGTTCGCGGCCGCCAGCCTCGACGCCAACCCGGTAGAAACGGTCGACCTCGGACCGTTCAGCCGCACGAAAGGCCACGTGGATGCCTGGGCCAACCGGGCCCTTGGCAATGTACAGCCAGAACGCAGGCGAGCCTGGAGGCCCAAAGCTCGCGCTGCCTTCGTCCTGGGACAGGAGTACGTGTCCGAGCGCTCCGAGCGCCGCGCGATAGAAGCGGACGCTTGCGTCGAGGGACTTCACCTTCAAGCCGATGTGGTCGTACATGAAGGACCTCCTGGGGGCCGCTTAATCCCCCGGTAGGCGCCGGGCCAGTCGAAAAAAACGACGCGTCCTCAGAAGCCTCAAGGCAGCTCGCGACTCCCGGCCAGCGGCTAGCGCTTTGCGTGGACACGAAGAGAGCCTACTGTCCCGTCGCTCGTTTCAATGACTCGGTAGACGCTCAAGGGGAAGGCACGGCCATGAGGAAAGAAAGCTGTCTCACGCTGATTGCGGTTTTGGGTGCGCTTGGGAGCCCCGCGAGCTGGGCCCAGCCCGCAGCAGCGGGCGATGGCGGCCTCGCCGAGCGAGTCGCAGCCATCAAAAAGTCACTCGCCATCAGCCAGCAAAATTTGCGCAGCTACCAGTGGGTGCAAACCACCGTCGTCAGCCTCAACGGCGAGGAGAAGTCGCGCAAGCAGGAGAGCTGCTACTACGGTGCAGATGGCGCGCTGCAGAAAGTGCTCATTGCCACGACGCCTCCACCCGCGCCGAAGCCCGGGCTCCGCGGAAAAATTGTTGCGAGCAAGACAGCCGAGCTGTCCGACACGATGAAGCAGGCGGTGGCGCTCGTCCACAGCTACGTGCCGCCGGACCCACTCCTCATCCAGCGGTCCAAGGATGCGGGAAAGTCGTCCTTCGAGATTCTTCAGCCGGGCAAGGTCGTCCGCCTGGTGTTCCGAGACTACCGGATGCCGGGGGACCTCCTCGGCATCACCCTGGACATGACAAGCAACCAGCTGTTGGGCCTCAACGTGGCGACGTACCTGGGACAGCCGTCCAGCCCAGTCACCATGGACGCCCGCCTGGCTGCCCTGGCCGATGGGACCACCTACACGGCGGACATCCAGCTTGCGGTGAAGTCCGCCGGCATCACGGTGGCCATCACCAATTCGGGCTACGTGAAGAGGAATTGACGTCTCAAAGTGCCTTCAGCTGACCGCGTCGAGGGGCAACAGCCGCATGGCTGGTCGTCGGTGGTCGAAGATTGAAGGAGCGTAGGCAGAAAAACAGCGGAAGCTCCGACAACTGCCATCACTGCGGCGCGCCAAACTCCCCTGCAGTGGCGTTGATGGTGGTGCCATGGTCCATGGTGTAGCCGTAGCTCTGCGGCGACAGGTCGGTGCCGTAGTAGGAGACGGATGCCCCGTTCGCGTTGTCGAAGGTGTCATTGTCCGTCTCACCCGGGTAGTTGACGGAGACGTAATAGGCGTCGCTGGGCGACGTCATCGTCAAGATGGGTCCGATGCCCGTGCCAGCCCAGTTGACGATGATGCCGTTTTGCCTTTGGGGGGTAATCACCGGGGTGCCCGTCCAGGATGTCCCTTCGCTCGTGACGGGGAACTTGACGGACTGCACGTAGGGATTCACCGGGTCCGCGCCGACGATGTCGAGTACCCAGTAGGTGGTATTGATGGGCGTGCCCGAGACGGCGAAGGAGATGACGTTGGTTTGGCTAGGCGTTGCCTTCGCGTACGCCAGGGCCGTCACCGGCGCGGTATCGCCACGAACGGGGAGGGCCCACGTGTTTCCATTGCTGTCCGTCGGCACCTCGGTCAGCGAGCCGTCGTCTTCGAGGACCACGATGAGGTTGCCGGCAGTCGGCCAGGGCACTTTGTATGGGCTGGCGGTGATGTTGATGTTGGTGACGAAGGCCATTTTAAGAACGCGCATGCCCGAAGACAGTGGCGTTCCCGCCCCAGAGGCCGACCTCAACTCCAGGCAATAGGTGTTGACGGTATGGTTGCCGCTGGTCGTCAGGGTGGGCGTAATGGATGTCCCCTGGGCAACCAGCGACTGGAGGCCGAAAAAGTTCATGTTCGGGTTGGACCCACCGCCGGTCGCGAGGTCGGCGTGCTGCAACGTCCACCCGGCGCCAGCCGTCATGGACGCCACGGGAGCTCCCGAGCCGAGGAGGCCGGTGTTGTCCAGCGCGTAGTGCAGGAGCAGGCTACCGCTGGCCACGGTCATGGACGGAAGGTTAATGGTGGGCGCAGCGGCCATGATGGATGAAGCGGTGGCGCCTACTGGCGAGCTCAGCGAGACGCCAGCCCACTCCTGCACCATCACCTTCACGTTGTCGTCGTTCTTACTCAGCGTCAATGTCAGGGTGCGCCCGCCCGCGTTTACGTTCGGTAGCACATAGGCACCGCTCACCATCTTGCCGCTGCCTGCGTCTGCGCTGACGACCGCGGTGGTCGGCCAGGTGTTGCCCGCATCATCTACGAGGGAGGAGACGGTGGTGCCGTGCGTCAGGTCGAGGAAAACGACGACGCAATTCCCCGCGCCCCAGGTGTTGGGCATGGGGAAGGTGTACTGCGAGGAGAGAAGGCCGCGGGCCGGGGCATTGCCCCCGTACGACACGGACTGCACCAACGTCGGGACGCCCGGCCCACTGGCCGAGGCAACGGTGATGGATAAAGCAACCGTCGTGCTGCCCATCACGTTTGTGGCCGTCACCGTGTAGTTGGCCGTAGCTGCGGGCGTCGTCGGTGTCCCGCTGATAACGCCGGTGACTGTGTTGAGCTCCAAGCCGGGGGGCAATGCTGGCGACACCGAATAGGAAGCAACGGCACCGCCGCTGCTGCTCGGCGAATTGAGTGGAATGAGTGTGCCCACGGTGTAGACGGCCGGATTTGTGGAATAGGCGAGGTTACTGGGAGGTCCGCTTGGCGGCTCCGGTGTCGCCGGCGAAGACGGAAGGCTTGCCGGACCAGTCCCCACCGCATTCACCGCCGCCACGGTAAACGTGTAGCTCGTCCCGTCGGTGAGAGATGTCACCACCGCAGAGGTGGGTCCGGCGAACGTTACTTGCGGCGATGCAACCTCAGGACTCGCGATGACGTAGCTCGTGACAGGACTTCCCCCGGTGCTGGCCGGCGCCGTCCAAGAGAGGGTGACCGCTTGCTCGCCCGGATTTGCGACGACGTTTGTGGGCGCGCCCGGGACATCGAACGTCATGACGGGGCCGCTCAACGAGGCTGGGCCCGTTCCCACGGCATTAGAAGCCGCCACGGCAAAGGTGTAGGTCGTTCCGTTGGCAAGCCCAGTGACGGACGCCGTCGTTCCGCTGATGGTGATGACCGCCCCCTGAGCGGGCGGAGTAATGGTGACCGTGTAGCCCGTGATTGGGCTCCCGCCGGAGGACGAAGGCGTGGTCCAGCTGAGGGCGGCGCTAGCGATGCCCGGCGTTGCCGTCACGTTGCTCGGCGCAGTCGGGACGCCTGGCAGGGGCGCCATGGGCGTCACAGCGGACGACGGAAGGCTTGCCGGCCCCGTGCCGACGGCATTCACCGCTGCGACGGTGAAAGTGTAGGCGGTGCCGTTGGAAAGCCGAGTCACCGACGCACTCGTCCCGCTCACGACAATCTGCGCAGAGGCCATTGTCGGGCTAACGACAACGTCGTAGGCGCTGATGGGACTTCCCCCCGTGCTGGCCGGCGCTGCCCAGGTGAGGGATGCCGACTGGTCCCCGGCAACTGCGACGAGGTTGGTTGGTGCAGTGGGGACGCTCGCTCCGTTCCCCGCATCCGGACCGGAGCCCACCGTCGCTGGGCAGGCGGCGCAAAGCACAACAAGCAGAGTGGCGGCGGCGGTGCGGCAGGTGGCCATTGGGCAATCTCTTCAAGACTCCAAGCCCCGCTCGGAGTCGGCTCGCGTGAAAATGTCCTACCGCATTCGGAGCCCAGCTTTCATCCAAACAAGAGTGGCCCAAACGTCGGTGAGGCGCTCTCTATAGCGCGCCCAAACGGCTTCCCAGCCGAGGTTGCATGACGAAACGCGGGAGCACGTCCACTAACTCCTCACGAGCGAGAAAAAATACCGGAGCCGTTCACTTTCACAGCGCGACTGTGGCATTCCCGCGCGGCAGGGGACGGAGAGGTGACGCGTGACCCACCGGAGAATTGCTGTGCTGGGTGGTGGCGCCCGGCGGCCTGGCGAGCAGACATCCACCGACGGTGAGCGCCCCAAAACTGCTCAGCGTCACAATGTCGAAACGGACACGCGCGGCGCTTCGCGCTAGCGTCGACGGCTCTCTACCAGCGGACGACGAAGTCGGCGTAGTCGCCCTCGGCTGGAGACTTGGAGTTGTCGCCGTCCGTCATGAGGCCGAGGCCGACGAAGTCCGGGACGTCTTCCAGCTTCACTCCGTAGTGCTTCGCAAATTCGGCTCTCGGGTTCACTTCGACGGTTTCCCAAACGTGGAGGGGTCCGCCCGTTCTGACAAGGATGGTGTCTCGGTCGAAAAACCAGCCGCGTTGCGACTGACACGAAGTCCCTGGCGTCCCCATGGTGCTCCACACGTACTTTAGGACCATGAATTTGAGACCAGCCTTGAAGGCAAGAAAGACGGACGCGGCGTTGTCGGAGAAGCCCGGACCACAGTCGTTGGCGTCCTTGGGGAGCACATGCACCCGCCAGCGCCAGCTCACCTGCTTGACGTCGTGCCAGGCCTTCTGAGGGGTTTCGGCGAAAAGCACGACGTTGCCCAGTGGAGGCTTGTATAGGCCTCGAATCATCCGGGTGTCCTCGTCGGTCACCACCTCGTAGTAGTTGACCGGCCCCGAATCCTGCGTGAACACCTTGAAGCTCTCCAGAGGAATGACGGCCTGGCGCTCGCCATTCGCCGGAGCAGGGGCGCCGCCATCGGCAAGAGCGGTGGCGAGGCAAAGCATGAGCAGGTGACTGGCGTGGGGCATGGAGTTCGAGGGGCTCTTCGGGGGGTAAGCGCCTTTCCTAACGCGGAAACACGGCCCGGTCGATGGGACGAATGCCTCGGCGCCGAGCCGCCCGAAGACAGGCCGTCCTCCCACCCCCGCCCGTCAAGAGCGCGGCACTGGGGGGGCCTCCCCGGGGCTTTACCCGGGGGCGTCGCCGACGTGGAGTCGCTCCAGCTGGCGAATGGACCTGGAGGGCATCCCGTCAGTCACCACCACCAGGCGTAGGGGCCCGACGTCAGCCGCCAGCGGCTTGCCGTCGACCTCCCAAACAATGAGAGCCACCGTCTGCCCCATTCCCTCGGTGACTTCGGCACAGCTGAAGACTGCTTGGAAGCCGTCCCGGGCAGTGGCCACCAGCACCTGCCGGAAGCCCTTCACCTTTTGCGCCACCGGCACCTCTTTGCCCATCGCCCCCGGGGTGAAGCCGAAGTGCGTGAGCACCGTGTCCACACGGACGCCCTTCACCTGATGGGTCTCCCCGTGGGCGGTCCACGCCATCGTCGTCGCGCCGAGCTTCTCCAACTCGCTCTGCCCAAGGGTCCCTGTCTTGGGAAGGGACCCGTCGACGCGCACCGAGGACGGTGGCGCTGCGTCGAGCGCGACAGCGAGGCAGGGCAATAGGCCAAGGACGAGAAGCGCGCTCCAGCAGCCGCCTCGCCGTCTATTTAGCAACCAGCACCTCGCTGGCCTTGATGATGACAGTCACCGCGTCCCCAGCTTTGAGACCGAGGTGGTCCGCTGAGGCCTTGGTGATGGTCGACACCAATTCATTGCCGCCAACGTCAACGCTAATCTCGGCCATCAATCCATCGGTTTTGACGGACTTCACCTTGCCCTTCAGTTGGTTGCGTGCGCTGAGCTGCATTCGCGGCCTCCCTTCATCATCGACCGCGACTGGCTGAGCCGGGGCGAGGCTAGAAATTGAGGATGTAATTCAACCGGTAGACGACGGAATACGCCGGATTCGTGGTCAGCGGAAAGTCTATGCCAAAGGTGATGGAGTTGTTACGCGCAAACCAGAAACGGATGCCGGGGGTCAGGCTGATGGTGGTGCCGGCTGCCGTGCCGTCGAGATTGGTTACCCCGGCAAACTCGAGGAAGGTCGTGAAATCCCCGATGACCGGCATGTTGGCAGGCGTCCACGTCCGGGCGAACGAGATGACGTAGGTGAAGTCATTGAGAGTCTGCGTCGCCTTGTGCGGACCGACGAGATTCTCGTACTGAAACGAGTAATAGAGCCCAAAGCGGGTGAGGCCAGGAATCCACGCGGTGACGTCCTGCCAACCCGCCAACGCGTACTGCATTCCAGTCGTCGTCTGGCCGAGCCCCTTGTTGGGAGTGTTGAGACGGTATTGGAAGGCATAGGAGCCGGTCGGGGTGTCAACGAGCTGGAAGCGCAGCACCGCACCAACGGCAGCGCCGTTCTCTGTGGGGTAGCCGCTGGGGGGCACGTTCCACTGGTAGCTGCCGACGACCTCCACCATCAGGCGGCGGTTGATGCCGTAGGCGATGAGCCCATCCGCCACTTGCGTGTCCTGCTCCTTGGCGTTGTTGTTGACGGCTGTGAAGACGTAGTCGAGCCGGAATTCTCGCTCGAGGAAGTTGGTGGTGACCCGAAGCAGTGACATGTCGGGGGTGTCACCGTGACGATGGGCCCACGCCTCGTCCCAGCCCTCAGTAAAGAAGTTGAGCGGAGTGAGGTCCGACAGCTGGCGGTGCTCATCGCACCCCGTGCGGCACGCCTGGTACGCGCTGGCGTACGACATCCCGAGCGCTGCCGGCGGTACAGTCGGAGTTGCGTCGTTGACGGCTGGCGTCGCGTCCTGGGCCGAGGCCCCCCAGGTCGACATCAGGACAGAAACCACGACCGAGCGAACCAGAACCCCTGGCGCAGATGGCATTATCCCCTCCCCAAAAGACGGCTCCTGGGCCCACCGCCGGGGCGTTGGACGGCTGCCGAGCGGAGTGCAGGTGACGTAAGTTTCTCATAGCACCCTGTGTTGCACCCTAAAAGGGGTTTATGTGTCTTCTAGTTCCTCAAGGGTAAGCCGGCGGCAGACGGGAACTCGGGCCCGCGCGGCGGACCCATCGGCCCACCGCCCACGCGAGAGCCCGGCGGCCTCCTCGGCGTTGTTGACGACGGCAGAAGTCGCCGAGCTGCTGCGGGTTCACCCCAAGCAGGTCTACCGACTCCTGCGGAAGGGGCTTCCCGCTCGGCGGGTGGGCTCCGAGTGGCGTTTTGACCAGCGGGACGTGCTCATGTGGTCCGGGGGCGCAGCGCCGCTCGCCGACGACGAAGCGCCTCGTCCCCAAGCCGCGGCCGTCGCCCCGGCGCTCGTCGCCGGCAACGGCGACGTGGCGTTGATGACGTTGCTGCGGCTCAGCTCGGAGCGGGGGCCACCGTTCCTCGGCTTCGTCCAAGCCGACCGGAAGTCCGGCTTGGAATTGCTGGGCCAGGGCGCAGTCCTCGCCGCTGGAGCCCACGCGGGAGGCTTCCCCACCCATGTGGACGGCGAGCGAGTGGCAAGAATCCATCTCGTCAACCGTGAGATTGGCCTGCTGAGCAAGCCCGGAACGAAGGGACGCATTCAGGACCTCGCGACGCGCAGTCTCGCGTCACGGCCTCCTTCGGCCGGCATCCGCTTCTACCTGGATGAAGCACTTCGGGCGGCAAAGCTTGACCCCGACCGAATCCACCACGGCGCCCTGCTGCTCTCCTCGCACCTCGAGGTTGTCCTGGCAGTCGCCTCTGGTCGTGCCCAAGTGGGCCTGGCGACGAGGGCGTGGGGGACGCGTGGCGGACTTGACTTTCAGCACCTCTCCACCGAGTCCTACGGCCTCCTTGTCAAGGCTCGCGACCTCGGAGACGCCCGCGTCGTCCGCGTCTGCGAGGTAGCGCAGGGCGCAGCCTTCCGCTCTGAGGTCGGGGCCATTGTCGGCTATGACGTCGAGGGAGCAGGCGACATCCGGTACGACGACTAAGGCACCACGCACCCAGGGTGCTGACAAGTGCTAAACCGCGGCCGCACCTCGGCTGAGGGCCCAGGTGGGACTGAGAACGACCGCGCAGCCACCGAGGAGAAGCAACAGTCCAATTGCGCCGAAGTCAGCGCACCCGAGCGCGCCAGCAAGCGTTGCCGTAGCGCCGGCCACGCCGAGAAACAGCCGACGACCCTCCGCCAGCAGGGTGCTCCTCCAGGCAATGAGCGCACCGGCCGCGAGGCCACCGCCAAGGCAGCTCACCAGACACAGCGTTGTGCAGTCCCGGAGCCCGCACCCCATCCCCGCGCGCATCGCCAACGTGGGCACCAGGAAGGGGACGAGCCCTGCCGCGAGACCGAGCAGGACTGCGCGGGCGCTCACGCGCCGCCACAGTCCTCCGAGCAGTGCCACCAGGAGAAGAGGGCCCCCCAACAGCGGCGCGGAGTCCGGGTGGGGCCGGCTCAAGGCGTAGGCGAGGAGTGCAGCAGCCAGAGCGACGCCAGGCAGGGCAATGCGCAGACGCCCCAACTCGTAGTGCCAGCGCGCCCGCTGCCGCAGCTCATTCGAGTCCATACCGCGCCCTCCAGGCCACTTTGAAACGGTGGGCGGCCCGCTCCAGCCGCTTGCGGAACGTCGGCCCCGGCACAGGGGGCCGAGGCTCAAGCTCAATCCAGGCGAGCAGCACTTGCACGTCCTCCGGCTTCATCGTCCCCAGCACCTCGCGCAGGGCAGCTCGCAGCTCCTCCCGCGCCACGACTTGCTCTGCCTCACTGTCGACTGTCATTGCGGCAAGCGGGCCGTCGGACGTCTCCCGGCGGCGAAACTTCTTCCGAGCCAGCGTCCGGCATTCCGCCGTTGCCAAGGCAAGGGCCCAGCCGAGCGCATCTCCGCGCGCGTCAAAGTCGGAAACCTTGAAGAAGAGCTTCTCCAGAGTCACCTGGGCGGCGTCGTCCGCGTCGGAGTCGTCTCGAAGCATTCGCCGGCACCAGCGGACCACCACCGGGTGGAGCGCGTCGAAGACGCCTCGAAGCATGCGCCGGTCGCCGCTGGCGAGGCGGACCATCGCTGCTTGAAGCTCGTGTCGCTCCACCCGGTCGATTTGGCTAGGTCCGCGACTGCCCGTCTAGGGGCACAACGGGCAATGCGGGCAGAGTGGGCAGCACGGACACACGGTGGACGCCCAGGCTGCAAAGGGCAGCGCCAACGCTGCGACGAATGCCAATTTTGCCTTCCAGTTTCCCATGGAGACTCTCCTCGCGGAGGCGGGCCAGAAGCGACCCGAGCTCAGTACCCTATGGGCACAAGGCGAGGCGAGCGTGACACCCCATGGGGCGTTGAGGCGGGGCCCTAGTGCTCGAGCGCGGCGGGGGATGGCACCAGCCGTCCGCCAGCAGCCTGCACGTCCGTCAGCGTCTCGTCCGTCAGCCTCTCGTCCGCCCGGTGGTCTTTGGCGATGAGGAGATAGATGGCCGGGACGAAGAAGAGGGTGAAGAGCGTGCCCACCGCCATGCCCGTCACGAGCACCAAGCCAATGCTGTTTCGAGCGGCCGCCCCGGCGCCAGTGACGAGGGTGAGCGGGAAGTGGCCTGCAACCGTGGCCACGCTCGTCATGAGAATGGGCCGGAGGCGCGTCATCGCCGCCTCCTTCACCGCCTCGGCCTTCGTCTTGCCGGCTTCTTGCAGCTGGTTGGCGAACTGAACAATCAGGATGCCGTTCTTCGAAATGAGGCCCACCAGCGTCACCAACCCCACCTGCGAGTAGATGTTGATGGACGTCGTCCACCCGTCGGTGAAGAAGTGGATTTGCGGGTTGGGCATCTTGAAGAAAGTCGTAATCATCGACCCGAAGAGGGCCAGCGGCACCGAGCCGGCGAGAATGACGAATGGGTCCCGGAAGCTGTTGAACTGGGCGGCGAGCACCAGAAAAATGAGCAGCACCGCGAGGCTGAAGGCCGGGAGGAACTTGTTGCCCTCCTGCCGGAGCTGGCGCGACTCACCGGTGTAGTCGATGGAATAGCCCTGCGGCAGGATGCCCTTCGCCTCCTTCTCGAGAAAGGACAGGCCCTCCTCGAGAGACGCGGCGACGCCGCTCAGCTTAACGGCATTGAGCTGCTGGAACCGGTTGAGCGACCGGGGAGTGACGGTGTCCCGGATTTGCGCGATGGAAGAAAGCTTCACCAAGCCACCTGCCGGCCCAGTCACGTAAATGTCTTTGAGCTGCTCCGGGTTCATTCGGTCGACGCGGAGGACCTGAGGAATGACCTTGTAGGCTCGGCCGGAGATGCTGAACCGGTTGACGTAGTTGCCCCCCACTGCTGCGCTGAGGTCCTGACCAACGGTCTGCAGATTCAGTCCGAGCTGCGCCACCTTCTCGCGGTCGATGATGATTTCTGACTGGGGCTGGTCCAGCTTCACGTCGATGATGGGAGGGAAGTAAAACTTGCCGCTGGTCGCCGCCTTCTCCTGGAGCTTTTTCGCGAATTCGAGGACCTCCGAGGCTTCGGCCGTCGAGGCGATGACGAATTCGATGGGGAAGGTGCCGCCGCCAGGGAGGGCAGGTGGAAGCACGGCGAAGGTCTGGATGCCGGGGATGACGCTCACCTTGGCCGAGACCTCGCCGAGGACCTGCGCCGCGGTGCGCTTGCGCTCCCCCCATGGCTTCAGGCCGTCGCCCCAGAATCCACCGCCTGGGTTGGTGATTTGAAAGGTGAAGCGCGTCTCGGGAATCGTCTTCAGCGCCTGGTAGACGGCCTTCGTCGAAACCGTCAGCTGGTCCAGGGTGGAGTTGGCCGGGGTGTTGACCACGCCGAAAATGACGCCCTGGTCCTCGGCCGGGGCGAGCTCCTTGACCGACATTTGAAACATCAGCACGGCCAGAAGGCTGAGCACCGCCCAGGCCAGGTAGACGACGCCGCGGCGGGCCAGGACGACGTCCAGGCCCCTCCCGTAAAGGACGCGAAACTTGTCGAACCCCGCGTTGATGAGACGGGCGAGGCCTTTGTGGTCGTCCCCGGGCCTCAGCAAGTACCGGGACATCATCGGTGACAGCGTCAGGGCCACGACGCCGGAGATGGTGACGGCTCCGGCCAGCGTCAGGGCGAATTCGCGAAACAGAGAACCGGTCAGCCCGCCCTGAAAGGCGATGGGGGTGTAGACGGCGGCCAGGGTGATGGTCATCGCGATGATGGGCGTCACCAGCTCGCGCGCGCCCACCAGCGCGGCGTTGAGCGACGTCATCCCCTCGCCGATGTGCCGCTCGACGTTCTCCACCACGACGATGGCGTCGTCGACCACGAGGCCGACGGAGAGAACGATGGCGAGCAGGGTGAGCAGGTTCACCGTGAAGCCGAAAACCTGCATCAAAAAGACGCCGCCCACGAGGGACACCGGGATGGCCACCACCGGCACCAACACCGAGCGAAACGAACCGAGGAAAAGGAAGATGACGATGACGACGATGAGCAGCGTTTCGCCGAGAGTCTTCACCACCTCGTCAATGGCGCTTTGGATGTACTCGGTCGCGTCGTACGCGACATACGCCTTAATTTGCTCGGGCAATTCCTTCTGGATGAGCGCCAACTCCACCCGGGCCCGCTTGATCACGTCGAGCGAGTTGGCGTTGGGCAGCGCCCAGATGCCGACGAAGACCGCCGTCTGGCCGCTGAAGGCGACGTCGGTGTCGTAGTCCTCGGCTCCCAGTACCACGTCAGCCACGTCAGAGAGGCGCACCACTGCCCCGCCGCTTTGCCGGATGACCAGGCGCCGGAACTCGTCCACCGAGCGCAAGTCGGTGTTGGTGGTGAGGTTCACCTGCACCAGAGAACCCTTGGTCGTGCCCACTGCGGCCAGGTAGTTGTTGGACGCGAGGGCCTGACGAATCTGCGCGGGGCTGACATTGAGCGCCGCCAGGCGGTCCGGCTTCAGCCAGATGCGCATGGCGAAGGTCCGGGCGCCGAGCAGGTCGGCTCGCTGCACGCCCTCGATGGCCGAGAGCCTCGGCTGAACGACGCGAACCAGGTAGTCGGTAATCTCGTTCTGCTTCAGGAACTCCGAAGAGAAGCTCAGGTAGGCCGAGGCAAACTGGCTGTCGGCCGACTCGATGTTGAGAATCGGAACCTGCGCCTCGGGCGGCAAATCCCCTCGGACCTGGTCCACCTTCGAGCTGATTTCGGCCAGTGCCTTGGTCGCATCGTAGTTGAGCCGGAGGCGTGCCCGGATGATGGACACCCCCTGGCTGCTGGTGGACTCGAGGTAGTCGATGCCATCGGCCGCGGCGATGACCCGCTCCAGTGGCGTGGTGATGAAACCTCGCACCAAATCGGCGCTGGCGCCAACGTAGACCGTGGTGACGGTGACCACTGCGTTGTCGCTACGCGGGTACTGCCGCACGTTGAGCGAGCGGATGGCCTGTACGCCCGCCACCACGATGATGAGGTTCACCACGATGGCGATGACCGGACGCCGGATGAAGAGGTCGGTGAAGCTCATGTCGCTATCCCCTTCAGCGGTCGACCGGCACCGGCGCCAGTTGAGCCGGCGCAGCGTCGGTCTTCACCTGCACCGACTGCCCGTTGCGTACCTTGAACGCACCGTTGCTCACCACCGTCTCGCCGGCAGTGAGCCCGGAAACGATTGCCACGAAGTCTCCGCGGTGCTCCCCCGCGCGCACGAAGACCTGGCGCGCGACGAGGTGACTCTTCCCGTCGTCACCCTTTTTGTCCTCGAGCACGTACACCGAGTCGCCATAGGGCGCGAACAGCACGCTGGTGGCGGGGACAATCAATACGTGCTCGACCTTGTCCGAGAAGACCTCCACGTTGGCGTACATGCCAGGAAGCAGCCGCCCATCCTTGTTTTCCACGGTGGCTCGCATCCGGACGTTTCGGGTGCTCGTGTCGACCTCAGGATTGATGGTGCTGACGGTGCCGTCCCAGTTCGCGCCCGGAAACACGTCCACCTTGAGGGAGATGCGTTGGCCGATTTTCACGTCCGCGAGCGCCTGCTGCGGCAATTGGAATTCGACGAAAATGGGCGTCACCGTCTGGAGCGAGACAATCGGCGTGCCCAGCTGGAGGACCTGGCCGAGCTCGACCTGGCGGATGCCCACCCGGCCAGCGAAGGGCGCAACAATGACTTTCTTGGCGATGATGGCCCGCAGGTTGCGGACGTTCGAGGCGGCCTGGATGGCCCGGGCCTCAGCCGCTTCGAGGTCGGCCTGGGTGTTGGTCAGCTCTCGGCGCAGCCTCCGGGCGCGCTCCAGGGTTTGCTTGGCGAGCTCGTCGTCGGCGAGCGCGCCCTCGAGCTGCGCCTGCTCCGTGGACGTGTCCAGCCGAACCAAGAGCTGGCCCTGCTTCACCGTCGCCCCATTCTCAAACGCAATTTCACGGACGGCGCCGGTGAGCTCGGCACTGATGGTGACGCCGCGCACCGCGACCAGCGTCCCGACGGCAGAGCGCATGGGTCGCCAGTCCACCGCCGCCACCTGGACGGCGGTGACTGACTCCGGCGGGGGCAACATCGTCTTGCCGACCTTAATCATCGTCACAATCTGCCCGGCCTTGACTACCACCAGGACGAGAACGACGAGGAGCAAGGCTCCAACGGCAATCAGCCACGGTCGAAGTCGCCCACGGCGTTTGGGCGGTTTGTCGGTCGGCGAGAGAGACTCCGCGGGGAATTCATCCCGGGATTGCGCTTCAGCTGGACGGAACATGGTCGAGGGCCGGCGGCAAGGAGGTCTACCTCCAGATACCCGTGTTCAGGTCCCTTGGCTTGCGAAAATGCACCAAGACCCCTGAATTCACGGTCAAACGGACTGTTTCCTGCAGGATGGTCCCCCCCCAGGTCCCATACGCCGGCCTTAGATGCCGTTTCACTGTGGACGTTTCGGGGTCGCCTGGCCTCACCCCCAAAAAGGCAGCTCCTCGAGGCCATGCCCTCCCGGGAAGCAAAGTGAAGCGCTTCTGCCGCTTTCTGGGACGAGAGGGGGGCTTCGGCGAGGCCCGAAGCCCGTCGCGACCGGACGGAGGCTGGCCGCTCGGTGCGAGCGTCCCTAGCTTGGGAAGCACCTTCCGCGGTGGGGGGTAACGAAAGGAAGCACCATGAATCTACTCTGGGGCGTGGTGGTGGTTTTGGTGGTGCTGTGGCTACTGGGGTTTGCCATGCACATCGGCGGCGGACTCATTCACCTGCTGCTCGTCATCGCGGTGGTGGTCATCATCGTCCGTCTCGTCACCGGACGCGGCGTCTAAGCGCTGGCCGCTGGCCCGGGCCCCTTGAGGCTGCCCCTGGCGGGCATAGGGGGGGTAGTCGCAGCTTGCCGCCGTAGCGCTGAGGCGCTGCCGTAAAAGCTGGCGGAGGGCGGGGTCCACCGCTGGTTAGGCCTCACGCGCTGGGAGAAAGACTGCCCAAGCACCCGTGGTGGCCCTGCGGGGCCGCTGCACCCTCCCGTCGCGACGAAGCGAGCTAAAACCCCCTGCGACGCTGTTGAGGAGGGGCGACCATGAGCACCGAGGCAGACCTGAAGGCGGAGGTGGAACGTCTCAGGGCGGAGAACGAGGCTCTCAAAACGCGCGGAAACAAGGCCGTCTCGATGAAGGTGAGCGAAAAAGGAGGCCTCTCCGTCTATGGCCTCGGGCGCTTCCCGGTCACGCTTTACCAAGAGCAATGGCTCAAGCTCCTGGACTTGACGGACGACATCCGCGCCTTCATCCGGGAGCACGAGGGACAGCTGAAAAAGAAGGGCTAAGCCCTTGCCCCCCCCCGCCCGGGCGAGAGGGGCAGGACTTGCTGCAACTTCGGAGGCCTCCAGCCCAAGGGAACCGCGGCGGACTCACGAGTTTCGCGCCACGTCCTCCGTCCCCTGGCTGCTGGTAGTCGCGAAAACGTCACGCCTTCCTCACCCAGCCGACATCACCCCTTCGGCTACGACCGCGGCCTTCCCCCAAGAGACGAGGCCCCGCGTGCACCTGTTCGGCGAGACGCTCTCCATCGGAACGGTCATCTTCTTGCTGCTCGCGCTCGGCCTGGCGCTGAGCTTCGAGTTCGTCAACGGCTTCCACGACACGGCCAACGCGGTGGCAACCGTCATCTACACGCACACGCTGAAGCCAACGGTGGCCGTGGTGTGGTCGGGCTGCTGGAACCTCATCGGCGTGCTCACCTCCACTGGCGCCGTCGCCTTCGCGGTGCTGGCGCTCCTGCCGGTGGAACTGGTGATGAATGTGGGCTCCGGCGCGGGCTTTGCGATGGTGTTCGCCTTGCTCATCTCGGCCATCATTTGGAACCTTGGCACCTGGTACCTCGGGCTCCCAGCCTCGAGCTCGCACACCCTCATCGGCTCCATCATGGGGGTAGGCCTGGCCAACTCGATGCTCGCTGGCGGCCACGAGTTCGGTGAAGGGGTGAACTGGGCCAAGGCCAAAGAGGTGGGCTCCTCACTGCTCATCTCGCCGGTCATCGGCTTCGTCTTCGCTGCGCTGCTGCTTGTCGTTGCCAAGCAGCTCATCAAGCGGCCTGAGCTCTACCGCGCGCCGGACAAGGACAAGCCGCCTCCACCGTGGATTCGCGCTCTCTTGGTCCTGACGTGCACCGGAGTGAGCTTCTTCCACGGCTCCAACGACGGGCAGAAGGGCATGGGCCTCATCATGCTTATTCTGGTGGGCATCGTCCCCGCCTCCTTCGCACTCAACCCCGGCACGGGAGTGGCCGAGACCTCGGCGCTGCTCAGGGAGTCGCAGTTCGCCCAAGTGACGCTGGACAAGTACGTCAACCCCCACGCGGCACCGGTGCTGCACGACTACGCCACCCAGGACCTCTCCGCTTACCTCAAGACGACAGGAAAGGTGACGGAGGACACGTACTCGGCGCTGGCCAACAAGAACAAGGAAATTACCGAGGCGCTGAGCGGGCATGCGCGGATTGCAGACATCGACCCCTTCGAGCGCACGAAGCTGCGGACCAGCATCTACTTGGTCACCGAGACGCTCGGGAAACTGGCCAAACAGGGTTTGCTCACGGACGCCCAGCAGAAGTCCGAGTTGACGGCCTACAAAAAGAGCCTCGAGACGACGACGAAGTTCATCCCGAACTGGGTGAAGGTGGTGGTGGCCTTCACGCTCGGCCTCGGCACGATGATTGGCTGGAAGCGGATTGTGGTGACGGTGGGAGAGAAAATTGGAAAAGAGCACCTGACGTACGCCCAAGGGGCCTCGGCGGAGATTGTCGCCATGGGAACCATCGGCCTGGCCGACTACTACGGCCTGCCGGTCAGCACGACCCACGTCCTCTCCTCCGGCGTCGCCGGCACCATGTGGGCGAACCACTCCGGTCTACAGATGGGGACGTTGCGAAACCTGCTCTTGGCCTGGGTGCTGACGCTGCCGGTGTGCGTGTTACTCGGGGCGGCAACCTTCGCCGGCGGTCTCTTCGTCGTCCTGCACCTCTTCGGGATTCCCTAAGCCGCTTCAGGCCAGTCGGGGCGCCCGCCGGGGGGGGGCGGGCGCCCTTCGGCAACTCTCCTAGACGGCCCGCAGCAGAGTGTCGGCGTCGCTGACCTCGAACATGGCCGGCGCCTCGACGTTGAGCAGCTTCACCACGCCGTTCTCGACAAGCATGGCGTAGCGCTGCGAGCGGATGCCCATCCCGCGCGCCGTGAGGTCTTGGTCAAGACCAAGCGCCTTGGTCCAAAGGGCACTGCCATCGGCGAGCATACGCACCTTGCCGTCCGCCTTCTGGTCTCTGCCCCAGGCGCCCATCACAAAGGCGTCATTGACCGAGACACACCAAATCTCGTCGACGCCCTTTGCCCGGAATTCATTGTAGTGGGCCACGTAGCCAGGCACGTGTTTGCCGGAACAGGTCGGGGTGAAGGCGCCCGGCAGCCCAAAAATAATTAGCCGCTTGCCCTTCACCAGGTCCGCCACCTTGAAGCTGTTCGGGCCCACCACGCAGCCCGGAGTCTCGACCTCAATCATCTCGGTGAGCGTTCCATCAGGAAGGCGTTCACCCGCACGAATGGTCATGAAATTCTCGGCCTCCTTGGCGCGGCAGTCCTTAGCACACTCTTCTGGGGGAGGGACTTGAGCACCGGGCGGAAGGGCCCGGTGGCGAGCGAGCGAAATTCGGTCATCGCCGCGCTGGGCCGGCGGCCCTTGACCTGGAGCCAGGTGAGTGTTCGCCGCAGAACGAGGTCCTCGACGGAGAGCGCCGCCAGCTCCCCGCGCGCCAGCTCCTTCTGGACAGCAAAGCGGGAAAGAAGGGTGAAGCCGACGCCCGCCGCAGCCAGCTGTTTGATGACCTCGTTCTCGCTGATTTCAAACAGACGCGCCGGCGTCACCCCGCGATTGCGCAGTGCGGCGAGCACCACGTCGCGCGTTCCGGCGCCCTCTTCCCGTATGAGAAACAGCTCCTGGAAAAGCCGGGCCGCGTTGAGGCGGCGCACCTGGGTGAGCGGATGGCCCGGCGCCGCCACCGCCACCAGCTCGTCCTCGAGCCACGGGGACACTTCCACCCGCGGGTGACTGACTGGGCCCTCCACCACGCCGAGCTCGACGGCATTGGCGAGGAGGGCGTCCAGCACCGCGCGGGTGTTGGCAGCGACGAGTGTCAACTCAATGGCCGGATGGCGCGTGTGGAAGGCGCCGAGGATGGGCGGGAGAAAATAGCTCGCCACTGTCAGGCTCGAGCCGAGGCGCAAAGAGCCGCGGCTGAGGCCCCGGCGCTCGGCCAAGGCCTCCTCGGCGGCGCGCTCTTCGCCGAAGAGGACTTGCGCGTGCGCCAGCAGCACCTTGCCCTCCTCAGTCAGCGTCACCCCGCGCGCGCTCCGCACCAAGAGCTGCGTCCCCAACTGCCCCTCCAGCTGCCGCACTGCCTTGGAGATGGCCGGCTGGCTCACCCGGAGCTGCCGTCCGGCGGCAGTGAAGCCCCGCTGCTCGGCGACCGCGGTGAAGAGGCGCAGCGAGTTGAGATTCAGTGCCATAGCTATAGGTTATTTCAAGTGCTTCTATAATGTCTTGGCGATCTATCGCCCGCAGGTGCAGGTTTGCCACCGAGAGCGGCACCCACGCCGCCCCCAACACGAGGCGAAAGACCATGTTCAAATTCAATGACAAGTGGCGCAGGCGGCTCCTGGAGGACGCGCTGGTGGCGGACCTGCTTGAGTTCCCGCTGGATGGGCGGCCGAGCTCGTTCGACGAGCAAGGCGTGCTCCGGGCGTCAGCGGCGACGCACACGGCGGACGAATCCGGCGAGTCACGAGCCAAGACCGCCGGCGCCTGACGCAGGCGCGGTTTTCTCGCGGCTCCAGCGCGGGGCGGTTGCGCTATAGAGCGGGACCATGCACCGTCTGCTGCTTCTCGCCGCCTCAACGTTGACGTCGACCGTTGCGCTCGGACAACCCGATGCGGGCAGCGTCTCGGCGCTTCCCATCCACGCGCTTCGGCTTCTCCCGAGCCCCCCGGGCCGCATGGGGATGGATTACCTTGGCTACGAGCCCGGCACCAACCAGGTGTGGGTTCCGGGGGGAATGACCGGCCGCGTCTTCGTCGTCGACGCGAGTACCGAGACCATCCGCACCATCGAAGGCTTCGCCACACGGGAGAGGGACGGGCGGCAGCTCGGCCCGACGTCGGTGACGTTCGGCGCCGGCCGCGCCTTCATTGGCAACCGGGCGGATTCCTCGGTGTGCGCGGTGGACTTGCGCACCCTGCAGCGCGGGGAGTGCGTGGCGCTGCCGGAGGCGCCGGACGGGCTGGCCTACGTCGCCACCACCGACGAGGTTTGGGCCACCCTGCCAATGGCCAAATCCGTCGTCATCCTCTCCGCTGCGAAGGCTGGGCTCCCCATTGTTGGGCACATCGAGCTGCCCGGAGAGCCCGAGGGCTACGCGGTGGACGCTGCCCGAGGCCGCTTCTTCACCAACCTCCGCGACAGAAACCAGACGCTCGTTCTCGACGTGCACGCCCGCAGCACAGCGGCCCATTGGCCAACCAGCTGCAGCGCCGAGGGGCCTCGGGGAATGACGCTCGACGCGACCGGAGACGTCCTGGTGGTGGCCTGTACCGACCACCTGGTTTCCTTTGCCGTCAATCCAGTGCCCGCGCCGCTCGGGCGCTTGGAGACTGGCGCTGGCGTCGACAACATCGACCTCGCTCCGAAGCTGAGCACTGTTTTCGCCGCCGCCGGAAAGGCCGAACTCCTGACCCGCGCCCAGCTGCTCGAAGGCGGCTCGCTGAGCATCACCGGCCAAGCCCACACCGCGGCCGGAGTGCGGGTGGTGGTGGTGTCGGCCGCTGGGAAGGCCTTTGCCGCCGACTCAGCAGGCGGGCAACTCTTTGTCGCAGGCCCCTAGCACTTAAGAGGGGGCCTCGGTTTCCAGGGACTTGCCGAAAAGTCCAACCCGCGGCTTGCTGACGGCGAGCGACTGAGGCCACAGGCGCGTCGTGAGACTTCGCGAGTTGGCGGTAAGCGGAGGCCTTCCGCGCCACTGTGAGCGCCAGTGTGGGACACGGCTGGAGCCGGAGCCATCCGCCATGACGCCTGAGGAGCGACCAAGACGCCCGCAGGGCGGCCGCGCCTCCCCGGATTGGACGGGCGGGTCACTTTGTGATACAAAGTGACTCATGAAGAAACTTGTCCCCCGCGCCAGCGCGCATCGAGCACGCAAGGAGCGCGTCATCCACACCCGCGTCCCGGCTCCGCTCGAGGCGGAACTGAAGCGCTTTGCCGAAGAGTTGCGAATTCCCGTCTCCAACCTCATTCGCACCATTCTGGAAGATGCCCTGGCCGCAGCAGACCAGGCCGGGGAGCGTGTCGAGCAAGGGCTGCGCGCAGGCGCGGCGCGGCTGGCACATGGCCGGGACAACCTTCGACGGACGTTGGTGGGCCGGCTGCCGGCGGAGCCCAGGAAGACGGACGGCGACTCGTGACCGCCATCCTGTGCCTCTTCGTTGCACACTGGGTGCTTTCCATTTTCGCCCAGACGTTTTTCCTACACCGCTACGGCGCCCACCGGATGTTCACCATGAGCCCCGCTTGGGAGCGCTGCTTCTACCTGCTCGCCTTCGTTGCGCAGGGGCCGTCCTTTCTGGTTCCGCGCGCCTACGCCATCCTGCACCGGCAGCACCACACCTTCGCTGACACCGAGAAGGACCCCCACTCGCCCCGCTTCTTCTCCAACGTGGCGAGCATGATGTGGCACACCAAGCACCAGTACGACGTCTACGCCTACCGTCGTGGGGAGCCCGAAGCGCGTTTCCTCGGCGGAACATCCGAGTGGCCCTTCATCGACCGGCTCTCGCAGCGCTGGAGCAGCCGCATTGCCTTGGCGCTCCTCTTCGTCCTCTTCTACGCGCACTTCGCCCCTTCTCTGTGGTGGTTCCTTCTCTTGCCAGTCCACTGGACGATGGGACCCATCCACGGCGCCATCGTCAATTGGTGCGGCCACCGGTACGGGTACCGGAATTTCAACACCGAGGACGACAGCAAGAACACGCTGCCCTTGGAATTCATCACCATGGGCGAGCTTTTCCAGAACAACCACCACCAGTTCCCGACGCGCCCCAACTTCGCCGTCCGCTGGTTCGAGCTCGACCCGGCCTACCAAGTGATGCGAGTGCTCGCGTGGCTGCGCATCATCCACTTCGTTCCGCCCACAGCAACAGTCTCCCTGTCCGAAGTCCGGGAGCAGGCGGCGGCGTGACGCGCGACTTTCCCGCCTCGGAGCGACCGACTCGGGTGCTGGTGGCGCGGGAAGTGGCGGCACTGGCCGCCTTTTCGCTTCTCCACCCCTTCGGCTGGAGGGCGGAGCGCAAGCGGACGGCGCGGCGGCGCGACCAGCGCACTGTGGTGCTTGTCCACGGCTACGGCGCCAACCGCAGTAGCTTTCTCCCACTGAGTCTGTACTTGCGAGCCCACGGGGTGCGGCAGATTCTGGCGTTTGACTACCGCGCTTCGGCCGGCATCGAGCAGGCGGCACGAGCGCTCAAGCATTACCTGCGTGACTGCGTGCGAGGGGGGCGAATCGACCTCCTCTGCCACAGCCTCGGCGGGCTGGTGGCCCGCGTTTACCTCGAGCAGCTGGGGGGCGCGCGGCGGGTGGACCGCTGCATCACCCTGGGAACGCCTCACCGAGGCACCTACAACGCCTACTGGGTGGCCACACGCGTGGGGCGGGAGCTGCGTCCGGATTCGCCCGTGCTGGAACGGCTGGCAAGCACCGAGGGCCGGGCGCAAAATGTGCGCTACACCTGCATTGTCGCTGGCTCGGACAACATCATCATCCCCCGCGTTTTCGCGGCTGGGGACGACATGGTGCACGTGCCGGATGTCGGCCACTTAGGAATGTTGTTTTCGCCAGCAGTGGCTCGCGCCGTCCTCGACCGCCTGATGCCGCCCGGGGTGGATGCCTCACACGTCAGTTCCGTGGACGGCGTGACAAAGCCGCGTTAGGCCACCCCGGGCTGGACGTCCTCCGCTTCGTTTGGGAAGGTAGCTTTAACGTGCTGCGCTACAGAGCCGACATACGAACTCTAGGCATTCTCACCAGTTACGCGGTGCTCTTTACCGCCGGCTGGCTGGTTGCGCCCAAAGGCCCCCTGCTGTGGGCGTGGGTGGCCGTGCTCTCGTACAACTCCTGGCTCTGCGCCGTCGTCGCGCACAACACCGTCCACTGCCCAGTCTTCGCGCGGCGTTGGATGAATCGCCTCTTTCAGGTGTGGGTTAGCCTGTCCTACGGCTTTCCCATCAGCGAGTACGTCCCCGGCCACAACCTCTCGCACCATCGCTACACCGAGAGGCGCGAGGACGTCATGCGCACCAGCAAGGTGCGCTTCCGGTGGAACCTCCTCAACCTGCTCTTTTTCTTTCCGGCGGTGTCGCCTGCCATTCTTCGGGGCAACGCCCGCTTCAAGCAGCTTCGCGGGAGCAAAATCTCCGCCTGGCACCACCAATACCTCTTCGAGGCAGTGGTGGTGTGGGGGGTGAAGGGAGCGCTGCTGCTGCTCGACTGGCGTAAGGCGCTGGTCTTCCTGGTGGTGCCGCACCTGGTCGCAAACTTCGGCATCGTCACCATCAACCTCATCCAGCACGACGGCTGCGACCCGGACCACCCGGTCAACCACTCGCGCACCTTCATCAGCCCGCTGTTGAACTTCCTGACGGTAAACAATGGCTACCACGGCATGCACCACATCGAGCCGGGGCTGCACTGGAGCCTCTTGCCAGCGGCGCACGCCGAGCGCGTCCGGCCAACCCTTCACCCGGGACTCGAGAAGTACTCGATGGTGGCCTACATTTTTCGCGCCTATGTCTACCCTGGCAAGCGCCTGCGCTACGACGGCACGCCGCTGGTGGTGACGGACCTCGGTCCGGACCGCGATTGGGTCCAGCCCGAAGACGCTGAGTTTTCAGGCCAGCGCACCATGGCGCCGGCCTGACGAAGCTCCGGGGGCCCGGAGTTTGAGCGAGCGTGCTGCGGAAGTTTCGCACCAAGCGAGGCGCCTGGCCGGCATGGCCCCTTCGCCTCCGGAACGGCGGACTCCACGCGCTCTCGGGTTTTCGCCGAGGCAGAGGCTCCTATGACAACCCTGTCCCTCGTGGCGCTCACGCTTGCGGCTGCCCCTCTGGAGCACGCCCAACCCATTCTTCAGAATTCGCAAGTCGCAGCGTGGGACGTGACCTGGACGCAGGGGCAAACCAGCCCCACCTGGGACAAGGACACCGTCATTGTCTTCCTGAGTGCCGGCGACATTGAGGTCACGGGGCCCCACGGACCGTCGAGCGTCGTGCGTCACCAGGCTGGCGACGTTGAGTACGTGCCTAGAAACGCGGCGAGTCGCCGACGGGGAACTTCCAAAGAGCCCGCGCGAAGTGTGGTAATTCAGCTGGAAGGAAACTCCCCTCCACCCCTCGCGAATACCACTGGGCTCCCGGACGCCTTCGACCGCCCGGGCATTCAGAAGGTACTGGACAACGAGCACCTGACGGCGTGGCGGTACACCTGGGAATTCGGCCGGCGCACGCCGCTGCATTTCCATGCGCGAGACGTCGTCGTGGTCTACCTGGCCGACGGCGTCCTCAAGTCGACGACGCCGGATGGAAAGAGCATCCTCAACCCACATTCGTTTGGGTTGACGAAATTCAGCCCGCGCGGGCGCGTCCACTACGAGGAGCTGGTGGAAGGCAAAGCCAGTGCGGTGATGGTCGAGCTGAAGTAGAGGCCGGCGCAGGGCCTCGGGCCTTCAGCCACCCTGGTCGCGCAGCGCGGCCCCGGCCAGCTCGAGGTGCTGGGCCAACTGGCCCAAGTCCACGGGCTTGGTGAGTCGCGCGACGACAAGCTGCGAGTCGGGCGCTACCCGTTCCACGGCAGCGTGGGCGGACACGAGGATGAAGCGCAGCCGGTCAGCGTCCGAACGCTGCGACAGCGTGTGAAGGAGCTCCGGACCGCTCACGCCGGGCAACATCAAGTCAAGGATGAGGACGAGGGGAGGACCCACCTCGTCGACGAGACGCTCGGCTTGGTCCGCATCGTCTGCCGTGAGGACGGTGTGCCCGCGGCGCGCCAGGGCGTTCCGGAGGAAGGCCCGGAAGAAGGGTTGGTCATCCACCACCAGCACCAGCGGGCCCTGCGCACTGGCGGTCGCTTGGGCATGCACGAGCCGGCTACTTGCCACGGTGTGCATCGCGCTTGGAAGTGGGTGTCTCGAGACCCCGAACGCCGGCTTTGCCGTAGCTCCGGACCTCAACTCGACGCGCCACGTCACCGTCGAGGGAGATGGGAGGGTTTGCCCTGGCGGCCGCCCCCCGGCGGTGCTCGGGGGGCCTCTTCTTCAGCGGGTGGGGACGAAGGGCTGTCTGCGGAGCGCCTCGGCCACCGTTTCCAGAGTCGGCGCGGGAGGCGTCGCGGCCGAGGCGCCAGCGGGGATGGGCGCGTGATGGCCGAGCACATTGCGGAGGTCCTGCTCGAATTTGACGTTTCCCGCCGCAATTTCCCGGAGCGCCGTCACGGTGGCCTTGTCTCGACCCGAGGGCACGGTGCAGGTGGCGCCGGAAAGCAGCTGCTTGGTGCGCCGGACAGCGAGGATGGAAAGCGCGAAGCGGTTCTCCGCGTACGGACCGCAGTCTTCAATTGTGACTCGCGCCATACCAAGGTGCGTACCACGCCCGTCCGGGCTCAGCAAACCCGAGGCGGAGGTGCTCGCTGCGAGGGGCCCGGCGGACAGCCCCCCAGCATTCCAACGCCCCCGAAACCATGAGCGCCCGCCCAGTCTGGGCCGCCCTTGCACGGATGCGCAAAGGCGTGAGAATCCTTCGCCGTGCGCGCCCCCCTCACGGAAACGGAGAGCCTGGCTCACTTCTTCGCGAAATTCCGCGAGGGCATTGTGGGCTTGCGCCACGGTTTCAACGGGCCGTGCGGCGAGCAGCGGCTCTTGTACGCTGACTGGACGGCCAGCGGCCGCCTCTACGCCCCCATCGAGCGCTGCCTCCTCGAGCAGTTTGGGCCGCTGGTGGGCAACACCCATTCCGAGTCGAGCACCACCGGCGTGGCAATGACGCGCGCCTACCAGCATGCCCAGAACATTCTCAAGCGGCACGTCCATGCCGGTCCGGACGACGTCATCATCACCCAGGGCTCCGGGATGACGGCCGTGGTGAACAAGCTTCAGCGGATGTTGGGCCTTCGGCTTCCGGAGCAACTCGCGCCCTTCTGCAGCCTGCCTGCGCATCTCCGGCCGGTGGTCTTCGTCACGCACATGGAGCACCACTCCAACCAGACGTCATGGCTGGAAACCGTTGCTGACGTGGAGGTGATTCCCCCAGACCCGCGTGGCTTGGTGGCCGTGGACACCCTGGCAGAAAGGCTCGCCCTCTACCGCGACCGACCGCTGAAGCTCGGGGCCTTCACCGACTGCTCAAACGTCACAGGTATTCGGACCCCCGTCCATCGGCTGGCGCGAGTGATGCACGAGCATGGCGGGTACTGCTTCATCGACTACGCCGCGTCGGCGCCCTACGTCGACATCGACATGCACCCGCCGGAGGCGTTGGACAGACTCGACGGCGTCTACTTCTCGCCGCACAAATTTCTCGGCGGCCCGGGAAGCTCTGGCGTGCTGGTCTTCAATTCACAGCTCTACCACAACCGTGTGCCCGACCAGCCCGGCGGGGGCACCGTGAATTGGACCAACCCCTGGCATCAGCACAGCTTCGTGGACAACATCGAGGCGCGCGAGGACGGTGGAACGCCAGGCTTTCTGCAAACCATCAAGGCTGCGCTCGCCGTGCAGCTCAAAGAGGCCATGGGAACCGACCGAATGCTCGAGCGCGAGCACGAGCTGCTGGGTTTGCTGCTCCCCGAGCTTCGACGTGTTCCCCGACTTCACCTTTTGGCCGACCACGTCGACGAGAGGCTGGCCATTGTCTCCTTCTATGTCGAGGACTTGCACTACAACCTGTTGGTGAAGCTGCTCAACGACCATTTCGGCGTCCAGGTGCGCGGCGGGTGCTCGTGCGCCGGCACCTACGGGCACTACTTGCTGCACGTCGACCCCAATCGCTCGAGTCGCATCACCGAAAAAATCGACCTCGGCGACCTCTCCGACAAGCCGGGTTGGGTGCGCATCTCGCTCCACCCCACCACCACCAGCGAGGAAGTCCGTGCGCTGGCCGCAGCGGTCCGCAGCTGTGTCGAGCAGAGCCAAGCCTGGGGCGCGGACTACCGCTACTCACCAACCACCAACGAGTTCCGGCACATCCGCGAGGATGATGGGGTGCCGATGGAGCGCCTGTTTAAAATTTAGGCCGCGGGCAGGGGCGCTGCTGGCGCCGCTGAGGCTGATTCCCGCCAGGGCTGACGCTGTCACTCCCACTGGGTACGCGCTGGCCGGCGCTCACTCGGCCTCACATGCAGGCGAAGCCGTTGCAGCTCGAGCCGTCGTAGCAGGCACCGGCGCAGCACGGCTCAGTCACCGAGCCGCACGTGGGGGAGGACGACGCCTGGCAGGTTCCATCGCTGCAGGTCGTCCCCGACGAGCAGCTCGTTCCGCATGTTCCACAGTTGTTGGCATCACTGGAGAGGTCGACACATGTGCTGCCGCACAGCGTGCCCGCACACATACAGACGCCCGCCGTGCAGTCGTTGACGGGGGGGCATTGTGTGGCGCAAGCGCCGCAGTGGTTGACGTCCGTCTGGAGGTTGACACACGCGCCGGTGGTGCCCGCGGTGCAAACGTCTGGGGTGGAGGCCGGGCAAGCGCACGTCCCTCCGGTGCAACTCTCGTTGAGGAGCGGGCACGCAGTTTGGCAGCTCCCGCAATGCGCCGAGTCCGAGGCGACGTCCACGCAGGCTGGCGAGCCCGAGCAGAGGGAGACTGTGGGTGAAACGGTGTTGCAGAGGCAAGCCCCCGCTCGACAGCTGCCCAGGCCGCACGCTTGGCCGCACTGTCCACAGTTGTTGTCGTCCGTGGACAGGTCGCTGCAGCCGCCGCCGCACAGGGTTTGCCCCTCAGCGCATCGACAGACTGCCCCGGTACACGTTTCTCCCGGAAAGCAGGCCTGCAAGCAGCTGCCGCAGTTTTCAGCGTCGGTATTGAGGTCACTGCAACCAAGCCCAAGGCTCCCCGCCAGCGGGCAAAGCGTTTGTCCCGGCGGGCACTCGGACGGTGGGCTGGGAAAACATGCCTGCAGCGTGAGGACAGCGGTCACCAAGAGAGGGGCCCTTCGTCGCACACTCAGCCTGGCCGCGAGTCGCACATGGCTCCCTTCGACTGCTCGCTGCACAACCAGCTGTCTTTCAAACCCCCCACTGGGGCCGACGTTAGTGCAGTCGCCGGCGGTTGCAGCCCGAGTCCGTCGTCAGCTCGCTCACTGCATATGCCAGCCGTGGCTCACCAGCATCGACTGGCCGGTGAGCGCTCGACTGGGGAAGGACGCCAGGAAGACTGCGAGCTGCGCCACGTCGTCGACAGTGGTGAACTCGCCGTCGACGGTATTTCTGAGCATGACGTTCTTCACCACTTCTTGCTCGCTGATGCCGAGGTCGCGGGCCTGCTCCGGAATTTGTTTCTCCACCAACGGCGTACGGACGAACCCGGGTGCAATGACGTTGCTCCAGATGCCGTGTGGGGCTCCCTCCTTGGCCACCGCCCGGGCCAGACCGAGGATGCCGTGCTTGGCAGCAACGTAGGGAGCTTTGAGCGGCGAGGCCTCCACCGAGTGCACGCTGCCCATGTAGAGGAGACAGCCGCCCTTTCCGGAGGCCACCATCCGTCGCATGCATGCCCGGGTGGTGAGGAAGGCTCCGTCGAGGTGGATGGCGAGCAGCCGACGCCAGGCCTCGAAGCTGCAGTCCACCACCGCCGCGATGTGTTGCACGCCGGCATTGCTCACCAGCACGTCCACCGCGCCGAAGCGTGCCCCCAGTGCGTCCACCCCCTGGTCGACCTGCGCCTCGTCGGTGACGTCCATTGGGACGGCGACGGCGCTCCCGCCGGCGCGCGAGATGGCGTCCGCCACAGCCGTTGCCCCGGCGGCGTTGATGTCGGCCACGCCCACTTGGGCACCTTCGCGGGCAAAGGCCTCGGCGATTGCGCGCCCGATGCCACTTGCTGCCCCCGTCACCAGTGCCACTCGACCCTTCATACGCATAGCGTCATTTCCTCTCCCCCACGCCCACGGTCTAAGGGGCTCAGCGGCCGCGCTCCGCTGAGCATACGGCTGCCGAGCGGCGAAACCTCGTTGACCTTCATCAGGCCACGGCTAAGGTCCGGCTGCCGTCGGCCCCTCGCGCGAAAGCTCGACCCTATGCCCGCCGCTCTCGAGGCTCGAGGTCTTTCCAAAGCCTTTCATGGCTTCTCCGCGGTGGACAGCGTCGACCTGGTCATCGAGGAAGGCGAGACGCACGCCATCATCGGACCGAATGGCGCCGGGAAGACGACGCTCTTCAACCTCCTGTCCGGGTTTCTCACCCCCACCGCTGGTCAGGTTTTCCTCTTCGGCGAGGACATCACCCACATCCCTCCCCACAAAATCGTCCGCCGAGGGCTGTCCCGGTCGTTCCAAATTTCCTCGGTGTTCGACACCCTCTCTGTCCAGGACAACCTCCTGGTGGCCCTTCAGTCCAAGACGCCACACCACTGGCGCTTCTGGGAAAGCGTCAAGGTGCTTTTGAAGTACCAGCCTCAGGCCCGGCAGATTCTAGAGGTGGTGCACGAGTTGGGGCTGGCCCATCGTCCGGCTTCCTCGCTCTCCCACGGGGAGAAGAGAAACCTCGAGATTGGCATCTCGCTGACCCAGGAGCCCCGGGTGCTGCTGCTCGACGAGCCAACCTCCGGAATGGGCACCGACGACGTCCAGAGGATGGTGGCCCTCGGCAAAAAGGTGGCCCAGGGCCGCACCTTGGTGCTGGTGGAGCACAACATGGGGGTGGTGGCGCAGCTGGCGGACCGCATCACCGTGCTCCAGCGTGGTCGCATCCTCGCGCAGGGCACCTACGACGAGGTGCGGCGAAACCCACAAGTCATTGAGGCGTACCTCGGTGAGGAGGTTGGCTGAGCAGATGCTGGTGGTTTCTGACCTTCAGGCCTTCTACGGCAAGAGCCACGTGCTCCACGGGGTCTCGCTGGCCGTGAAGCCAGGCGAGGTGGTGAGCCTCATCGGCCGCAACGGCGCCGGCAAGAGCACCACCCTCAAGTCGGTGATGGGCGTCCTGCCTGACCGGCGCGGGACCATCACCTTCGACGGCCAGGACATTACAAAGTTGACCTCGGACCGCATTGCTCGGCTGGGCATTGCCTGGGTGCCGGAGGAGCGCGCCATTTTCTCGACCCTCACGGTGCGCGAGAACCTGGAATTGCCCCCGGTGCTCCGGCCCGGGGGCTGGACCCTGGAGCGCGTGTACCAGACGTTCCCCATCCTCCAAGAGCGCGGCGCCTTCCCCGGCACGAAAATGTCCGGCGGCGAGCAGCAGATGCTGGCAATTGTGCGTGTGCTTCGAGCGGCGCCTCGCCTGCTCCTGCTCGACGAGCCTTCCGAGGGGCTGGCCCCGGTCATCGTCCAGCGCATCGCCCAGATGGTGCTCGAGCTCAAGGCGCAAGGGCTGGCCGTGGTGCTAGTCGAGCAGAACCTCCGCTTCGCGCTGAAAGTGGCCGACCGCCACGTGCTCGTCGTGGATGGACGCTCGGTGGAGACATTGACGACTGAGCAGGTTCGCACCCGTGAAAAGGAGCTGCTCGACTACTTAAGTGTGTAATCCCCCGTGGGAAACCCGCGCCCGAACGGCGTCTGTCCCGCACCTGAAGGAGAACCTGATGAAAACGACACTGCTGGCGGCGCTGCTGCTCGCTGTTCCCGTTGGGGCACAGCAACTCTCGGGCGACAAAGTCAAAGTGGGCGTGCTGACCGACATGAATGGCGTTTATTCGGCGCTCGCTGGCCCCGGCTCGGTCAAAGCCGCAGAGCTGGCCGCCGCGGCCTTCATGAAAAAGCATCCGGAGTACGCCGGCAAGGTCGAGGTCATCGGCGTCGACCACCAAAGCAAGCCGGACGTCGCGACCAACAAGGCCCTGGAGATGATTGAGCGAGATGGGGTGGACGCCATCTTCGACGTGCCCACGTCCTCCTGCGCCCTGGCGGTGGCGGGCGTGGTGAAGACACGCAATGCCCTGCTCATCGATGTCGGCGCCGGCACCACCGAGCTCACCAACGAGCAATGCAACATCCACACCTTCCACTACGCCTACGACAACTGGATGCTGGCCAATGGGACGGGAACGGCCGTCACCAAGCGCGGCGGGAAAACGTGGTTCATCATCTACCCGAACTACAAGTTCGGGCAGAACCTGGACGCGCAGATGCGCAAGGCGGTGGAAGCCGCTGGCGGGAAAATGGTTGCCCCGAGCGAGGCGACTCCGTTTCCGAATACCGACTTCTCCAGCTACTTGCTCAAGGCGCAAGCCTTGAAACCCCAGGTGTTCGGCACGATGCACGCCGGGGCGGATTTGGTGAACGTGGTGAAGCAGTACAATGAGTTTGCCCTCAAAAAGGATGGCATTGGTCTCGCCATCGGGCTGCTCTTCGAGACGGACATCGACTCGCTCGGGCAAGACGCGTACGCAGGCGCGGTCGTCACTGTCCCCTGGTTTTGGAACCTAGACGCGCCAAGCAAGGCCTGGAGCACAGACTTCCAGAAGGCCTTCGGAAAGAAGCCTTCCTGGGTGCACGGCGGCGTCTACTCTGCCGTCACCACCTATCTCGAGGCCGTCGCTCGCGCGAAGTCGGACAACGCGGACAAGGTGCGTGCGGCGCTCGAGGGCCACCAATTCAGCGACTTCTTCGCGCGTAACGCCACCATCCGCCCGCAGGACCACCGCGTCATCCTCGACGTGCTGCAGGTGGAGGTGAAGCCGAAGAGCGAGGCCAAGGAGGAGCGGGATTACTTCAAGGTCATCTCCAAGACGCCGGCGGCTCAGGCGTTCATGCCGCTCTCCGAGTCGAAGTGCCAGATGGGCAAATAAGCAACCTGACGCTTCACCCGAGGGAGGAAACCTGGGCCGATGGGACGCTTGCTGGTCATCCAGGTCTTCAACGGGCTGGTGAACGGCGCCTTTTACGCTCTGCTCTCCCTCGGTCTGGCGGTCATTTTCGGGATGTTGCGCATCGTGAACTTCGCCCACGGTGCGATGTACATGCTCGGCGCCTTCACCGCCTACACCCTGGGTGAGCGCTTCGGCCTGGGCTTCTGGCCCTCGCTCATCATCGCCCCCGTCCTCCTCGGGCTCTTCGGGGTCCTCATCGAGCGCACCATGCTGCGGCGGCTGTACAACCTGCCGCCCGCGTACAACCTGCTCCTCACCTTTGGCCTGACGCTGGTCATCCAGGACAGCGTCCGACTCTTCTACGGCATCAGCGGCGCCCCCTATTCCGGCCCCTCCCAGCTGTCCGGAGTCACCAACCTCGGCTTCGTCCTCTTCCCCACCTACCGGCTCTTCGTCATCGCAGCCTCGTTGGCGGTGTGCGGCGTCACTTTCTTCCTCATCGAGCGGACCCGACTGGGGGCGGTGGTGCGGGCCTGCACCGAGAACCCAACCGTTACCCGCAGCTTCGGCGTGGACGTCTCCCTTTGGGTGACTGCCGTCTTCGGCTTCGGCACGGCCCTGGCCGGCCTCGCCGGAGTTTTGGCCGCGCCCATCTACAGCGTCGACCCGCTGATGGGCTCCGAGCTTATTGTCACCACCTTTGCAGTGGTGGTCATCGGAGGCTTGGGAAGCATCCTCGGCTCCATCCTCACCGGCTTCATCGTGGGCGTCCTGGTGGCCATTGGCTCGGCGTTCTACCCGCCCATTGCCAACACACTGGTTTTCATCCTCATGGCGGGCGTGCTGCTGGTGCGGCCAACCGGCCTCTTCGGCTTGCCGGAGGGCGGGCGATGAGCGGCCGCAGCTGGTTCCTCATCGGCGCGACGGCGTTTGTGGTGCTGGTGGGGCTGCCTTTCGTGGTCTACCCGGTGGTGGCCCTGGACATCCTCTGTCTCGGGCTCTTCGCACTCGCCTTTGACTTGGTGTTCGGCCAGGTGGGGCTTTTGTCCTTCGGGCACGCGGCCTTCTGGGGCACCAGCGCTTACGTCACCGGCTGGCTTCTGCTCCATCTGGGACTGGGGGTGCCCTTGGCCATGCTCGGCGGGACGGCGGCCGCCTTCGTCCTCGCCGTGCCCATCGGTTTTCTGTCCATCCGCAGCGTCGGCATCTACTTCTCGATGATTACGCTCGCCTTCGGGCAGATGGTGGACTTCCTCGCCAAGCAGTGGGAGGACGTGACGGGCGGCGAAAGTGGGATGCCCAACATCCCAAGGCCGCCGCTGCTCGGCCTGGACTTCTCCAACTCGCTGCACGCGTACTGGTTCGGGCTGGTGGTCTCGACGCTGGGTGCACTGGTGGCCTTCCGTGCCATTCACTCCCCCTTTGGGGCCGCACTCAGGGCAATTCGCGACAACGACACCCGCGCGCAGAGCGTTGGCTACGCAACGTGGGCCCACAAACTCTTGGCCTTCTTGCTGTCGGCCGCCTTGTCCGGGCTGGCCGGGGCACTCTTCGTGGTCGCCCACGGCGTCGTCTCGCTCGACGTGCTCTCCTGGACGACCAGCGGACAGGTGGTGATGACAACGCTGCTCGGCGGTACCGGCACCTTCCTCGGCCCGCTGGTGGGAAGCGCTGTCACGGTGTTGCTGCGAGATGCGCTCTCGCGCTCCACCGCTGCCACCGGCCTGGTGACCGGGCTGGTTTTCGTGGTGACGGTGCTCTTTTTCCGGCGGGGAATTGTCGGGACGCTGGCAGGGCTGTGGGCCCAGCGACAGACGGCGCGCACGGCCGGCGTGCGCCCGGGCCCGGCGGAGCCGCCCCGCACCGCCTAGCGCTCAAGAATATAGACTCCCGGAGCCTCCATGAGCGGCGGATGGCTGCTGCTCCCCATGGGCGGCGGCGGCCCGAGGGCTCCGGCGCGGGCAGAAATCCAGCGTGCCCATTCCTCCCACCAGCTCTCATTGCGGCGGCTCGCGCCGGCACGCCACAACTCGGGGTCCGCTTCCAGCTTGTCGTTCACCCAGTAGACGGCATTCTTGTGCGGCGGGTTGACGATGCCGGCAATGTGGCCGGAACTGCTGAGAAGGAAGCGCACCTTGCCGGCCAGCAGGCGCGTCGTCTTGAAGGAGGACTTCCACGGGGTGATGTGGTCCTCGATGGCCGCCAGGATGAAGGCGTCCTGGCGGATGGTGGAGGGCCGGAGGTGCTGGCCGCCCACCACCAACTCATCCTTGGCAAGCCGGTTCTCCAGGTAACAGGCCTTGAGGTAGGCCATGTGCATGCGGGCGGGCATCCGGGTGCCGTCGCCGTTCCAGGCGAGCAAGTCGAAGGCCGGGAGCGGCTCGCCCATCAACCAGCGGCTGGCCACGTAGCTGAAAACGAGGTCACTCGAACGAAGCAGGTTGAAGGTGCCACCCATCTCCTCAGCGGTGAGATACCCGCGGGCCGCCATGCGACGGCCAATGCGCTCGATGGTTTTCGCATCGGTGAAGGCGCCGAGCACTCCCGGTTCGCTGAAATCCACCAGCGTGTTGAGCAGCGTCAGGCTGTTGACCCAGTCCTCGCCGGTCTCGTTGAAGTAGGCGAGAAGCATGGTGGCCAGCGTTCCGCCGAGGCACAGCGCCGCGACGTTCACCTTGGGCGCGCCGGTAATCTCCCGGATGACGCGCGTCGCCGCCACCGGCCCGTCCAGCAGGTAGTCGTCGAGGGACACGTCATGCATCGACGCGTCCGGGTTTCGGTAGCTGATGGCGAAGGTGGTGTGGCCGTGCTTCACGGCCCACTCCGCGAAGCTGCGGCCGGGAGCGAGGTCCATGATGTAGTACTTGTTAATCCACGGCGGGCTGAGCAGGAGCGGAACGCGGTACGTCTCCGGGGTGGAGGGCGCGTACTGGATGAGCTCCATGAGGTGGTTGCGAAAAACCACCTTTCCAGGCGTGGCCGCGAGATTCTTTCCGATTTGAAAGGAAGAGCCGTCGACTTGTTTCGGCCAACCGTGCCGGGTGCGGACGTCCTCCAGGAAGCCCATAAGACCTCGCACCAGGCTCAGCCCGCCGGTCTCGAAGGCCCGCTTCAGCGCGCCAGGGTTGCTCCACAGAAAGTTGCTTGGCGACAGCGCGTCGACGAGGAGCTGGCTCATGAGGCGCGCCTTGCCGGCGGCCACTGGCGACAGACTGGCCGCCTCGACGAGCTCCTGGGCCAGCCTCTCCCGGAGTAGGTGGCCCTGCAGGAGGAAAAAGAAGAAGGCGTTCTCTTCCCAGGCCTTGTCCGCGAAGCGGCGGTCCTTGGCCGGCGGCGCCATGGGCCCTTCGGTGGGGGCCCCGGCCAGCCGTCCGGTGCTGGCCAAAAGCGCGCTCAGCTCCCCAGTGAGGAAGCGGCCGACGGCCGCCCCGGCCCGCCCCGGCTGGCGGGCCAGGCCGGCGGCTTCGACGAAGAGCGAACGGTTGAGGCCGGTCGCGTCGAGTTGGTCGATGAAGTTGACGGCGCGGCCAAGGACGGACTTGAGGCCGCGCTGTTCCTTCGCTTCCCTCACCTTCGGTGACGTTACGGAAAGGTCCATGGGCTCCCTCAGCGTGTGTTGGGTGGCTTCGCCGCGTCCTGACTGGGACCAGCCGAGGACAGCGCCCGGAAGGCTTCGCGACTGGAGCCGTACAGGTGCGGCGCGACGTGGTGGATGGCCAAGGAATGCCCCAGTGTCAGCCGCAGAAACGCGTTGCTCGTGTACCGAGTGACCTTGGAATAGAAGCGCTCGGTGAGGCGCTCCACCATCTCGGCGTAGGCGTCCATCAGCTGCGGGGCGATGGTGCAGCCGTCATAGTTGACGACGGCGGGCACCCGGCGACCGAGCGCGGCGCACCGCAGCTCGACCGTCGAGGCGATGGCCTCCAGCTGCGACTCGCTCCGCAGCGAGAGCCCGGCGAAATTGATGAAGAGCACGCCAGCCGAAGCATCGAAGAGAATGCGCTCTGGCAGCGGCTTGGATTCGAGCGAATGGCGCAGCCCCATTGCCTCTGGAAGGAAGAGGCGAGCGTCCATGGTGGCCAGCTGCCGGGACCGCTTGGGTCGAAAGTCCATGTTGTTGAAAATGTCATCCAGCATGATGCCTGGGGCGACCTCCGTCAGCTCGAGGCCATCCGAAGTGAGGCGAAAAACACAGCGCTCGGTGACATAGAGCGCCTCATGGTTGGCCCTGAGGCAGTGGGCTCCGCTGAAGCTCACCTGCTCCACCGACTGAATGAATTTGCGGACCTTGCCCTCGCGGAGAATGCGCAGCTTACCGCCCGAGACATCCACCTCGAGCCCACCACAGGTGAAGGTACCGACGAAGACCACCCGCCGGGCGTTCTGGCTGATGTTGATGAAGCCCCCGCACCCGGCGAAGGTGCTTCCGAAGCGGCTGACGTTGACGTTGCCCGCCGCGTCGCACTGGGCCATGCCCAGGCAGGCCAAGTCCAGGCCGCCGCCGTCATAAAAGTCGAATTGCTGATTCTGGTCGATGAGTGCTTCGGTATTCATCGCCGCACCAAAGTCGAGCCCGGACGCGGGGAGCCCGCCAATGACGCCTGGCTCGGCAGTCAGGGTGAGCAGGCTGAGGAGCCCCTCCTCCTGGGCCACCGCCGCCACGCCCTCCGGCACTCCGATTCCCAGGTTGATGATGCTTCCCGGCAGCAGTTCCAGTGCTGCGCGCCGGCTGACTACCTTGCGCTCGTCGAGCGGCGCTGGGGGAATCGCTTCGAGCACGCCTCGCGTTTCGCCCGAATACACCGGGTTGTACTGGGTGGCGTAGGTTTGCCAGTGGTGCTCGGGCCGTGCCACGGCCACGCAGTCGACCAGGGCCCCCGGAATCTTCACCGCCCGCGGCGAGAGCGACCCGGCCTGTGCCACGCGTTCCACCTGGACGATGACCAGACCGCCACTGTTTTTGGTCGCCATGGCCATCGCCAGGTTGTCCAGCGTCAGGGACTCTCGCTCCATGGTGACGTTGCCAGCCGTGTCAGCTGTCGTCCCCCGCAGCAGGGCCACGTGAATGGGAAACGCCTTGTAGAGCAGCCATTCTTCGCCGTGAAGCTCGACCAGCTCCACCAATTCCTCGTGCGTCGCGGCGTTGACTTTCCCGCCGCCGAGCCGCGGGTCGACAAAGGTGCCCAGCCCCACCCGGGACAGCGTCCCCGGCTTGTGCGCCGCGATGTCGCGGTAGAGCTGGGAAATGCACCCCTGCGGCAGATTGTAGGCTTCTATTGTGCCAGCCAGTGCCATGGCCCCCAGCTTCGGCACCAGGCCCCAATGCCCACCGATGGCCCGGCGAACCAGCCCGGGAAGCGCCACGCGGTTGAGGCCCCGCGTTTTGCCATCGCCCTGGCCGGCGGCGAAAACCAGCGTCAGGTCGCTGGGTGAGCCGGATGTCTCGAAAGCGCGTGCCAGGCCGTCGAGCAGAGCGTCCGGAGTGCCATTGCCGACGAAGCCCGAAGTGGCGACCGTGTCCCGCGCTTGCACCAGCGCAACGGCCTCCTCGACGCTGGTCACCTTGTTGACGCTCAGCATGGCCGAGCTCCCTCGGGAGGCGGACGGTCCCCGAGGACTTAGAGTCGACTCAAGGCAGCGGCGTCAAGCAGACGCCATGGCGCCACGGTCGCGAGCTTCTAGCAGTACGCGAGCAGAGAGGCCGCTCCAACGCGGGTTCTCTCTGCTCAGCTCTTGCCTGCGTGTGGCTTAGACCTTCTCAGGCGAGAGAATCGCCGCGGCGCGACGGGTCGCGTCGAGGAAAAGCTTACGCCACTCGGAGCTGGCCTTCTCGGCGAGGGCCACCGACTCCTTGGCAATGCGGCCGGCCTCTTCGAAGCCGTTGACTGCCTGGGCCAGCGTCTTGGCCTCCAGCTTGGCCAGCTCGGTCAGGCCCGACTCCACCCGGGTCACCTGCTCCGCCACCATCTTGTTCCATTCCGTGGACATTTGCTGCACCTGCGAAGTCGCGTTCTTCATTGTCTCGGCCATTGTGAATCTCCCTACTTTCGCTCGACGCGTTCATCGCGCCTGCAGCCAAAACCTAACGCCCCCCACCGGGGTGTCAAGCGAAAATGCTGCATCGCAGCAAAACGTCAATCATCGACGGCGTTTGCGGACCGTCTTCTTCAAGGCATCCACCTCCCGACGGAGCGCCTCCACTTCCCGAGACACTGCCCCTGGGGCCGGCGGGCTAGCCGCTGCGCGGTCCGCACCGAGAAAGCTGGCGAAGCTGTCCGTCGGGGCGAAGGCGGCGAATGGGTTGAAGGCGCCGACGGCGCCCATCCCGGCTCTGGCCTGCAAGTACAGCTCGAGCGCTCGGGTGACGTAGCGTCCGAGGAAGTCGGCCAGCGCGTCATCTCCCATCCGAATGAGCTGGTGTAGCAGCGGGACGGGGAGCAGCTGCGCTGCGTTTTGGTCCTCCATGATGACTTGCGTCAGCGTCTGCTGGGTGAGGTCAGCGCCGGACTTGGCGTCCACCACACGCACTTCCGCTCCTTTGCGCACCTTGGCCGCGACTTCGGCCAGCGTCACGTAACGGCTCGCCTCGGCGTCGTAGAGGCGGCGGTTCCCATACTTTTTGATGACCACGGCCATGGTCGGCCTCCTCCTGGCGGTCGCGGGAGCTCGCGTGGGGAGCACTCCCTATACCACCGCGCTCGTTTGGCCACCGGGGCCTCCCCCGCCGCCATGCTGCAAGTGCGAGAAATTACTAGAGCTGCGCAGCATTCTTGAAAAGACCGGTTCCCTTCGTGGACCGGTTGGGTCAGGCTCCCAGGCTGTGTACTTCACCTACCAACTGCAGCGCGGGCTCCAAGAGCCGCTCCATCTCTGGGCAACAGTGAACCAGGCGCTCTGGTCCCACCCGGCCCTGCCTGGAACGCCCTTCACCCGGACGCTGGCGGCGGTCAGCGAGCTGGTCGAGCGCTCCACGCGCTTCTACGCCAAGCCCTCCTTCGGGCTGCACTCGGCGGAAGTTCACGGCCGGCCCGTGGCGGTGCAGGAGGTGGCTGTCCTCAAGACGCCGTTCTGCAACCTGCTGCATTTCGAGCGGGACACGCAGGCCACCGACCCCACCGTGCTGGTGGTGGCTCCCTTGTCGGGCCACCACGCCACGCTGCTGCGCGAGACGCTTCGGACGTTGCTCGCCGACCATGACGTCTACGTCACCGACTGGCTCGACGCGCGCCTCATCCCCGTCTCGGCGGGGGCGTTTGACCTCGATGACTACATCGCGCTCCTCCAACGCTTCCTTCGACACCTGGGCCCGGACGTCCACGTCCTGTCCGTCTGTCAGCCGGCCGTGGCGGTGCTCTCGGCCATCTCCCTTCTGGCCGAAGAGGAGCCCGCGGCTCAGCCCCGCACCATGGTGCTGATGGCGGGCCCGGTGGACACCCGCATCAACCCCACCGAGGTCAACCGCGTCTCGGAGACTCGGCCCCTTGAATGGTTCGAGCGCTGGGCGCTCGACCGCGTACCGGCGACGGAACCGGGCGCCGGGCGATGGGTTTGCCCCGGCTACGTGCAGCTCAGCGGCTTCGTGTCGCTCAATGCCGACAAGCACGTCGCCGCCCACTGGAAGCTGTTTCGGGACGTCGTCGATGGGAACCAGGACGCCGCCGAAACCAAACGGCGCTTCTACGACGAGTACCTGGCGGTGATGGATTTGCCCGCGGAGTACTACCTGCAGACGGTCCGCAGCGTCTTCCAGGAGCACGCGCTGGCCCGAGGGACGATGAAGTTCCGCGGCCTCCAGCCGGTCCGCCCAGCCTCCATCCGGCGCACCGCGCTGCTCACCGTCGAGGGCGAGAAGGACGACATCACCGGGCTGGGCCAGACGCTGGCCGCCCACGCCCTGTGCACCGGCATTGCGCCCGAGCGCAAGGAACACCACCAGCAGCCCGGGGCCGGCCACTACGGCATTTTCAGCGGTACCCGCTGGCGTGACGAAGTGGCCCCGCGCGTGCGCGCCTTCATCCGCCGCCATGCGGCGGGCACCCCCGGGTAGCCCCACACACACACCCACCTCCTTGACGGGGCGGACCGTGCCGCCAGTAGCATCCGGAGCTGTTCCGGTCCTGATGCCCGAGCCCTCCGCCGACTCCGGTGACGCTGGCCTCCACCACCAGCTGGCCTTTCTCGCCCAGCTTTTGGAGGCCGTGGAACAGACACCAACGGCGGGGCTGTGGAAGTTCGGCCCACTGCCAGACGGGAGTCGATTTGACTTGGTGGCCGGCGCGGGGCGGCTTCGCTTCGTCGCCGGCGGCTCGGAAGAGGAGCGCCTCGGGACGCAACTGGAACGGCTGTACCCGGAAATGGGCCGACTCCTGCCCGACGCCTTGCAGCGGGCACGCGCCGAGCGGCGTCCGCTGGGGGAAGTGCTGATTGAGACCGGCGGCCCCCGCGCCGAGATGGCAGTCCGCACTGCCCTCAAAGCGCAGGTGGTGAAACGGCTCCTGCACCTGGCATCGCGGACGCCGCCGGGCGTGGAGGCCCACTTCGAGGCGCTGCGCGGTGCAGTGGACCCCCGCCTCACCTTCGGCGCCTTCGAGGCCTACCTGGCCTGCGCCCGCGCCCTCACCCCTGCCCCCCTGGACGTCGCCCACCGGGCCGCTGCAGACATTGGCTCGCGGGCGCGCACCAGCGTGGTGGTGCTGCAGGAACGAGCCGGAGGCCCCGAAGTGGTGCTGTCCGCGCTCGGCCTCACCCCAGCAAGCTTCGACGGCTTGGAGCGCTCCCTGCGGGACCTCGCGGCGCTGGTGCGGCCCGGGGGCGAGCCGGGAGACCCGCTACAGCTCGCCGCGGTGGGGATGCCGCGCCATTGGCGCGTGGCGGTGGCCGGCCCCGCCTGCGCCGCACTGTTGGAGGATGTGGACGACGAGACGTCCGCCTCACTCTTGGCCCGGGTGCTCGAGCGCGCCCCGGCGCCGGCCGACGGAGGTCTGCGCTCCCTCACCTTGGAGGCTTCGGCCCCGGCGCTGGCGCATACCCTGGAGGCCGCCGCCGCGGACGTCCCCGGCTGCCTGGCGGCGGGGCTGGTGCACCTGCCCACCGGCGAGGTGCAGAGCGCCTTTCTCGCCGAGGAGGGTGCCGGCCTGCGGCTGGCACGCGGCGCCACCGTGGCCTCGGGGCTGCTCGGCTCGGCCCCGCCCGGGCCCGGCACCTCCGGGCCGGCCGACGAGGGGTGGGCACTCACCCGCCGTGGGCTGTTTCTCGTTTTCCCCCTGGTTCCCGGCGGGGAACAGGCGCTGGTGCTGGCCTGCCGACGAGCCACCAACGTCGGCGTGGCGCTGGCACTGGGCCGCCAGTGGCGCGCCCGGGTGGGGGACCACGCCCGGTAGCCGCTGTGGTAGCACCCCGCGTCGCCGGTATGGACCTCCCCCCGTCGCCTTCGCCCAAACCGCGCCGTCCCTCCATCAGCCTCACCCTGGCCTGCGCCGTGGGCTTCTTGGCGTCGCTGCAGGCCTTCGCCTTCTCCTTCGGTCCGGACTACCGAAAGCTGGGGGCCTCGGTCGGCGCCCCCTGGTTGTCGGCGTTTATTCTCGCCAGCTCGCTGCCGGCCATTTTCTTCCTGGTGACGCTGTGGTGGTGGATGCGGCGTTGGGCACTGTGGGGCTTCCTCGCCGTGGCAGCGGTGCAAAGCGTGGCCTGGGCGCACCTCGGCTGGTGGCGACCCACCATGCTCCTCGTGCCGGCGCTCATCGCCGGAGCGGCCGCCTGGAATTGGGACCGGCTGCGCTGACTAGGGCGCAGACTCCACCACCACCGCGGTGCCGTAGCACAGCACCTCGGTGACCCCCTGCCCAATCTCCGTCGCGTCGTAGGCGGCGCCGATGACGGCGTTGGCTCCGACTGCCCGTGCATGGAGCGCCATCCGCTCGAAGGCCTCGCGGCGGGCGAGCTCGCACATCTCGCTCCACAGCGTGATGTTGCCTCCGAAGAGCGTCTGCAGGCCGGCGAAGAAGCTCCCGACGATGCTGCGCGAACGCACCACAATGCCGCGGACAATGCCGAGATTGCGCACCACGCGGTGCCCTGGCAGCTCGAAGGCGGTGGTGACCATGGCCAGAGGAACAGTGGACAGCGGACGGCTCAAGGACGAGGGGTCCATGCGGGCGGTCTCCGGGGCAAGGGAAGGAGGTGGGGTGGAGACTAGCGGACCGTCCTGCGGGCTGCTCGCCCTTGCGCCGGCGGGGCGAGCACCTTGAGCAGCAGCACCCGCAGCCCATCGCGCTCCGTTGCGTCGAGCACGCCAAGCACGTCGCGCACCGCCGCCAGGACGCGCGGTCGCCAATGGCGGTGCCAGCGTCGGCCACTCGGCGTGAGTGCGACCAGCCGGCAGCGGCGGTCGCGGGCATCGAGCGTGCGCGTGGTGAGCCGAGCCGCGTCCAGCTCCGTCAGCTGCCGCGAGATGCCAGCAGGGTGCTGGCCGATGATGTCGGCCAGGTCGCGCTGGCTTTGCGGCCCGAGGCGAGCCAGCGTCGCCACCACGGCCCAGCCGAGGACGGACTCCCCTTGCGGGCTCAGGACGCGGGCCACGCCGCTCCACACCCTGCGGCGGGCCTGGGCGATGAGCCCCGCCACCTCCTCGAACTCGGCCAGCGGACCGCCCACGACGTTCGGCGATGAAGGAGGAGGCACGGCGAGAGGCAGGAGGTGACCCTGGATTCGTTGAGGTTGCAATTGATTTCGTCGCTGAGCATTACAGGCCCCCATGCGCTGCCCCGCCGCCGTCCCCTCCCTGCGCCCGCGGCAAGCGGAGGCGTCGCGCGCTGGGCTGGTGGCCGGCCCTCGGCCCCTTCTTTCCTGGAGTCCGGAGAATTCCATGCGACGTTGGCCCGCCGTCCTGGCGTTGCTGTTGGCGATGAAGGCTGCTGCGCAGGTCCCGCTGCCGCCGGCACCGCCGCTGCCCCTCCCCCGGCTCACCTCTGCCCCGGACCCCACCCTCGGGACGCCGGCGGTGGCGCTGGACGGGGGCGTCGACGGTGTGACTCCAGTCGTCCAGTCCATTGGCTTTCAGCAAGCGGTGGACCAGGCGCTGGCACGAAACCCAAGCACGCTGACCGCACTTCAGGAGGTGGCCCGCATTCGTGGCCTCATGGAGGAGGTGCGGGCGGCCTCCATCCCCACCTTGGCGACCAACGTCGCCTTTACCCATCTGGACAGTCCCCGGACGGAGGCCACCATCGCCGGGCCCAACACCGTCATCTACCCGCAGAACCAGTGGACGGGGAACGTCCAACTCAACATTCCGCTGCTCTCGCCAGCCGCCTGGGCCAATGCCATTCGCGCTGGCGACCAAGTGGACGTGGCCCGCTTCAACAGCGCAGACGTCCGACGGGTCGTCGCCACCAACACTGCCAAGACGTACATCGCCCTCATTGCCCAAAAGCGCCAGGTGCAAGTCAACGTCCTCGCCCGGGACACGGCCGTCGCGCAACTCGACTATGCCAAGAAGCGCCTCGAGGGCGGCTTGGGAAACAAGGTGGACGCCGCGCGGGCGGCGCAGACGCTGGAGAGCGCTGAGGTCATCCTCCAGGCCAGCTACCAGAGCCTCTACAACGCCCAGGAGGCCCTCGGCGTGCTGCTCGGGGACAAGGGGCCAGTCGACGCCTCCGAGACGCCCACCTTCCCCCAGTTGCCCGGGCTGGACGCGGCGCTGTCCGAGGCGCCGACGCAGCGCACAGACATCCGGCTCAACCAGGAGCAGACGAAAGCCTCCGACCGCTCGTTGAATATGACTTGGATGGAATACCTGCCCACCTTGAATTTGCTTGGGGAACCGCTCTTCCAGCACCCCCCAACGCCTCCCTTTCCGGAATGGGGCTGGCAAATTCAGGCGCAGCTCAGCTGGACCATTTTCGACGGCGGCGCGCGCTACGGCCGCACCCACCAGCGTGAGGCGCAGCTTTCCGAGGACCAAATTACCCTCGAGGGCACCACCCGCCAGGTGCTCTCGGATGTCCGGACCTCCTTTGACTCGGTGAAGCGCAGCGTCCGCGCGCTGGACAACGCTCGCCGTGCAGCCGCCTATGCCGTGGACACCTACCGGCTGGCGGACATTTCGTACAAGGCGGGTGCCAGCAACAACCTCGACCTCATTCAGGCTTTCCTGGCCGCGCGCGACGCGGCCACCCAGGCCGTCATCGCCGAGGACTCCTTGCGCCAGTCGGCGCTGGACTTGCTCGTCGCCGCCGGCCGCTTCCCCTAAGCGGGCGGCTACTCGTAGCGAAGGGCGTCGATGGGGTCGAGCCGGCTCGCCTTCTGCGCCGGGTAGAGGCCGAAGGCCACGCCCACCAGGGCGCTGAAGACCACCGCCACCAGGATGACGTCGGCCCGGAACAAGACCGGCCAGTGGAAGAGCGCCGTCATCCACCGCGCGGTCAGTACGCCGGCGGCGATGCCCAGCATCCCCCCCAACGTGGCCAGGGTGACCGCCTCGACAAGAAACTGCATCAGAATGTCCATCCCGCGCGCGCCGATGGCCATCCGCGTTCCAATCTCCCGGGTCCGCTCGGTCACGCTCACCAGCATGATGTTCATGATGCCGATGCCCCCCACCAGCAAGGAGACGCCGGCGACGATGGCCAACAACAGCGACACCGTCCGGCTGGACTCCTCTTGGGCGCTGGCCACCTCGGCCAGGTTGCGGATGAAAAAGTCGTCCTCTCCGACCCGGAGGTTGTGACGGTCTCTCAACAGCGCGGTGACGTCGGCCTGCGCCCGTTCGGCGGTGACACCGGTAATGAGAATTTGCCCGGCGATGAATTTCTGCAGTCCGCCTTGGACTTTCGCCATGTACGTCGTCAGCGGGATGAAGACGGCGTCGTCATAGTCCTGCCCGAAGGCGCTTTGGCCCTTCCGGTCGGCCACCGCGACCACCTGGAAGGGGATGTTGCGGATGCGCACCACCTGTCCCACTGGGTTGGCGTTGGGTCCGAAGAGCTTGTCCGACACGGTGGCGCCGAGCACCACCACCTTGCTGCCCGAGTCGACGTCGGACTGGGTGAAACGGGTGCCCAGCAGCATGGGCCAATTCCGAATCTCGAAGAAGTCCGGCTCGGTGCCCTGGACTTGGGTGGTCCAGTTGGCGTCCTCGCTGATGACTTGCGAGCCGGAGCGGAGCACCGCCACCGCGTAGCGCACCGAGGGCAACTCGGTGCGAATGGCCTTCAGGTCGTCCCAGGTGAGAGTTGGCTGCGTCCCGCTGCCGCCGCGGGCGCCGCCGGCGCTGGTGCTGCCCGGGAGTACCACCAGCAGGTTGGTCCCCATCGAGGCGAACGCAGCCTCGACCGCCGAGCGTGCGCCCTCTCCGATGGCCACCGTCGCGATGACTGCGCCCACGCCGAAAATCATCCCCAGCGTGGTGAGGAACGAGCGCAGCTTGTTCCGCATGAGCGCCCGGAGCGCAACCCGGATGACTTCCAAAAGGTTCACGCCGCTTCCTCGTCTGGGGGCAGCACGGCTGGTGCCGGCATCTGCCGACGGTCGCTCTGCAGCCGCCCGTCCTTGAGAATCACCACCCGCCCGGCAAAGGTGGCAACGTCTGGCTCATGGGTGACGAGCACCACGGTGATGCCGCTCCGGCCAAGCTCCTGGAAGAGCGCCATCACCTCAACGCTGGTGCGCGAGTCGAGGTTCCCGGTGGGCTCGTCGGCAAGAATGACGCGCGGGCCGTTGACCAGCGCGCGGGCGATGGCCACCCGCTGCTGCTGGCCCCCCGACAG
>JBKQJL010000026.1:0-52887 GCA_052147975.1 Myxococcaceae bacterium
GGCATCCCGCAGACCAGCAGCTTCATGATGATTTGGACTTGCGTCTTCGTGGTGGTGCTGGTGGCTCGCCGAATTCAGGACAGCGCCCACGGCCGCTCGCTGCTCGCCATTCGCGAGGACGAAGTGGCAGCCGAGGCGATGGGGGTGGACACCACCGCCTACAAGGTCCGAGCCTTCGTCATCTCCTCCTTCTTCGCTGGCGTGGCCGGCGCGCTCTTCGCTCACTTCGTCCCCATCATCAACCCCGGCTCCTTCACCTTCGTGAAAAGCATCGAGGTGGTGACCATGGTGGTGGCCGGTGGGTTGGGGAGCATCAGCGGGTCCATCGTCGCCGCGGTGGTGCTGACGCTGCTGCCGGAGGTGCTGCGCACCCTGTTTTTGCAGGTGGGTGGGCTGGAGGGGGGCGCCTCGCTGGCCCAGAAGGTGGACCAAATCCGGATGCCGGTTTACGGCATCCTGCTGGTGGTTCTCATGCTGGTTCGGCCGCAGGGCCTCTTCGGCAGCCGCGAGCTGTGGGATGCCTTCCCGCGCTGGTGGGGCCGGGGCTGGAGGAGCGAGGAGTGAGCGCGCCGCTCTTGCAGGCCGAAGGGGTGGCCATCCATTTCGGGGGCCTGAAGGCCCTCTCCAGCTTTGACTTGGCCATCCACCCGGGAGACTTGCAGGGCCTCATCGGCCCCAACGGGGCGGGCAAGACGACGGCCTTCAACGTACTGACCGGCGTCTACCAGCCCTCGGCCGGCACGGTGCGGGTCGGCGGCGAGGTGGTGAACGGGCGTAAGCCCCACCAAATCAACCGGCTCGGGCTGGCCCGCACCTTTCAGAACATTCGCCTCTTCAAGACGCTCACCGCGCTCGACAACGTCCGGGTGGCCTGCCTGGCCGACACCTACGCCTTCTTCTCGCAGGCGCGCATCGAGGCCGCCCGGAGGCGCTCCTCCAAGCGCAGCGGCACCGCTGCCGCGATGGCCGCCCTCAACAACTACGTGGACTGGTGGCGGGCGCTCTTGCTCACCCCCGGCTTCCAGCGCGAGGAGCGCGCGCTCACCGTCAAGGCCGACGCCCTGTTGGACGTCATGGGACTGCTGCACCGCCGCGGCGAGGAAGCGCGCAACCTGCCCTATGGGGAGCAGCGCCGCCTGGAGATTGCGCGCGCCCTGGCCACCGGGCCTCGGGTGCTGCTGTTGGATGAGCCGGCGGCCGGGATGAATACGCGCGAGAAGTCCGACCTCATGGTGCTGATTCGCGAGCTCCGCCAGCGCTTCTCCTTGGGGATTCTGGTCATCGAGCACGACATGAAGCTGGTGATGGGCATCTGCGAGGAAATTACCGTGCTCGACTACGGCGAGACCATCGCCCGCGGCAACCCGGAGCGCGTGCGCACCGACCCGAAAGTCATCGAGGCATACCTCGGCGACAGCTACCTCGCTGCTCAGGGCCTGAGTGTCCCAGGAGCCGGTGCATGAGCTCCACCGCGCTCAGCACCGAAACGCGGCATGTCCGCGAGCCCATCCTCGAGGTGGAGCAGCTCCACGTCAGCTATGGGGCCATCATCGCCTTGAGGGGCATCTCGCTCCGCGTGGCCAAGGGCGAGGTGGTGGCGCTCATCGGTGCCAACGGCGCCGGGAAGACGACCACCCTGCGGGCGGTGTCGGGAATGCTCCGGCCGAAGAGCGGCAAAATTCTTCTCGAGGGCCAGCCGGTGCAGGGGATGAAGTCGCACCTGCTCGTCCCCAGAGGCATAGCCCATGCGCCCGAGGGGCGAGGCATTTTTCTCAACCTCACCGTGGCGGAAAACCTGGACCTCGGCGCCTACCTCCGGCACGACCGCGCCCAGGTGGCGGAGGACCGCGACTACGTCTTCGGGCTCTTCCCGAGGCTCAAAGAGCGCCAACGCCAAGTGGGCGGCACCCTCTCTGGGGGCGAGCAGCAGATGCTGGCCATCAGCCGGGCGTTGATGAGCCGCCCCAAGCTGTTGCTCCTCGACGAGCCCTCCCTCGGGCTTGCGCCCCAGGTGGTGGAAACCATTTTCCGCATTCTCCGCGAGGTGAATGCGCGCGGCGTCTCCATCCTGCTGGTCGAGCAAAATGCCCACCTGGCGCTGAATCTCGCCCACCACGGCTATGTGCTGGAGACGGGCGAGGTGGCCATGCAGGGAGAAGGCCGAGCCCTGTTGGCCAGCCCTGAAATCCGGCGCGCCTACCTGGGCGAGTAGCGGGCCTTGAAAAAAACGTGGTGCGCTCGAGCTGGCGACAGCGGCAGGCTCGAGCGCACCGTGGGAAGCGCCCGTGAGGGGTTCACTCGGGCGCTCCTCCTCTTCCAGGCGGAGAAAGAATTAATTCACCTTCACCTGGATGCTCTTCGGCTTGGCCTCGGCGCGCTTCGGCACGTAAATGCGAAGCACTCCATTCTTCGTCTCGGCCGTCACCTTGTTCGCGTCGAACGTCGCCGGAAGCGTGAAGCTTCGAGCAAACGTGCCGTAGGCGCGTTCAATTCGGTGGTAATTGTCCTTCTTCTCTTCGCGCTCCAGCTTCCTCTCGCCGCGTACGGTGAGGACGCCATCCTCCAAGTTGACTTGCACGTCCTTCGCCTCAACTTCAGGAAGCTCGAATTTGAAGGTCAACCCTTCGGCGTCCTCGAAGACGTCAACGGGCGGTGCCCAGCCAAAGGACTCGGTACCGCGGTTGGCACCGACGGTGGCGTCAAACAACCTATTCAAATCAGTCTGCAGCCTATTCATGCCCGGAAAGGGCTCCCAACGAGTGAGTGTTGCCATGTGCACTTCCTCCTTCTGCAAAGCTAAGACGGAAGTCCCGAGCGTCAAGGGCTGCGGAGACGGCCAGGTTGCCTCCCCGCACCCAGGGCGGCCTCTCACCCGGGGACGGCGCAAGTTTTTCAGGCCGGTGCCGGAGCAGTGTTGAGCAGCGAAAATTCCGCAACCGGAGTGTGCTGGGCGCCGGCAGGGCCAAGGGTGCTGGAGAACAACACCAGCCGCTCAAGCAGAAAGTCGCCCAGCAGCTGCTCGCGCAGCGAGCGCCGAGCGCGGCCCAGGGCCGCGTCCCCCTGTCTGCCCCGGGCGCGCGCCAGGGTGAGGTGGGGGCGAAAGGCCGGGGGGACGGCCCCCGGCTTGGGCGGTTGCCACACGCGCAGCGCCTCCTGGACGTCGGCCTGCAGCGAGTGCAGCCCCTGCACGTCCCCGGCGAGCTCGGCGAAAAGGACGTCCGGCCGGTGCGGACGGCCGAAGCACCCCGCTCCGCGCAGCCACAGCTGCGGGGCCCGGTGCCGACGGCCGACCGGCCGGAGCGCATCCACCAGCGCCGGCACGGCAGAGTCGTCCACCTCGCCCAAAAAACTGAGCGTCAGGTGCAGCTGTCCGGGGCGCACCCACGCCGCCTGAGACGCCGCGCGGCGCACCGCCGCCAGCGCGGCAAACACCTGGGCCTGCAGCGCGTCCGGGAGAGGCCCGGCGACAAAGAGGCGCAAAAGGATGGCCCTCCGACGGGCAAGCTAAGCACCGCCCCCTCCACTGCTCCAGGGCTAGAGAGCGCCCGGGGCCGCAGGGTAGGGTGGCAGGCCGGTGGTTCCCCTCGACGTTTCTCGCATTGCAAAGCGCTACGGGCCGGTGCAAGCCGTCGACTCTCTCTCCTTCCAAGTCCACGCCGGGGAGGTGGTGGGGCTGCTCGGGCCGAATGGCGCCGGGAAAAGCACCGCGCTTCGTGTCATTGCTGGGCTGGTGCACCCCGACGCCGGGACGGTGCAGCTGTCGGGACATGACGTGCGCCGGGCGCGGGCAGCGGCGCTGGGCTCGGCCGGCTTCCTCATTGAAGCCCCGGCGCTGCCCGGCGAGCTGACGGCCTTGGGCGCGCTGGCCTGGACGGGGTGGTTGGGGGGCCACCGGGTGGACGTCGCCCGTCGGCGCGAGGTGCTGGCGCAGGTGGGCCTTCTGGAGGTGGCCAGCCGGCGTGTGCGGCAGCTTTCCCTGGGGATGAAGCAGCGGCTCGCCATTGGCGCGGCGCTGCTGCCGCGTCCATCCCTGTTGGTGCTGGACGAGCCGCTCAACGGGCTCGACCCGCCGGGCGTGCGGGACGTCGGCGCGCTGTTGGGCACGCTGGCCCATTCCGGCACGGCGCTGCTCGTCTCCAGCCACCTCCTCGACGAGGTGGAGCGCACCGCCAGCCGCGTCCTCGTCCTGGCGCAGGGGCGTTTGGTGGCGGAGCAGCCCGTGGACGCTGCCCACGTGGGGGCGCTGCGGGAGCTCTTCTTCTCCGTCACCCGGCCCGGTGAGGCGTGAGGGGCCTGTTGGGTGCCTTCCGCGGCGAATGGCAACGGCTGGCCACCGGGCGCTCCGTCTTCTTGCTGCCGCTGTCGGCGTTGCTGGGCGGGGCCTATGCCCTCAGCCTGGGAGTGGCCGCCGAGCGCGGCCTGTTTGGGGCCCCCAACGGCTTCTACCTCGCCGCCGCCGGGGCCACCGGTGCCGCCATGACGGCGGCCGCGGTGGGAGCCCTCTGGGCGGCCAGCGCGGTGGGGGCGGACTTTGCCTCGGGGGTGGCGCGCACCGCCCTCTGCCGGCCCGTGGGGCGGACTGCCTGGTGGACAGCGCGACTGTGGGCGCTGGCCAGCGGGCTGGCCTTGGCCTACCTGGCCGCGGCACTCGGCGCGCTGTTGGCTGGCTGGGGCCGCTTTGGGCTGTCCGCCGCCACCGAGGGCGGCTATGTGCTGGCCAGCCGTGGACTGCTGGCCACGCAGCTGGGCGCGGCCGTGGCCACCTCGCTGTTGGGGCTGGCGGTGGCGGTGGCCGTGGGGGGCCTGTTGGGAATGGGTTGGGCCCGCCCGGGGCCGGCCGTGGCCTCGACGGCCCTGTTGGGAGCTGTCCTCCTCGCGCTTGCACGCTGGCCGAGGCTCGAGCCGCTGTTGGCCACCACCTTTCTCACCGCCGGGCTGGACAGGGTGACGCAGCTTTCCCAAGGGCTGGCCAGCCGGTACGCCACCGACGTCGCCCCGCGCGCGGTGCTTGTCTTCTCGGTGTGGTTGCTTGGCACGCTGGGCGCCGGCGCGTTGCTGCTTGGGCGAAAGGACATTGCTTCGTGAAGCCGGCCTGCCTGCTGTTGGCTTTGACGCTGGCCGCGCCGAGTGCCTGGGCGGAGCCCCAGCGCTTCGAGATGAAGAAGCTGTTGGTGCTGGGGGACGTGGTGGCCGTCAGCGCCGCGGATTTGGACGGCGATGGGAAACTGGACATTCTCGTCGGCTACACGAGTGGCGTCGGCCCAGGGACAAAGCGCTCGCTGGCCGTCTTCTGGAACCGCGACGGCAGCTTCGGGACGGCGCCGGACCTCGCGCTCAGCATGGATGAGGGCGACGCCTTCGGCTTCGACGTGGCCGACGTCGACGGGCAGCCGGGGGACGAGCTTCTCTTGTTGACGCCCACCGGCGTGCTCTCCCGCAGCTTCCACGGCCGGGTGGCCGGCCCAGCGGTGAAGCTGGTGGAGCAACCGACGGCCTTCAGCCGCCCTGCCCCCGGCGCCATGCCTCGGCTGCGCATTGTGGAGGACGTCAGCGGGCCAGGAAGTCGCGAGCTCCTCGTCCCCGGCCCCCATGGGTTGGGCCTCTACAAGAGCCAGGGCGATGGACACTACGTCCGGGTGGCCGAACTGGCGTTGGATGTGCAGGCAAGCTTCAGCGCCGGCGACCAGATGCGGAGGCTGGACCGCCCTCGCACCGGCTCGGTGCCCTATTTCCGTCTGGCCTTCGCCTTCCCCTCCCTCTACGTGGCCGACGTCGACGGGGACGGCCTCCAGGACATTGTGGCCACTCTGGAGGACCGCATTACGGTCTACCGCCAGTCGCCCGGCTTCACCTTCTCAAATGTGCCCAGCTTCCGCCGGGACTTCGCCATCCGCACCCCGGAGGAGCTCAAGGAGGCTGGAACCCAGGCCAGCGTCACCGTGGCCGATGTAGATGGAGACGGCATCGCGGACTTGGTGGTGCGCAAGCTGGTGGCGCGCGGCCTGGCCTCCGTCACCACCACCACCTACGTCTTCTTTGGCCGGAAGGGCGGGCCCTATGCCGAAGGGCCGGACCAAGTCCTCAAGGGCGAAGGGGCCACCGGGACGGATGTGGAGCTTCTCGACGTCACCGGGGACGGACATCCCGACTTGGTGGTGCCCTCCGTCAACATCGGCATTTTCGCCATTGTCAAAATTCTCCTCAACCGAACGCTGAGCATCAACTTCCAAGTCTTCCCCTTCGAGCCGGCCAAGCGGCGCTTCGCGGCGACGCCCGCCGCCGAGCGCGAGCTCAGCTTCACCCTCAACCTGTCCGGGGCCGCCGACATTCAAGCCATTGACATGTTTGGCGACTACAACGGCGACAAGCGGCTGGACCTTGCCTTCGGGACGGGCGACGAGGAGCTCAGCGTCTTTCTCGGAGGGCAGGGGACGCTCTTCGCCGACAGCCCCTCGGCGCGCATTGCAGTGCGTGCGGTGGGCCGACTCGAGTCGGTGGACCTCGACAAGAAAGGCCGCAGCGACATGCTGCTGTACTACCCGAACACCAAGGGCCACCGCAGCGAGGTGGTGCTGTTGCGCAACGTGGGCCCCTGGTAGCCCTGAAAGGGCGCCAGCGGCTAGCGCACCGCCTGCACCCCGAGCCATCGGCTGACGGCCGACACGGTGGCCCCCGGCAAAAGCCCGCTCACCACCACGCTGAAGAAGACGACGTTGAAGAGGAGCGTGCTTCCCGGGACGTCGGCCAGCACCGGGAAGGTGGCGAGGATGATGGGGACCGCTCCCCGGAGGCCCACCCAGCCGATGTAGAGACGCTCCTTCCAGCTGTAGCCGAAGGGCAGAAGGCACACGCCCACCACCAGCGGCCGGGCCACGAATGCCAGCACCAAGGCCAGCACCGTGCCCGGGAGCGCGACGGCCGGCAACTGGGCCGGGAAAACCAACAGCCCCAGCATGAGAAACATGGCCACCTGAGCAAGCCAGGCGAGCCCGTCGTGCACCCGGAGTAGCCCCTGGCGGTCCGGAAGCGCCCCATGGCCCAGCGCCATTCCTGCCAGGTACACCGCCAGGAAGCCGCTTCCATGAAGCAGCGTGGTGAAGCCGAAGGTGACGAGGGCAAAGGCCACCGTCACCACCGCCACCAACCCCGGGGCAGGCAACGCCACCTTCTGCACCAGCCGAGCGGCCAGTGCCCCGAGCATTCCCCCCACTACTCCCCCCACCACCAATTGCAAGGCCACCTCGGCCAGCAGTCGAGGGCCCGGCTGCAGGCCGCTGACCAGCGACTCGGTGAGCGCCAGGGTGAGAATGACGGCCATCGGGTCGTTGAGCCCGGACTCGACTTCGAGCAGGGTGCCCACCTTGGCCTTGAGCTCGGTCCCGCTGCTGCGCAGCACCGAGAAGACGGCCGCGGCGTCGGTGGACGACAAAATCGCCCCCAACAGAAGCGCGTACGTCCACGGCACGTGGAAGAGGAAGCGGGCGGCGACCGCTGTCACGCCGGCCGTCCCCACCACGCCCAGTGTCGCCAGCAGGGCAGCTGGGGCCAGGACGGGGCGCACCCGGCCGAGCGGAGTGTTGAGTCCCCCGTCAAAGAGGATGAGCACCAGCGCGCAGGTGCCGAGCCGGAAAGCGAGCGGGTAGTCCTCGAAGGTGATTTTTCCGAGGCCGTCCGAGCCGGCCAGCATGCCCACGCCGAGGAAGAGAAAGGCCACCGGCAGCCCGGTCCGGGCGGCCAGCCGGCTGAGGAGGGCGCTTCCCCCAAGCAACAGCCCGGCAGTGCCGAGAAGGAGCGCCGTCGCATTGGGCTCGAGCACGCTTTTCGGCGGCCTCCCGCGCCGCAGTCGTCGCTAGTACGCCTTGGAGAACACCATCCGGCCGGGCGAGGGCTGAGCGCACACCACGCACCGGCCGGGCTGCTGCGGAAGGTCGAAGGGACGGTTCCGCGTCGTCACTCCACCGGTGAGCTCCTTCACCTGGGCCTCACAGGCGGGGCTCTCGCACCAGTGCGCCAGCAGGAAGCCGTCGTCGGCGCGGGCCTTCATTTCCTCCATGTCGTTCACCTCGAAGGTGTGCTCGGCACGGAATTGCTTGGCTCGGTTGAAGAGTGAGGACTGCATCGCTTCCAGCATGGCCTGGGCAGTCGCCAAAACGGCGTCCAAGGAGACGCTCACCTTGGCTCGGTCGTCGCGACGGACGAGGACGGCTTGTCCCTTGGCCAGGTCCTTGGGCCCGAGCTCCATCCGCAAGCAGACTCCGTTGAGCTCGTGTTCAAAGTACTTGAAGCCCGGGCTCTTGCTGTCGTCGTCGTCCACCAGGACGGACAGGCCGACGCGGCGAAGGTCCGCCGCCACCGCCTGGGCCCGCTCCACCACCGGTCCGCGCTCCTCCCCCTTGCCGATGACGACGATGGCGACGTGGGTGGCGGCCAGTTTGGGCGGTACCACCAGTCCGGCGTCGTCGGAGTGGGTGAGAATGAGGCCACCGATGAGCCGGGTGGAGACGCCCCAGGACGTCTGCCACACGTGGTGCTGCTGCCCATCGCGGCCCTGAAAGACGGTGTTGAAGGCCCGGGCGAAGTTCTGCCCGAGGTTGTGGCTGGTTCCGGCCTGGAGGGCCTTCTTGTCCTGCATCATCGCTTCGATGGAGTACGTCCGCACCGCGCCGGCGAACTTCTCGGATTCGGACTTGCGGCCGGCGAGGACCGGCATGGCCATGTAGTCCTCGGCGAAGGTGCGGTACACCTCGAGCATGGCCCGGGTCTCTGCTTCGGCCTCGGCTTCCGTCTCGTGGCAGGTGTGACCTTCCTGCCAGAGAAACTCGCTGGTGCGCAGAAAGAGCCGGGTGCGCATCTCCCAGCGGACGACGTTGGCCCATTGGTTGAGCAGCATGGGCAGGTCGCGGTAGCTCTGAATCCACCGGGCAAACATCGAGTTGATGATGGTCTCGGAAGTGGGCCGGATGACGTAGGGCTCCTCCAGCTTTTTGCCGCCGGCGTGCGTCACCACCGCCAGCTGCGGCGCGAAGCCCTCGACGTGCTCGGCCTCCTTGCGCAGAAAGCTCTCCGGAATGAGCAGCGGAAAGTAGGCGTTGCGGTGGCCCGTCTCTTTGAACATTCGGTCCAGCGCCCGCTGCATGTTCTCCCACAGCGCGTAGCCGTTGGGACGAATCACCATGCAGCCCTTGACGTCCGAGTAGTCGGCGAGCTTGGCCTTGAGGACCAGGTCCACGTACCACTCGGAGAAGCCCTTCTCCCGCGCTGCCAGCTTCTCGGCCATCGTCCCTTCCCTTGCGGGGAAACGCCCCGGCGAACCGCGGTCCCTACGCTAGCCGGCGGCGGGAAAGCAACCGGGGCCCTCGGGCGTCCACCCCTCGCCCCTCCAGCGCCCCCACCACCAAGGGCCCCTTGGAAAACCAGGGGTGGCGCGGGCGGGGTGGACTTGGACGGCTCGGCGGAGAGAGGAGGGGCTCGTTGCCCGGGGACACTCGCCCGGGGGCGAGGAGGGGGTGGGTGGCCGGCCGCTGGCTGAAACGCAGCCCTTCACCCGTGGGGAGCGCGAGCGCGGGCGCGCAAACCTTACGTGGGTGCCGGTGGGCCTCGCACCCACTCAAACTGGGAGGGGACGGCGGCCGAGCAGGCGATTAACCTTGGAGGCGCCAACATGCCGCGTCCCCGCATTCTCGTGGTCGACGACAACGTCGAGTTGCTGTCGCTGCTGACGCACCTCTTCGAGGACGCAGGCTACGAGGTGGCCGGCGCCACCAAAGGCAGGCAGGCGCTGGAGCTCCTGCGCGCGCAACCTCCGGCCTTGGCGCTGCTCGACATTCTTCTGCCGGACGTCATGGGCTACGCCATCGCCGAGGCGCTGCGGCGCGAGCACCCGGGCGTCCCGTACATTTTTGTCACCGGCGTCTTCAAGGGTGGCAAGCACGCGCTCGAGGGCCGCAACAAGCACGGTGCGGCGGGGTATTTCGAGAAGCCCTTCGAGGCGAAGAAGCTGCTGGAGGCCGTCACCCAGCTCGTCCCGCCCGGGCCGCCGCGCCAGCCGGCGGAGGAGGAATTCGAAGTCGAGCTGGACATCGACATCGAGGAGGACGAGCCGGCCGACACCATGGAGCTGAGCGGGCGGGTGCTGGTGAGTGGTACCTCCGGGCCGGTGGAGCTGACGGGAAGGCCGCTTCGGGCCTCCTCCATGCGCAAAGGCTCGGACCCCGGCGCACGTCCCCCCCCCGCGACCCAGCGCCCCACCCCGCCGGCGCTCAAACTTCGGCGCGGCGAGCTGCGCGACAACCTGCCGGCCCTCATTTCCGCCTTCTTCCTCTCCGGGGAAACCGGCGAACTCGGCGTGCAGAAGGGCGCGGTCAAGAAGGTTGTCTTCTTCGAGAGGGGACAGCCGGTGTTTGCGCTCTCCAACCTGCTCGCCGACCGGTTTGGCCAGTTCCTCGTCCGAACGGGCCGGGTGCGTCCGGACCAACTGGCCGACGCCGCCCAAGTGGCCCAGAAATCCGGGCGACGCACCGGGGACGTCCGGGTCGAGCGCGAGCTCCTCACCGACGCGGACCGCCTCTACTACCTGGGCCAGCAGGTGAAGGCCATCGTCTACTCCCTCTTCGCCTGGGAAGACGGCAGTTACGTCATGAGCTTTGGGCAGCCCACCCGCCAGGAGGTGCTGAAGCTGGACGTGCACCCGGCCACCCTCATCCAACGGGGGATGAAGAAGCTGTACAAGCCCGAGCGGGTGCGTCGCCTGCTGGCGCTCGAGGACCGGCTGGTTCCGTCGCGACAGCCCATCTACCCGCTGCGAGACATTGCGCTCGAGAAGTGGGAGAGCGAGCTGTTGCCCGCCGCCGACGGTAGCCGGACGGTGGCCGAGCTCATCGCGCTGGTCAAACGGCCGGAGGCCTCGGTCCAGCTGTCACTGGCCGTGCTGCTGGCGCTCCACGTGCTGGAGAAGGGCTAGGCCTTGGCCACCGCCGAGCGCACCGCTCCGCCGAAGATGAGCCGGCTGACGCCGCTGAAAATCATGCTCACGCCGATGAAGGCGGCCAGGATGACGAACGAGTTGCCGGGCCAATTGACGAGGATGAAGATGCCGAGCGCCGCGGTGACGATGGCGTCGAAGAGCCACAGCCCCCAGCCAGCCCGCGGTCGCACCTGGAAAGCCAGGACGGCCAGCACCACCCCCTCAATCACCAGCACCCAACCCAGCACCAGCGCCAAGGCAGCGACGCCGGGGAGCGGGTTGTAGAGAATGTAACCGCCGGCCACCACGTAGAGAATGGCCAGCAGCACCTTGAGGATGATGTGGCCGGCGCTGTCCTTGGTGGTGAAGGCGTAGATGGCCTGCGCCACGCCGCCGAAAATCATCGCCCAGCCGACGAAGATGGTGACGGTGAGAGCGGCAATGAAGGGCGCCGCGAGCGCGACGATGCCGGCGATGATGAGTAGCACGCCGGCGGCGATGGTCCACCCGGCGCGGCTCCTGACTTCCTGGGCCACGGTCTTCGGTTCAGTTGTCATGTGTGTCTCCCCAAAAAAGCTGGTGGCGGACGCCCCCGGCTGTTCCCCGGAGGGCATCCGAGCCACCTTTGCCAGCGAGATGCAACCAGAACCTGATAGAGGGGCGGGTTGGCCAATGCCGCAAAAACGCCTGCAGCGCCTCCTCGTCTTGGTCCCTTTTCTCGCGGCCCCGTCCGTCGCCGCGGCCCCGTCCGGACCCCCCTCGCCGTCCCCTGCCGCGCTCGAACGTTCGCTGTTGCCCACCGTGGTGATTGAGGGGGTGCCGCCGTGGACGCTCGAAGAGCGGATGCGGCACTACCACGTGCCAGGGGTGAGCATTGCGCTCATCCTCGACGGCCGGATTGCTTGGGCCCGGGGCTACGGCGTCCTCGACGTCACTTCCAAGACTCAGGTGACGCCGAAGACGCTCTTTCAGGCCGCCTCGCTGAGCAAGCCGGTGACGGCGATGGCCGTCCTGCGTCTGGCCGACCAGGGCCAGCTGTCGCTTCAGGCCCCGGTCAACACCCTACTCAAGAGCTGGAAGCTGCCAGCGGGTCCCTTCACTGCCGGCGTCACCCTGGAGCGCCTCCTCGACCACACCGCCGGGGTGACGGTGGGCGGTTTCGCCGGCTACCCGCCGGGCGCCGCCCTTCCGACGCTCCTCGAGACACTCGAGGGGAAGCCGCCGGCCAACAACCGGCCGGTCCGCGTCGACGTCGAGCCGGGCACCAGCTTTCGCTACTCCGGGGGCGGCTATGAGATTGTGCAGCAGGTCCTCCAGGACGTCACCGAACAGCCCTTTGCCGCGCTGATGGGCACCACCGTCCTCAGCCCCGCCGGCATGCAGGACAGCTTCTTCGAGCAGCCCTTGGGGCCCGAGCTCGCGGCGCGCGCAGCCACCGGCTATAACGCTGACGGCGTCCCGTTACCCGGCAAGTGGCACGTCTACCCCGAGCTGGCCGCCGTCGGGCTGTGGACCACGCCCTCGGACTTGGCGCGATTCGCCATTGCCGTCCAGCAGTCCTACGCCGGCGCAGCGGACGCGTTGCTCTCGGGGCCGATGGGTAAGCGAATGCTCACGGCGGCCTCCTCGGGGGGCGGTGGGCTGGGGCTGGCGCTGGGCAACGCCTTGGGGCTCTTCGTCGACCAACGGGGGCCCGGGACGTTCTCCCACATCACCCTCGAGCAGCCGAACGGCTCGGACGGCTTCCGGGCGCTTTTGGTGGCCAGCGACGCCCACGGCTATGGCGTGGTGGTGATGACCAATGCCGATGGCGGCGGCAAGCTCGCCGACGAGATTGCGCGCGGCGCGGCGGACGTCTACGGGTGGAAAGAGCTGATGGCTCCCCACGCCAAGCGGGGCCATCCCTCCGAGGAGCAGCTGCGAAGGGCTTCCGGGCGCTACCGCTTCGGCTCGGACACCATCTTGGTGGTGAGCGTCGGCCGCAACTCCTTGAAGGTGCAGCCCCTCCTCGGCGACGCCTTCGAGCTCTACCCAGTCGACACCGGAGATTATGTCCGGCCGGACCCGCCCGCGCGCTTCAGCTTCGACGCCACCGGGGTGGTGTCCAAGACGCTGTTCGCCGAAGAAACCGGATTGCGCGTCACCACGGCCGAGCAGGTGCCGTTGCAGCTGCTGCTTGCCGGCAAGGTGGACGTGGCGCTGGACGAGTACCGGCGGTTGAAGCAGGCCGACCCAGGCGACCCGGCCGTCGCCGAGCTCCGGCTCAACGCCCTCGGCTACGAGCTGGCCGTCCGCTCACCGGACAAGGCGCTCGCTATCTTCAAGCTCAACACCGAGCTGTACCCCGAGTCCCCCAACACCTGGGACAGCCTGGCGGAGGCGTACCTCGGCGCCGGGAAGCGCTTCGAGGCCCTGCGCTGCTACCACAAGGTGCTCGACACGGTGGCGCTGGACACCACGCTTCCCCCGGACATCCGGGCGATGCTTCGTCAAAGCGCCCAGCAGAAGGTGAAAGAGCTCGAAGTCCACTAGAGGATGGGCGACAGCAAGCGCGCCGCTCTCACCGAGAAACGGTAAGGCCACCCGCGCGACACCACCTGCGCCGCGCTCACCGGGCGGGCCCGCGCGAAGTCCGCTTCCAGCATGGCAGCCACCTTCTGCGCAAAGGCCTCGTCGATGATGAGGGTGGTGAGCTCGAAGTTCAGCCGCATCGAGCGGTTGTCCAGGTTGGCCGAGCCCACCGAGCTCAGCGCGTCGTCCACCAGCATGACTTTCTGGTGAAGGAAGCCGTCGCGGTACAAAAGCGTCTGGATGCCCGCCCGCTCGGCCGCTTCGAGAAAGGAGAAGGCGGCGAGCTCGATGAGCTTGGAGTCGTTCTTCTCCGGAAGTAGCAGACGCACGTCGACCCCGCGCAACGCGGCCAAGCGCATTGCCGCAAAGACGGCGCCGTCGGGAACGAAGTACGGGTTGGCAAACCAGGCACGCTTCTTGGCCACATTGAGGCAGTGCATGAAGAAGAGCTGAAGCCGCGACTCCACGTCGGCGGGCCCGCTGGCCAAGACAAAGGCCGGAACGTCTCCGCGCCCCGAGCGGACGGGCTCCCACTGCAGGTCCGGCAGCGCTCGGGTGGCCCAGTACCAGTCGGACATCCACGCCAGCTGCACCGCCTGCACCGCCGGCCCCTCCAGCGCGATTTCGGTGTCACGCCAGTGCCCCACCCGCGGGTCGCGTCCCAGGTATTCGTCCCCGACGTTGAGCCCGCCGGTGAAGGCCACCCGCCCGTCGACCACCACCACCTTGCGGTGGTTGCGAAAGTTGAGCTGGAAGCGGTTTTGCCGTCCCCGCGTCGTCTGGAACGCGGACACCTCCACTCCAGCCGCACGCAGTTCAGCCAGGTACCGGCTGGGCAGCCCGAGCGAGCCAATCTCGTCGTAGAGGAGAAACACCTTCACCCCGGCGCGCGCCCGCTCGATGAGCGCGGCCTGAAACTTCTGGCCAATGACGTCGTCGCGGAGGATGTAGAACTGCACCAGCACGTACGTCTCTGCCCGGGCGATGGCGGCGAGGATGGCCCGGAACGCTGCTTCTCCATCCACCAGCAGCTGGACGTGGTTGCCGCTCGTGCAAGGCGTCCGGGTAAGCCGGTAAAGCACCCGAAGCGCCTCCTCCCAGTGGCCCGGCAGTGGCCGGCAGAAGGCACCGACGCGCAACAGGTTGGCTTGGACTTGCGCCAGCCGCTCCACCGACTGCGAGCGAAGGGCCTCCACGTAGCCCTGGAAGCGGCTTCGGCCGAAGAGCAGGTAGAGCGGGATGGCCAGCGCCGGAACGGTGATGAGGCCCACCGACCAGGCGATGGCGCCCTGCGCCGTCCGCGTCCTGAGCACCGCCCGGACCGCCAACAAAAGGCCCACCATCTCAAGCGAGGCGAGTACGGCATACCAGGCGATGTGAAAGGTTTGCGCGGACATGGGGGCCTTGGCGTCTGTGCCGGCCGTCAGCTGGCGGCGCTGCGCTCGGTGGGGTCGCCGACCGGCACAGCGGCTGCCGAGAGGCCCTCGGCCAGCCGTTGGTGTTCGGCTGTCCCCAATGCTTCGAGATGAGCTCCGGGCGGGTGCGAGAAGCGCGTCAACAGGGCGTCGATGCGCCCGTGCGCCTCCACCAGCCGCTGCCGCGGGACGTGACCGGCTTCGACCGCTCGCACCAAGGCCTCGAGGCAGCGACGCTGGACGTCCGCGTGCTCGCACACCAGAAAGACGTCCACCCCTGCCCGGGCCCCCTCCACCGTCGCCTCCTCGACGCCCATGTGCTCCGAAATGGCCTTCATTTCGAGGTCATCCGAAACGCAGACGCCGCGGAAATGAAGCTCCCCGCGCAGCAAGTCGCTCAGCGCGCGGCGGCTCATGGTGGCCGGAAGGTCTTCCCCCAGCGCCGGAAAGCGCACATGGGCTGTCATCACCGAAGCCAGCCCGGCCTGGGCATAGCGGCGAAAGGGCAACAGCTCCACCTGGCGCAGGCGCTCCAGGGTGTGGGCGAGGACGGGCAGCGTGTGGTGGCTGTCCTGACGGGTGTCGCCGTGTCCGGGGAAGTGCTTGGCGCAGGACGCCACGCCCCCCTCCTCGAGGCCCTGGGCGAGGGCCACGCCCAGGGCAGCCACTTGCTCCGGCTCGCTTCCAAAGGCACGGTCGGCGATGACCGGGTTGTCCGGGTTGGTGTCCACGTCCAGCACCGGTGCGAAGTCCCAGTCGATGCCCAGCGCGCTCAACTCGTAGGCCAACAGGCGACCGGCGCGCCGGGCCAGGGCCACGTCGCCGCGTCGGCCGAGCTCGCGCATGGCGGGCAGCGCGGTGAAGGGGGCGCCGCGCAACCGTGCGACCCGACCGCCCTCCTGGTCGACGGCCAGCAGAAACGGGCGGCCGGCGCTGCGTTTGAGCTCGGCCACCAGCTCGGCCGACTCGGCCGCAGAGCCGAGGTTGCGGGCAAAGAGGACTGCCCCCAACACCCCGTCACGCACCAGCGTGGCCAGGTCCGGGTCGAGGGTGCGGCCCGGAAAACCGACGACGAAGAGTCGCGCGCAGTCCCGTTCGAGAGGGGAAGCCACTTTCAGCCGGGCACTGTAGCAGCAGCGGGCGGGCGGCTGGGTCTGGCGGGGCACGGTGAGGTGACCGCCGCCCCCGGGACAGGCCATGCTTGGGCTGCGGCGGCCCCGCGGCGTGTTACTTCAGCTTGTGGCAAGGAGGAGGTTTCCCCCCGTGGCTTCCAGCGAGCGCCTGGACGTCGGTTTCCTCATGGACCCGCTGGAGCGCGTGCTGGTGCACCACGACACCACCTTCGCGCTCATGCTGGCCACCCAAGCGCGGGGCCACCGGGTGCTGTGCTTCGAGCAGCGGCAGCTCTTCCATGCGGCGGGCCGCCCCTCGGTGCATGCCCGAGAAGTCGAGGTCCAGCCCATCCAAGGAGCTCATTTCCGGGTGGTGGGCAGCCGAACGCTGGGGTTGGACGAGCTCGACGTGCTGTGGCTCCGCAAGGACCCACCGGTCGACCCCGCCTTTCTGCATGCAACGCAGCTGGTGGAGGCCACCCTGCAGCGCTCGCCGCTCTTCGTCAACGCAGCCTCCGCGCTCCGCGGCGCCAGTGAGCACCTCTGGGCGCTGCGCTTTCCGGACCTCTCCCCGCCCACGCTGGTGAGTTGCCATGTGGCCGAGCTCAAGGCTTTCGTCGAGGCAGCGCCGGACGGCGCGGTGCTCAAGCCGGTGGAAGGGCACGGCGGCGAAGGCGTGGTGCTGCTTCACCGTGGCGACCGCAACACCACCGCGCTGCTCGAGCTGTACACCCGCGCCGGCACCGAGTGGGCCATGCTGCAGCGGTACCTGCCGGAGGCTCGGGTGGGGGACAAACGCATTCTCGTGCTGCAGGGCGAGCCCCTGGGCGCGGTGCTGCGGGTGCCCCGCGAGGACGACCACCGGGGAAACCTCGCCGCCGGCGGAAGGCCGGTCCGCGCCCCACTCACCGACTGGGACCGCGCCCTGTGCGAGCGGCTGGCGCCACACCTCAAGGCGGAAGGCCTTCACTTCGTCGGACTGGACGTCATCGGCCAGTGGCTGACGGAGGTCAACGTCACGAGCCCCACCGGCCTGGTGGAAATCGCCCACCTGGACGGCACTCCACTGGCGGACCGGGTGGTGGCTTCCATTGAGCGGCTGGCCGCTGCGCGCCCGGGCGCCGGCGAGAAGAAGGCCCGCTAGGCCAGGGAATGCCAAGGGGCCGTTACGGCGTCCGCAGCAGTGTCCCTTCCAGGAAGAAAGCCAGCGCTGCGGCCACCAAAAGCCACGTCCAGAAGGGCAGCTGCGTCTGGGCAGCTCCGGCCGGGCCCTTCACCGCCTCCTCGCCAAAGTAGGCGGACAATGCCTCCGCCTTCACCCGGGTGAGGTCGCTTTGCGCAGCGTCCAGCACCACCGCGAAGGGGGGAAGGGAGGGGCCGCCTGCCGCGTCGAGAGGACGGTAAATGCCCGGCTCCCAGAAGGGCCCGACGCGCAGACCGTCGGCGTCCGGGCGCAGCGGGACGGTGGCTCCGGAAGGGCCGCGCACCTCGGCCACCGTCAGCCCACCCTCCGGCCGAAGCACCAGTGTCTGGCCAATGCGGCCCTCCAGGCGCTCGCGCTCGTCCAGGCCACCGGCCAGGTAAGCCGCCGAGCGCTGGACGAGGGGGAGGAAGCTGGTGCGAATGGCAAAGTCCGACCAGGTCCGGTCCACGGTGGAAGTGAAGAGCAGCACCCGTCCCTTGCCCCGACGCGCCAGCAAGAGGGCCGGCGCCCCATCGTCGTAGGCCGCCAGCACCTCGGTGGTGTCCCCGGCGTGTTGACCGCCCTCCACCAACATGTAGCGGAAGAAGCGAGCCGCGAGCAGGCCCTCTCGCGCCTTGTCCGTGAAGGGCACAAAGAGTGGATGCTCCCAGGCGACGTCACCGAGGCGCGCCGGCCGCAGCGCCGTCTCGCCGGTGGCTCCGGCGCTTTTCACCAGCCGCAGCGGCCGGGGCAACAGTGAGGCGAGGCGCTGGTTCCAGCTGTCCACCTCCACCTGGTCGCCCATGGACAGAAGCAGTCCTCCGCCGCCCTCGACGAAGGCCTTCAGTCGAGCGGCCACCTCGGCAGTGGGGGCCGGCACGTTGAGCAGCGCGACGACGTCATAGTCCGAAAGCTTCTCGCGCCAGGCGGCCTCCGCGTCCCGCAGCGTGGGGCGCGAGGTAGAGCCAGGCGCGTTGAGCGCCGCCTCGTAGAAGAAGGCCTCGTCGCGGTAGCGCACCGAGCTCGGAGAGCCATCCACCACCAGCACGCGAAGGTCCCTGGGGACTTGGACCACGAAGTCCCGCCGGTCGTCCTCCCCCAGCGCGTCGGGCTGCAGCGTCACCGCGCCGGTGAGGGCGCCGCCCGCCTCGGCGCGGGCGCTCAGCGTCTTCTGGGTGGTGCTTCCGGCGGGCAACGCCAGGAAGGCCTTGGCCACCGTGCGTCCGCCCAGCTCCAGCGTGGCCGGCACCTCCTTCGCTTCGCCAGAGGAGGCGTTGCGTGCGGTGAAGCTGACTTCCACCATGCGCGGCCCGAGCTGAGGCGCTGGCTCCGCCTTCACGTCCAAGAGAAAGTGGTTGGGCAAAGCCTGTCCGTGGGTGACGTCCCGCAGCACCATCTCCGCAGGCACCAGCTTGTCGCCCACCTTCACCCGCGGCGGAGGCACCTCGAGCCGAAGGGAGACGGCGGTGAAGGCCGACACCACCACCAGCCGCTTGCCGGGCAGTGGACTGTCCTCCAGGGCCCGTGCCGCGAGGGCCAAGCACCGGTTTAAGTCCGCCCCCCCGTAGGAGGGCTGTAGCCGGTCGATGGCTTCCCGCAGCCGCGCCCGGTCGAAGCTGGGGGCGGCGGGCGTCTCGACGTCCGGGCCGCAGCCGACGAGGGTGACGGGCTCCTCGGAGAGGAGCGTGGCCAACGCCTCGCGCGTCTCCTCGCGGGCGCGCTCGAAGAGCGTGTCGCCGTCGCGGAAGCGCATGCCCAGCGAGCGGTCCACCACCAGAGCGGTGGCGGCCGGGCCCGAGGGGTGCAGCGCGGAAGCGCCCGGACGGAGGAGCTGAGGCCGGGCCAGCGCCACCGGGACTGCCAACAGCAACAGGGTGCGCAGCGTGTACAGCAGCAACCGCTTCAACCGCAGCCGCGAGGCGGTGCGCCGGTGGCTTCGCAGCACAAAGGCAATGGCGGCGAAGGGGCGTGGCTTGGGGCGTCGGCGGTCAAAGAGGTGCACCAACAGGGGGAGAAGTGCGGCCAGGGCGCCGAGCAGCAGCCAGGGGTGGGCGAAGCTCACCCGCGCCGCCCTTGCCGCTTCGCCAAGAATTGCAGCAGCACCGTGTCCAGGGACGCGTCGGTGCGCACCAGTTGGTACTCCACGTCCATTTCGGCGCACAGCTCCTTGGTTTGGGCCAGGAAGGCCCCCAGCTCCTCGAGGTAGCTGTCGCGAATCTCCCGGGCGTTGACCTCGAGGCGTCGCTCGTCCTCCATGGAGAGGAAGAGCGTCGGGTCATCGAAGGGAAATTCGAGCTCGGCCGGGTCAAGAATGTGGAAGACGGCCACGTCGTGCTTGCGCGCCCGAAGCTGGAGGATGCGGCGCAACGCGTCCGGCGTCTCGTCGAAGAGGTCCGAAAAGAGCACCACCATCGCCCGCCGGGGGAGGCCCTCCGCAAGGTGGTCGGCGGCGGCGCGCAGTTGGGTCGGTCCCTTGGCCTCGAGCTGCTCCAGGGCGGTGAGCAGCGTCATGAGGTGGCCAGCCGCCGCCCGCGGAGGAATGTCGGTGGAATGTCCGCCACTCCAGACCGACAGCCCGGCGGCGTCCTGCTGGCGCACCAACAGGTAGCTGAGGGCGCCGGCCAGGGTGGTGGCCACCTCCAGCTTGGAGAGGGCTCCGGAGCGGTAGCCCATGGAGCCGCTCGCGTCCACCACCAGCATGGCCCGCAGGTCGGTCTCGTGCTCGTAGCGCTTCACGTAGAAGCGGTCGAATTTGGCGTAGGCCTTCCAGTCGAGGTGTCGAAGCTCGTCGCCCGGCGCGTACTCTTTGTGCTCCGAGAACTCGACGCTCTGGCCCTGGTGGGGGCTCTTGTGCAGCCCGGAGAGCAGCCCCTCCATGACGGCACGGGCCCGCAGCTTTACCCCGGCCAGCTTGGCGATGGTGGCGGCGTCGAGCGGGGCCACGGGGGCTGCTCCTTAGGGTGCCACCAGTTCGAGCACCTGCTCCACCAGACGCTCGGCGGTGACCCCTTCGGACTCGGCGGTGAAGTTGGGCAGCACCCGGTGGCGCAGCACCGGCTGGGCCAAGGCGCGGACGTCTTCCACGCTGGCCGCGTAGCGGCCCTGCAGCACCGCTCGTGCCTTGGCCCCGAGCACCAGGTACTGGCTGGCCCGGGGACCGGCTCCCCAGGAGACGTACCGGCGGATGAAGTCCGGCGCCCCGGGTTCCTTGGGCCGGGTGTGGCGCACCAGCTCCACCGCATGGCGCACCACGTGGTCCGGGACTGGCACTCGGCGAACGAGCTCTTGCAGGGCGAGAATCTGCTCCGGCGAGAGCACCTTCTGAAGCCTTGCTCCGCCGGTGCCGGTGGTGGTGCGCACAATCTCCGCTTCCTCCTCGGCCGAGGGGTAGCCCACGTCGACGAAGAACATGAAGCGGTCAAGCTGCGCCTCGGGCAGCGGGTAGGTGCCCTCCTGCTCGATGGGATTCTGGGTGGCGAAGACGAGGAAGGGCAGCTCCAGGCCGTAGGTACGGCCGCCGGCGGTCACCCGGTATTCCTGCATGGCCTGCAAGAGCGCCGCTTGCGTCTTGGGAGGTGTCCGGTTGACCTCGTCGGCGAGGACGATGTTGGCGAAGAGCGGCCCGGGAATGAAGCGGAAGTCTCGGCGCCCGGTGGCCCGGTCCTCCTCGAGGATGTCGGTGCCGGTAATGTCCGAGGGCATGAGGTCGGGTGTGAATTGAATGCGGTTGAAGTCCAGGTTGAGGACCTCGGCCAGGGTGGAGATGAGCAGCGTCTTGGCCAGCCCGGGCACCCCGACGAAGAGGCAATGCCCCCGGGCGAAGAGGGCCACCAGGAGGTGCTCCACCACCGCGTCGTGGCCGATGATGCGCTTGCCGATTTGCTCGACAATTTGCCGCTTGGCGTCGGCCAGCGCCTCGACACTGCGCAAATCATCGCCCGGTTCAACCGACAGCGGGGAAGAGAAGGGGAGCGTCATGGTCAGTTGGTGGGCGGTGCTGCTGGATGGGTGGTGGGCGCTGGAGCCGGCTGTTTGGGGTCCGGTTGCGCGGCTGGAAGCTCGACGTTGGAGAGGTCCGCCTCCGGACCGGGAAGGCGCTGGACCAGCGCGTCGAGGCGCTCGGCCGGCAAGCCGGTCAGGATGGTGGCGGCGCTTCGGGCGCGCTGGCCAAGCGGGGCATCCTGGAGGCCTTGGGCGGCCCGGATGAGGGCGACGTGGATTTCAGGGTCGAAGGGGTCCTGGGCAATGGCTCCCTGGTAGGCGTCGCGTGCGCGCCGCCAGTCGCCGCGCGACAGATAGATGCGGCCCAGGTGGACTTGGGTGGTGGCGCTTCCCGGGTGCGCCTCCAGCGTGGCGAGCAGCACCTTCTCCGCCTCGTCCACCCGGCGGATGGCGAAGAGTGCAAGCGCGTACTTGTTGGCGACCGACTCGTACTTGGCGCCCACCAGACCGTGCGCGTGGCCGAACTCCTCGGCCGCGGCGCCGAAGCGCCCGCGTTCGCGGAACAGCTCTCCCAAGTGGGCATAGCGGCGGGCCGCCGGCTCCTCGACGTCGGCAAAGTCGTGGAAGCCGAGTTCACGCCCCTTGGCCTCCGGGGCACTGGCCGTGGCCTTGGGGTCGCGCAGCACCAGCTTCTCGGCGCCGGCCGGAGCGGCCCTGGGCACGGGTTGGGCTCGCAGGTAGGCCATCCAGCCGCGCTCGAAGGCCGGAAAGCTGTGCCCGGTGACCGTCTCCACGGCCTGCTGGTCAGAGGCCCCGGTGCCCATCGCATCGACAATTCCGCGCAGCGCTTTGCGGCCGTGCTCGTGGTCCAGGTACTCGGCGGCGAAGAAGACTTCGGCGAAGGCCGTGGCGGCGTCCTGCCAGGAGGGAAGTTTGGCCATCGAGGGGTGCATCTTGGCGAAGGGGACGAGGGTGTTGCGCTTCACCCGCTCGGCCAAGAGCGCCCGCGAGGAGGGCGGGAGCGCCTTGCCGGCTGGCCCCCGCCAGCGGGACTCGAGGTACTTGGCCAGCGCCTCCTGAAGCCAGATGGGGACGTTGTTGTGCCCCTTCTGCGTCACCACCAGGTGCGTGTACTCGTGGGCCAAGGTGTCCAGCCAGTCGTAGCCCTTGAGAACCGCCTTGGGGCTGGTGACGATGAGCTTGTTGAACTTACAGATGGCGATGGTGCCGGTGGCGTCGATTTCCTTCTTGGAGAGGGTGGAGGCCCGAGCCAACTCCGAGGCGTCGCTGACCACTTCCACCCGCACTTTGCCGGCAGGGGCGTAGCCGAGGTCCTCCAGAAGCGCGGAGCGCTGGGCCTCGAGCGCTTCCAGGGCCCAGGGAGCCAGCACCGCGTCCTTTCCCGGCGGGTAGAGGAAGACGAAGTGCTCGCTCTCGGCACGCAGGTGGTCCTTCGTCACCGCCAGCGTGTCTCGCGCCAGGCGCAAGTAGGAGCCCGGGCGGTCATCTCCGCCGGCGGCCTCCAACAGCTCCACCGCTTCCCGGTAGCGCCCCTCACCGAAGGCGATGCGGCCGCCGAAGAAGTCGAGTGACTCGGAAGCTTCCGGGTGCTGGACGCGGAGCTCGTCCCAGGTGGCATGGGCCCCGGCATAGTCCTCCTCGTCGAGGAGTCCCTCCAGGGAGCGGAGCCGGGCGCGGGCCTCGGCGCTGGAGCCAACGTCGGACGGGTGGCCCAGTCCGACGCCGAGGAGCAGAAGGAGGAGGGCCTGCGTCACTTCACCAGCTCCTCGTAGTAGCTCTTCACCTGCTCGCGGTAACGCTCCGGCGTCCCCTGCTTCATCGCCTCCAAGAGGTCCTTGCGGAAGTCCTTGAACGCGGTGCCCGGGTCCGCGTCCGGAATCTCCACCTTCTGAGGGAGCACGTCGTTGCCGCCTTCCCCTTGGCCGCCGGCCAGCATCGGCAGCGGCAAGCCTTGCCCGCCGTGGCCACCCGGGCGCTGGCTCTGCTGCATCTGGCGCTGGAGCTCTTCCAGCCCGTCGAGGGCCGACTTCTGGTCGCCGTAACCGCGGCCGGGGTCACGCGCGTCCAGTCGCTCGCGCGCGCTGGACATCCGCTCGGCCACTTGCTCCAGCTGCTCGGCGCCTTGCTGGCCGAAGAGCGGCGCGAGCTTGTTCAGCTGCTCCATCTTCTGTACCAGGTCCTGGGCCCGGCGCTCCAGCCCTCGCTGCTCCTGGCCCAGCTGCTGCACCCGCTGGCGGTCCGGTGGGGACAGCTGCGAGCCCGCGGGCGGGAAGAGCTGCTGCAGGCTGCGCTGGACGTCGTGCATCTTCTGCGCGTCCTGGGCCATGCGCTGCGCCAAACGGTTGGACTGGTCCCGGACGTCGCCCGGGTCGCGGTAGGCCTCTTGCAGGGCATGCTGCTGCTCCGCGTCTCGGGCAATCTCGTCCGAGGCCTGGCCGGCGGCCCGGGCGGCCTCGCTGGCCAAGTCAAAATCATCCGAGTGCAGCGCGCTCTTCAAATTCTCCAACTCGGACTGGGCGTTTTCCAGCGCTCGGTCGCTGCGCGGGCCCAACTCTCCGGGCCGGATTTTTCGGTAGTCCTGGGCCACCGCCTCGACCTCTTTGCGAACCTGCTCCTTCACCGCGCCAGCCTTCTCCTGGAGGCGCGCCCGGAGCTGCTCGCGGTAGCGGTCCCGCACCGCCCTCGTCTCGGAGGCCACCCGGGCCTGCTCGTCGTGGGTTTCCTTGAGGGCTTCCGCGAAATCGCGAAAACGCTTCACCAGCTCGGGGTCCACCCGTCCCGCCTGCTCGTCCTCGTGCTGCAGCTGCTCCTCGGTTTGCGCCTGCAGCTGCTGCAGCTTGGCCAGCGCCTCCTGCGTTTTCCCCTCCCGCAGCAGCTTCTCGATGTCGTCGAGCGCTGCCCCCATGTTTTCGCCCAGGCTCTCCAGGTTGAGGTGTTCCTCCAGGTGGACCGCGCGCCGGAGCGCCATGCTTCGGCGGATGAGCTCGTTCATGTGCTGGCGCAGGTTGGCCACCTGCTGCAGCAGCTGCTCGCGCAGCGCCGGGTCCTTCGTCTGTTGAAATTTCTCGATGAGTTGCGCCAGCTCGCGCTGGTCATGGGAGAGGGCCTCGGTCAGTTCGCGGATTTCCTGGCCGCGCTGCTGGTCGAGCAGTGACTCGAGGTACAGGACGTCCCGCTCCAGCTGGCCGACGGCCTCCGAGGCCGCCCGGGAGAGGCGTGCCGCCGGGTCGTTGTCTCCCGGCCGGGCCCCGAGGCGGAGGTAAAACCGCCGGGCGTCGGAGACCAGGCGCACCGAGCGGCCGAGCCGCTCGCCGAGGTTGACCGCCGCCGCAACCAGCGCCTCCGGTCGGTCCCGTTCCTGCGCCAGCTGGCGGCCGGTGGCCAGAAGGTCGCCAGCGAGCGCCTGACCAGCCTCATCCACGCGCCCCTGGGCGGTGACGGCGGCGACGTCCCGCGTCCGGGCCCGGTCTGGCCCCTCCATTCGGTCCGCCAGGTGCGTCACCATGCGCTCCCAAAGGGCCTCCAACTTGCGGAGGGCCTCCAGCCGGTGCTCGGCCGCGCTGTACACGTGCAGGGCCTGGGTGCGGCTGGTGCCCTTCTGCGGGCCGTCGACGGCGTCGTTGTCCGTCGCCTCGAGGAAGTAGCTGACGCGGTCCCCAGGCGCCAGCTTCAATGCGGACAAGGCCCAGTGCCAGCTACCTTGGCTGCGGCGCCCTTCTTCGAGCGGGAGCGCCACCCGTGTCTCGGCGCCGGAAGGGCCCTGGTAGACAAGCGCCAGGGCTTGCAGTCCATGGTCGTCGCTGGCCTCCCAGCGAAGGACGACTTCTCCGCCGGGGTCCACCTCGACGTCCGAGGCGGGCAACAGCAGAGACACCTGAGGCGGCGCGTCCGCCTCGGCGGTGATGGGGACGTCGGGCCCGCGCACCAGCTCGCGGCCGGTGCGCCCGTAGAAGGCCACGGCGTACGTCCCGGACTTCAGGACCTGCAAGCTCCCGGAGAGGTCCCGCCCATTCTCGACGCGCAGCGGCAGCGGCGCCCCATTCACCACCAAGCCCGCCTGGGCCACCGGCCGGTCGGAACGTGTCCGCAGCTCCACCACGGTGCCCACCGGCGCCGCAATTTCACCTCCGGTGCCGGAGACGGTGCGCAGCAGCAGCCCCAGGTAGGCCGGGTAGCGGTAGGTGAGCTCGACGTCCCCGGTGATGGGCTCCCGCGCCGAGGCGGCGCTGGTGGCGGGTGGGGCCACCAGCCGGACCAGCGGCCGCAGTCCCTCCGGTGCAAGGAGGGCGCCGAGGCCGAGCAGCGCCAGCGCGCCGAGGGCCAGCAGCAGCGCCACCCGAGTGGGGCGCCCATCCACCACGTGCCGCGCATCGAGTGCCGCGGCCCGGGCATCCGTGCCTGAGAGGTAGGCCCTGGCCAGCTCCTGAGAGAAGGCGTCGCTGTGGCCGAGCGCGGCGCGAAGCTCGAGGGCGGCCAGCAAGTCGAGGCTGACGCCGGGGAGCCGGGAGGCCACCAGGCGAGCCGTGCGAAAGGGGTCGCCCGCGCGCCGTCGTGCTTGCACCAGGCCACGAATGGCAAACAGGGCGAGTGCCGCCACGCCGCCGGCCGCCAGCACGAGCCGCGCTGCCGAGGGAGCAACTCGCGCCAGCAGCGCAGCGCCCAGCGCCGCCAGGGCGAGCGCCGTCAGTGCCTGTAGTGCGCCCTGCAACAGAAAGGCACGCTGCTGCCTTTGGCGCACGGCGTCCACGAAACGCTCCACCGCACTTCCCGGCAGCCGTGACGGCGGCCCCGGCGGAGGCGCGGGCAGGGGCGCAGCGGGCTGGGGTGAGGCGTCGGACACGTGGGCGAGGCAGCGAAGTGAGGACAGGCGTGTGGAACCACCTCCAGCATGACCGGCGCGCACGCCATGCGGAAGCCCCTTCCACGGCTTGCCACGCCAAAGGGGCGCCGTCTGCCGTGGGAAGCAAGCAGCGGGGCGAGCGCCCAAGGGGGGTGTCTCGACCGGGCGCGGCAGGCCAGGGAGGCAGGCCCGCCCAAGCGGCCTCGGCGTACCCCGGGGCGCTTGGGGCCCTTCAGTCGAGAAAGAAGTCCGGGAACAACTCCGCCGTCGGGTCGACGGCGTAGCGCGTGAAGTCGCTGACCCCCTCGGCCCGGAGGACGTCTTCGTCGACAAAGAAATTTCCGGAGCAGCTCCGGGCGTCTCTCACCAGAATGGCATGGGCGGCGTCGGCCATCACCTCGACCGTGCGGCACTGGCGGCGGACGTCCGGACCGCCAATCATGTCCATCGCCGCGGTGGCAATGGCGGTGCGCGGCCAGAGGGCATTCACCGCGATGCCGAGGGGTTTGAATTCCTCGGCCATGCCGAGCACGCACATGCTCATCCCATACTTGGCCATGGTGTAGGCCACGTGGCCGGCAAACCAGTGCGCCTTCATGTTGAGCGGCGGAGAGAGGTTGAGGACGTGGGGATTCTTGGCCTGCTTCAAGTGCGGGAGGCAGGCCTGGGTAGTGGCGAAGGTGCCCCGGGTGTTGACCTGGTGCATGAGGTCAAACCGCTTCATCGGTGTGGACTCGGTGTCGGTGAGGCTGATGGCCGAGGCGTTGTTGACGCAAATGTCGATGCCGCCCCACGTGCGGACAGTCTCCGCCACGGCCTCGGCGATTTGGCCTTCCTGGCGGATGTCGACGGTGAGCGGGAGCGCCTGGCCTCCCGCCCGTTGGATGGCTTGGGCCGCGGTGTGAATGGTCCCCGGTAGCTTGGGGTGCGGCTCGGATGTCTTCGCGGCGACGGCGATGCGGGCGCCGTCTCGCGCGGCGCGTACGGCAATGGCCAGGCCGATGCCGCGGCTGGCGCCGGTGATGAAGAGCACTTTGTCACGGAGCGTCGACATGGCCGCTGCTTAGCACGCTCGAGCTTTCCGACTGACCGAATGCGTCGCGCTGGCTCTTGGGCCAGAAGGGGCGGGCGACGGCTGAGGAGGAGTCCCCATTCCAGCTGTCGGCCTGCCATTCACGGCGACGCGCTGAGCTACAGGTTGTCCCAGCCGAAGCGCTCCTGCTCGAAGGCGTGGTCGGCCAAGCGTTTGATGAGCTCGTCGTCGTTGTCGTCGATTTTTACGAAGTTGCTCTTCACCCGCCGGCCCACCTGGCCGGCGAACACTTCGAGAAACTCCCGTTCCGGTGCAGCGGCCACGACGCCCAAGCGCTTCACCGCGCTGTCCACGCGAGACAGCACGGCGGCCAGGACGAAGAGGTCAATCATGATGTCCGCCAGCCGGCGGGTTGCAAATTGCATCTCCACAATTCGCTTTCCGTGCTTGCGCAGAATGCGGTCGGCGGCAGTGGCCAAATCGCGGGTCGCGTCCTCGAAGACTTCGGCTGAGTCCTGGAGGGCTGGGTGCAGACGTCCGAAAGCGCCTTTGTCGCGCCCGACGTTGGTGGCCAGGGCTGCGCGGCGTCGGGCGTAGTCGCTCAACAGGCCAAAGCCTTTGATGGGGTCGGCGAGGACGCCCTTGAGGCTGCTCGCCAAGTCGGCCAGCTGGGCCCCCACGTCATTCATCGCGGTGAGGGCGATGAAGAGCCGGAGAATCTCGTTGGTGCCCTCCCAAATTCGAAAAATCCGGCAGTCGCGTAGCGCCCGCTCGTAGGGGAACTCCCGCATGTAGCCGTTGCCGCCGGCAACTTGCAGCGCCTCGTCCGTGGTGCGCCACAGCGCCTCGGTGGCAAACACCTTGGAGATGGCGGCCTCCACTGCATAGTCCTCGTAGCCCTGGTCAATCAGCCCAGCCACCAGGTCGACCACCGCCTCGGCGGCGTAGGTTTCCACCACCATGTGGCCGACCTTCTGCTTGATGAGGCCGAAGTCACTGATGGGCTTTCCGAATTGGACGCGCCCCTTGGCCTGCCGGGTGGCCAGCTCCACCATCCGCTTCATCCCTCCCACGCAGCCGCCGCCCAGCCCGGTGCGCCCGTTGTTGAGGATGCGCATCGCCACCTTGAAGCCCTTGCCCTCCTCGCCGAGCAGGTGGTCGGCCGGTACGCGGACGTTGTCCAGGAAGACGGCGGTGGTGGAGCTCGCCCGCAGCCCCATTTTGTCCTCGTGGGGCCCGGTGCTCACCCCGGGCATGTCCTTGGTGACGACGAAGGCGGTGAGCTTGCCGCGCTCGTCCGGCCTCCCGGTCTTGGCGAAGACGGTGAAGAAGCTGGCCAGTCCGCCGTTGGTAATCCACAGCTTGTTGCCGTTGAGCACGTACGCGTCGCCGTCGTGCACGGCGGTCGTCTTCACCCCCGCCGCGTCTGAGCCGGCGCCGGGCTCGGTGAGACAGAAGGCGGCCACCATCTCCCCGGTGGCCAGCCTCGGAAGCCAGCGCCGCTTCTGCTCTGGGGTCCCGAAGAGCAACAGGCCGCGCATGCCGATGGACTGGTGGGCCCCCACGGTGGCGGCCACTGAACCGTCGTAGCGGGACACCTCCTGCAAGGCACGGGAGTACGCGGTGCTGCCGAAACCCATTCCACCGAATTCCTCCGGGACGACCATCCCGAAGAGGCCGAACTGCTTGAGCTCCTCGAGGAAGGCCGCCGGCAACTCGCCGGCGATGTCCCAGGCACGGAATTCCTTGTCCTTGCCCCCGAGCAGTTGGGCCAGCGAGCCGACCACCTGCTTCAGCGTCTCGGCGTCCTTGGCCGGCATTTCCGGGAAGGGCAGAAGGATGTCCTCCTCGATGTCGCCCATACACAAAGAGCGCATGAAGCTCGTGCTCTGTTTGTCCACCATGGGGACCTCCCTTGGACTGCCGGCAGCGCTGGCTTCCTTTTCTCCGCCCGCTGGCGGCCGCGATGCAAATAACGAGGTCGGGCTGAGGTCGCCCTGGGCAATGCCGCTAAGCTTCCTGGTGAGCGTTGGTTGGCCGGAGGTGAACATGAGCTTCAGCTGGGGACTGCTGTACGTGCTGAGCGAGTGGGTCATTCGGCTGGTCATGCTCTTCTACGTTCCACAGCGGCGCAGCGCGGACGCGGCTCGGGCCTGGCTGGTGCTCATTTTCCTCGTCCCGTGGGTGGGGCTGGTCCTCTACGCATTCATTGGGCGCATCCGCTACCCCCGCAAGCGCCTGGTGGACGAGGCCAAAGCCGTGCTGCGCATCCGCGGGGTCCAGAAGGAGGTGCGCCTGCTGAGCGCCTTCCGTCCGCCGGAGCTCGACGCTCGCGCCGAGCGCAACGCCCGGCTGGTGGAACGGCTCGGCGACTTCGAGCCGTTGGGAGGCAACCAGGTGGAGCTGCTACCCGAGTACCAGCCGGCCATCGACCGCCTCGTTCAGGACATAGACGCCGCACAGCACCACGTGCACTTGCTCTTCTACATTTTTGCCGCCGACCAAACTGGCCGGAAAGTGGCCAATGCCCTGGAGCGCGCCCAACGCCGCGGCGTCAGCTGTCGGGTGCTGATGGATGCGGTCGGCTCCTCAGGCGGGTTGCGGCACCTGGCCCCGGAGCTTCGCAAGTCCGGCATCGAGGTGCTGGCCGCATTGCCCGTCAATTTCCTTCGCCGCAACGCCGCCCGGCTCGACCTTCGCAACCACCGGAAGATTGCCGTCATCGACGGGAGGATTGGCTACGTCGGCTCGCAAAACATCGTCGACCCGGGCTTCATCGCGGCCTACCCCAACGAGGAGCTCCTGGTACGGGTGCTCGGCCCGGTGGTGGTGCAGTTGCAGGCGGTGTTTCTGGCCGACCGCTACCAAGAGTCGGACAACCGCCTCGAGCTTTCGGAATTTCTTCCGCCCCGCGATGCGGTGGGCGCCTCAACCGCCCAGGTGTTGCCCAGCGGACCGGGCTACCCCCACGAAAACCAGCAGACGCTGTTGGTGGAGTTGCTCCACGACGCGGTCGAGCGGGTGGTGATGACCACGCCCTACTTCGTCCCCGACGAGCCCTTCCTACAGGCCATGGAGACCGCGGCGCTGCGAGGCGTGGAGGTCCGGCTGGTGGTGCCCGAGCACAGCAACAAGCTCATCACCAACTGGGCCCAGGAGTCGGACTACGCGCGGCTGTTGGAAGCGGGCATCCACATTCACCTGTACGCCCCCCACTTCCTCCACGCTAAGCACGTCACGGTGGACCGCTGGCTGGCAGTGGTGGGCTCGGTCAACATGGACATTCGGTCCTTCGCCCTGGACTCGGAGGTGAGCCTGCTCGTCTACGACGCGGCGGTGGTGGCGGCCTTCGAGGCGGTGCAGCAACGCTACCTGGCCCACAGCCGCGAGCTGTCCAAGGAGGCGTGGAAGCAGCGCCCGCTGCTGCGACGGGTGGCGCAGAATACTGCCCGGCTGGCCGACTCGCTCCTGTGAAGCGCGGACGCTTGGGGCGCGCTCCGCTCGGGAGCCGGGCGACTGTCCGCTACGGGGAGAGGCAGTAGTTGCTCAGCGCGCACTCCGGGGGGTTCGTGTTGGCGATGGCATCCGCACAGGACTGGTTGTTGTAGGCCGCGAGGCAAGCTTCCGCGCCGGTGGGACTGTAGGTGTCCGAGCCGCAGCTGGCCGCGGTGCAGGGGACGGCGGCAGTCAACAGCTGGGTGCAGGTGTCCACATTGACGCCGGACTGGCACTGGCTCAGCCGGTTGCAAGCGGCATAGGAGAACGAGTCGCAGGCGGCGACCGGCCCGCTGACGTCATTCATGATGATGTTGCTTCCGCAGCCCAAAAAGGCGACGGAAAGACAGACGACGAGGCTGAAACGACGCACGCGGGGACTCCTCAGCTAAGCGGAAAGGGCGCCGACAGTACCCTCAGTCGGGGCCAGCTGTCTGCCAAAAGCGAGCGGGCGCCGGTGGCGCTGCGAGGGCGCGGCGGAGGCGACCGCGCCTCACCCGCTCGGTTTCGCCGCTGGCCCCGGGACCGCCCTCTCGTGCAGACGTCGTCCTTGGAGGCCCCGTGTCAGCGTTGGCTGCACACGGCGCTGCAGCTGGTGAGCAGGTTGTTGCTGCCACACGTGCAAATCCGTTTCAGCAGCGGCATGCAACCGAGCGTCCTCCGGCAGCTGGCTGCCGACGGGCACCACGGTGGCGACGTGCACCACCGCCACCCAGACTGCGCTGGACAGCGCCGGAGGTTGCTCACCCACCACATGAGTCCGGCGCAGACGTGCCTCAACGACACCGACAGCGCGGCCGCGCTGGTGGCAGTGCTGAGTTCGCCGCGCCGCCGCCGGTGCCACGGCCGACAAAGGCCAGCCACAGGCAAGCGACGGCCGAGGCGAAGGCATGGACGCAGGGTGCGTCCCTTGAAGGGCGGTCAGGAGGTTGACGCGACGGTGGCCCAGCCGGGCCGGCCCAACCCTCGGTATGACTTGCGCCCAGCGGCCGCCCCGTGCGACACCTCGGCTGCCTTCGGGTGCCCACGTCGGGCGAAGAGGGAAGCCGGTGAGAATCCGGCGCGGTCCCGCCACTGTGACCGGACGGCCCTGAGGACAGGGCCCGCCATAGCCTCCGGCAGTCGCCACTGCGTCCCCCGCAAAGGGGCACGGGAAGGTGGGAGGAAGAGGCGTCGGGCGCAAACGCACCAGTGGGGTGCAGCAGCGTCCCGGTTCCGGAAGCCAGGAGACCTGCCCGAGGTCCGGACGACTCCTTCGAGAGTCGCTCCGGGTGGCCTTCTCTCTTCGTTGGAGAGAGAGGAAGGCGTGGCGCATGGCGTTTTGGCGGTGGGCCCGGCGCGGTCTCGGGCCGGCGTTGGGGATGGCCTCTTTGGCCTGGGGACAGTCGTCCTCGGAGCCGGTTCTGCTCGCCCCGGTGACGGTGCCCCTGCCCCCCGCGCCTCCGGCCCCGGAATCTCCCGCCCAGAGAGACCCCACCGGCCAGACGTCCGTGGTGGACCTGGCTGGCCGTCGCTCGGAGGTGCTGTCCACCGGCGCGCTTCTGTCCGAAGTCCCGGGCGCGGTGGTGAACAGCACCGGGGGCCTCGGCCAGAGCGAGAGCATTTCGCTTCGAGGAGCTCCCAACACCGGCGTGCTGGTGCTGCTGGACGGAATTCCTCTCAATGGCCCGGGGGACATCGCCGACGTCAGCCTGGTGCCCCCGGCCATTCTCGAACGGGCCGAAGTGCTGCGCGGCAGTGAGAGTGCCAGCTATGGACCGCTGGCCCTGGGCGGCGTGGTGAACCTCGTCACGCGAAGGGCCGCGGACCTGCCGCCCTTCTTCGGGGACTTCACCGCCGGCAGCTTCGGCACCTACCGCGGCAGCCTCGGCGTGGCGGGCCCCGCCCTGGGCGGCACCGGCCTCCTCGTCGTCCACGGGGCCCACTCCGACGGCGACTTCACGTACACCTACCAGCCGCTGGTGGCGGACCCGGGCGCGGCCGGCCAGCAGCTGGTGCGGCTCAACAACCAATCCACCTCCGGCGGCGCGCTGCTCAAGGAGGGCTGGGAGGTGTCGCGCTGGGCACTGGACGCGCTGTTGGAGGGGGACCTGTTGTCCCGAGGGCTGGCCGGCACGGAGGACAACCCCACGCCCGACGCCGAGCAAAGCACCTCGCGGCTGCTGGCCTCGCTGCGGGCCCAACACACCTTCTCCAACGGCCTGGCGCTGGCCTTGCGCCTGGACGCGCGGCGGACGACGGACAACCTCACCGGCGGCACCTTTGGCGCGGGCGAGTACGACCGGCTTTGGCAGGCCGGGGCCACGGCCGACGCCTCGTGGGGGCTGGGGGCGCACGCCGTGGCAGCGACGGCCTCCTTGGGTTTTGCCGACGTACACGCCACCGGGGGCTCACCCACCTGGGCCCTCACCTCGCTCAGCCTCAAGGACGAGTGGCTGCTTTGGCAGGGGCGCGCCTCGCTGGTGGGAGTCCTCGGGCTCGACCAAGCCGGCCCCTACGCGGCGCTGTCCCCCAAGCTGGGTGTCTCGGTGGCGCTGCCGGCAGGCTTCTCGCTGCGAGGCAACGTCGGCTATGGCTTCCGGCCGCCGTCCTTTCAGGAGCTCTACCTCCCCACCGGGACGCTGGGCGTCAACCCCAACCTGCAGCCGGAACGTAGCTTCTCCGTCGACGGTGCGCTGCTCTACGCAAACCGCTGGGCCACCGCCAGCCTGGGGGGCTTTTGGACGCGCTACGAGGACCTCATTACCTACGAGTACTACCCACCCTTCTTCGCTCGGCCTGAAAACATCAGCGTCGCCGACGCCTCGGGGCTGGAGGCCGAGGCGCGGTTGCGTCCCTGGCCCTGGCTCGACGTGCTGGGTGCGTACACCCTTCAGCAGACTGAAAACCTTCGCGACGTCGCGCCCTACTTCGGCAAGCCCCTGCCCTACCGCCCTGCGCAGCTTGGCTCGGCGCGGCTGGCCGCCGGTCCGGACTGGCTGCAAGCGCGGGTGGAGGTGCAAGGGCGCTCATCGGTGACGGTCAACCGCGCGGCCGTCCTGACGCTGCCCGGGCACGTCTTCGTGGGGGCCGGCATCGACGTGGTGGCATGGAATTCTGCCCAAGGCCGCCTCACCGCCTCGGTGCAGCTGAGCAACCTTTTTAACGTCCAGGGGCAAGACTTGGACGGCTATCCACTGCCGGGTCGCGCGGTATTCGCGACGCTCGCACTCGCCCTAGGCGAGCCGGCAGCAAAAACAGCAGCTGGAGGGGAGGCCCCGCGGTGATGGACAAGCGAAGCAGTGTGCTGGCCTTGGCGGTGGTGGGCTCGGTCGTCGGGCTGGCTCTGTCCGGCTGCCTGGAGTCGAGCACGCTGGTGTGCATGGGAGGCACCGTCCAGTGCAACGTGACGTGCGTCTACCTGAATGCCGACCCGGCCAACTGTGGGGCGTGCGGCAACGCCTGTCAGCCGCGCGCCGTGTGCGTTCCCATTGGGGACGGAGGCCTCGGGCAATGCGAATGTCAGCAGGGCATCCCGCTCCTGGACGGGGGCACCACCATCCTGCTCTGCAATGGAACGTGCACCGACATCACCACCGACCCTGGAAACTGCGGCGGTTGCGCCGGCGCGGGCGGTAGTGTCTGCGCCAGCGGCCAGGTGTGCGCCCCCAACGACGCGGGCGGGGGGGTGTGTCAAACCAGTTGCGGCTCGGCCGTCGAGTGCAATGGCTCCTGCGTCTCGCTGAGCACGGACAGCAACAACTGCGGCGCCTGCGGAAACGTCTGCGCCCAGGGCTACAGCTGTCACCCGACGCCGGCCGGTGGCACCCCGGCGGGAGTGTGCCTGCCGGACTTGGTGGTGGCCTGCAACGGCACCCCTGGCTCGGTGGCCCCGCTGTCGGACAGCTCCGTTCAACCACTCGCCGGGCCGGGCGTTCCGGCCGGCACGCTGCCCGGCGCGCTGGGGCTGCTCGGGACCGGGCTGCTCGTCGCCGATGACAGCATTCTCATGGAGCTGGCCATTCAGGACTTGGCCCTGGTGGCGCCGGAGTCGCCCCCGTTGGGCTCTGGGCCGGACTTCCTCGAGGTGGACGCCCGCTCGGACGCCGGCTCTTGGGTGTACGTCGTCAACGGGACAGGCAACACGCTCAGCATTCTCAGTGGCCCGCCGGCCGCCAGCGCCCAGGTGCTGCTGAGCGACGGCGGACTGCAGGGCCTCGGGCTGCTGAACGCCGACGGCGGCTACGCCTTCGGCCAAAACACCTTTCCCGAGCCCTACGCGCGGGTGGGCAACCAAATTTACGTTCCACTGTACGGGGGCGAGTCGGCCGCCACCACCGACGCGGGCGGGACGGTGGTGCTGCTCGACCTCACCAACCCCAGTGTCCCGGTGCCCGTCGGCACCTATGACTTGAATGGCATTGCGCTGCCCACCTTCGACGGAGGCGTGTCCTACCCGCGACCGAGCCAGGCCCTCTTCCACAACGGCTACGTCTACGTGGTGCTCAACAACCTCGACATCAACTACGACTCGGCTGGGCCGTCGCTGCTGGTGAAAATCGACCCCACCCAGCCGCCCGACGCTGGCGTTGGCTCCATTTCCCAACTGGTCACGCTCGACGCCGGGGTGTGCCTCAACGCGGTGTACCTGGCCGAAAGCGAAGGCCGCCTGTTGGTGTCCTGTGCTGGGCAGGCCCAGTTCGACCCAGTCACCTTCGCCACGGTGGCCGTGAGCGAATCGGCCGTGCTGCTGTTGGACGTCAATGACGACATTCTCTCGGCCTGGTCTCCGCAGTGTCCGGATGCCGGGCCGGCCTGCACGCCGCCCATTGCCGGACCGCTGACGCAGCTGAATGGCCGCGCCTACGTGGGGGATTCGAGCTCGGGCCGCGTCTTCGTCCTCAGCGTGGGTGACGACGGGCAGTTGAGCGAGCTGGTGGGCTACGGCCCGGACGGAGGGCTCCCACTGCAGCCCTGCCCGGCCGGCGTGTCCAGCGTTTCCGACATTCTCAGCGTCCCGTGAGCGGCGCGGCCGCCCTCCTCGCGCTCGGCGTCCTCGCCGCGGCCCCCCAGCCGCCGGCCGGTGTGCAGACATTGGGGCCGCCGGCACCGGCGGTGGTGCGGCGGGTGGTGACGTTGGCGCCTTCCCTCACCGACGCGGTGCTCGCGCTCGGGGGGGTGGACGTCCTGGTGGGTGTCAGCCGCTTCGACGAGCGGCCGGAGGTGCGCACGCTGCCCCGCGTGGGGGGTTTCGTGGACCCGAGCGTCGAGGCGGTGGCCGCGCTGAGGCCGGACTTGGTGCTGGTGCAGCCAGGCCCCGGCAACCACGCCCCGGTGGTGGCGCTTGCCTCGTTGGGCATCAGCATTCTCGCGCTGCGTCTCTCCAGCGTGGACGACGTGGTGGCTGGGCTTCGGGCCACCGCCGCGGCGCTGGGACGCCCGCAGCAGGGCGCCGCCTTGGTGCAGGCGCTGGAGGCGACGCGGGCCGAGGTGCGCGCCCGCGCCCGTGGGCTCAAAGTGGTGCGCGTCCTCTTTGCCTATGGCTTTGAGCCTCTGGTGGTGGCCGGGCCAGGAAGCTTTGCCGACGAGCTGCTGCGGGACGCCGGCGGCAGCAACGTGGCAGCGGACGCGGGCCGGGCTTACCCGGTGTGGTCGGTGGAGCGCGCCCTGGACGCCCGGCCGGACGTGGTGCTGGACGCCTCGGAGGGCGCAGCCGGGCGCGACACCCTGCAGGCGCTGCCCGGGCTGCACGAGGCGCGCTGGGTGCGGCTGCCCTCGCCGGCCCTGCTGCACCCGGGGCCGGCGCTGGGGGCAGGGCTTTTGGAGCTCTTCCTGGCGCTTCACCCCGAGGCTGCGCCGGAGGCAGGCCGGTGAGCGCCGCCGCCCTCGCCCCTCGCTCCTGGCTGGCGCCGGAGCTGCGCTTTTCTGCGGGGCGCGCCGCGGCCATTCTCTTGGCGCTGGCCGTTTTTGCGCTGGCGGCGGTGTCGCTGTCGGCCCTCCTCGGCGAGTACCCGTTGTCCCTCGGCCGGGCGTTGTCCGCCCCCGCCTCCGTCGACGCCACGGTGCTGTGGCGGCTGCGTGTGCCCCGGGCCGTCCTCGGCGCGCTGGTGGGCGCGGCGCTGGCCGCCAGCGGCAGCGCCCTTCAGGGGCTGCTGAAAAACCCCCTGGCGGACCCCTTCATTCTCGGCGTCTCCGGCGGGGCCGCGCTGGGAGCCACCGTCGCGCTGGCGGTGGGGCTGACGGCGGTGGTGGGGCCGTCGCTGTTTGCCTTCCTCGGCTCGCTGGCCGCCATGGCCCTGGTGCTGGCGGTGGGGCGGACTCGGCGCTCGCCCTACGCGGCGTTGCTCACCGGCGTCGTCTTCAACGCCTTCGCGGCGGCCGCCATCACCTGCATCAAGACACTCGTCTCTCCGGACCGCGTGGGCGAGATTCTCTACTGGCTGGCGGGAAGCCTCGGGTACGAGCCGCCGCGGACGCTGGCCGGGGCGGCGCTGCTACAGGCGGTGTGCTTGGGCGTGCTGTGGCGGCAGTCCGGACGCCTCAACCTCCTCTCGCTGGGCGACGAGGAGGCGGCTTCCCTCGGGGTGCGGGTGCAGCGCACGCGCACCGTGGTGCTGCTGGCCGCCTCCCTCAGCGTGGCCGGGGCGGTGGCGCTCTCCGGGCTGGTGGGTTTCGTCGGCTTAATTGTCCCCCACCTCCTGCGGCTGGTGTTGGGGCCGGACCAGCGCCTCCTCGTCCCGGCCAGTGCGCTCGCCGGCGCCGGGTTTCTCGCCCTCTCGGACCTCCTCACCCGGCTGTTGTTTCCCCTCTTTCACGCCGAGCTCCCGGTGGGCGTGGTGACGGCGGTGGTGGGCGGGCCCCTCTTCCTCTTTCTCCTGCAGCGCGGGCAGGCCCAGCCATGAGTGTCTTGTTGTCGGCCCGCGGGCTGGCCGTCGGCTACGGCCGGGTGGCGGTGGCCTCCGGCGTCACCTTCGAGGTGGCCAAGGGCTCGCTGTGGGTGGTGCTGGGCCCCAACGGCGCCGGCAAAAGCACCCTGTTGCGGACTTCGCTGGGCTGGCTTCCGCCGGTGGACGGAGACGTCCTCCTCTTCGGCCGAAGTGCCTCCCGCTGGGAGCGGCCGTCGCTGTCGCGCCGCGTGGCCTGGGTGCCGCAGACGTTTGAGGCCGATGCTGGCTTTACCGGGCTGGAGCTCGTCCTCATGGGCCGCGCGCCCCACCTGGGGGCCTGGGGCGTGCCGTCGGAGCGAGACGTGGCGCTCGCCCGCGCCGCGCTGGAGGAGCTCGGCATTGCCCACCTCGCCGGGCGGAGGACGGGCGAGCTCTCCGGCGGAGAGAAGCGGCTGTTGCTGCTGGCCCGGGCCCTCGCCCAGGGCCCGGAGTTGCTGCTTCTCGACGAGCCCACCGCCTTCCTTGACTTGCACCACCAGGTGCACGTGTTGCAACGCGTCCGGGCCCGGGTGGACGGGGGACTGGCCGCGGTGGCCGTGCTGCATGACGCCAACCTCGCGGCCAGCGTTGCGGACTATGTCCTTCTCCTGCGGGAGGGGGGCGTCTTGGGCCTCGGGCCGGCGGCGGAGTGGCTGTCCGCACCCAGGCTGGAGGCCCTCTATGGCCTGCCCATGGTGGAGGCCGTCGCCCCGGACGGGGCGCGCGCCTTTCTGCCGAGGTGGACGCCGTGAGCGGCCCGCCGCGCGTCGTCCCGGCGCTGGCCCTCTCCGGCCTGGCGCACGCCGCCCTCCTCGGAAGCGTGCTGTTTCTCGGCCAACGCCCTTCCGCCCTCCGCCCGCTGGCGCTGCGGCTGGTGGAGGTGGCCACCGGGCCGGCGGCCACCGCCGCCGCCTCCGCCACCACGCTGGCCGCCCCGCCGGCGGAGGCCCGGGCGCCAGCCCACCCCGGCCCTCGGCGGCCAGGGACACGGGCTCGCGCCGCGTCGCCGCTGGAGCCACTGGAGCCGCCGGCCCCGGCGCCGTCGGCGGTATTGGCGGCGGACGCGGCGCCAGGCGCGGCGCACAGTCCGACGCCCGGGGGTGGGGCCATTTTGGCCGCCCAAGTGGCCGGCCCGGCCGCGGCCGGTGGCGCGCTGGGCGCCGCGGCGGGCACGGCCTCGCTGCTGGGAGAGTTGCACCGGCGGCTGGCCGTGGCCGCCCAGCGCTGTTACCCGGCGGCCGCCCGGCGCTTTCGCCTGCAAGGGGAGGTGCCGGTGCATTTCTGCCTCGACGGCCACGGGGTGGCCAGCGCGCTTCGCCTCGAGGGCAGCTCTGGCTCTCCCCTCTTGGACCGCTCTGCCCTGGAGTGCGTGGTGCCGGGGGCCGAGCCGCTGGCGGGCCTCGAGGGCTGCTTCCTCGTCCCGGTGCACTTCGGTGGATGAGGCGGCCACCGGCCGGCTGAAAGCCAACCGCTTTCAGTCAACCCCAGGGCGGTTTGTGCCCAGCCCGGCCGTCACTTTCGCTTGGGCTGGGGGGCTGGCGCCGCCGGCGGCTCCGTCAACTGCGCCGCCTTCAACTCCCGCAGCTGGGCGCCCTGCAGCTGCTTCAACTTGGCCGGGCCACCGGTGCCGGGCATGGCGTCGGTGCTGGGCCCGGTGTCCACGCCGTTGATGAAGTAGTGGTCCGACGGGCGGAACACCACGCCCGGCGCCGGCGCGTTGCGCAACTCGTCGGGCGCGTCCAGGTCCGCCTGCGGAAGCGTGCTTCCGGCGCCCGGGCCGCCCAGGCCTTCGGCGTAGGCCAGCGCCGGCATGCCCAGCTGCAACTGCTTCGCCTCGTCGTCGTCGACGTCGGAGGTGGTGCCGGACATGCCGCTGCGCTGGTAGCGGCCCGGCCCGGTGTTGGCCATGTCCAAGCCGGAGGCCGCCATTTGCCGCGCCCGCTGCGTCACGGGCTCGGTGTTTCGAGGCAGCGACGGCTCGGCGTAGGAGTAGCAGCCGGCGGCGAGAGCGACCACTCCGAGGAGAAAAAGACGAGGCAGGGCGGGCGTCATAGGCGTCAGCTGCCACATAGCCGAGCAGCGGGCTTGCCGGCCAGTGGGTTGTGCCGTGCAAAAGAGGAGCCCCGGGGCAGAAGGGGGCTTTTTTTCGTGTTTAGTCCCCGCGCCCGGTGTCGGCGGCGGCATGGAGGGGCTTTCCGCCGAGGAGGTGCAGGTGCAGGTGGAAGACACTCTGCCCGGCGTCCGGGCCGACGTTGGCCACCACCCGGTAGCCGGACTGCTCGATGCCCTTCTGCCGGGCGTAGGTGGCCGCCGCCAGCAGCAGCTGGCCGGCCGCCTCGCCGTCCGCCTCGGTGAGGGTGCTGACGCTGATGATGTGCCGCTTCGGGACGAAGAGGACGTGCACCGGGGCCACCGGGTAGATGTCGTCAAAGCCGATGCAATGCGCGTCCCGGTAGACGACGTTGGCCGGGACTTTCCCCGCCACAATGTTGCAGAACAGGCAGTCGGCCATGGGCGTCGCACCTCCGCTCCCCTCGGGTGCAGTTTAGGGCAGTCGCCAGGAGAAAGCGGGGTCCGGCGCACAGGGCCCGGAGAAAAGCTGCGCCAGCACGTAGGGCCCGGCCGACGCGCGCACCGAGCCCGGCAGCACGGCACGCGGCACGCTCAGCACGTAATTGTACTTGCCCTCGCCCCGGGGTGGCCCGAGATGAGAGTAGAGACGGGCGTCCCGGTGGAAGTAGGTGTAGCCCCCGGTCCAGGCGAGGTGCACCGCCTCGACTTTGAGGCCGCACAAGTCCGGCAGGGCACCGGCGGCAGTGAGCAAGCGGTTGACGTCGGCAAAGTCCTGGTAGGCGCTGGCCCGGGGCTTGAGGGTTTCATAGGCGCCGAGCTCTCCGAAGGTGAGCTGGTGAAAGCGCGCCGCCGAGCCCGCTGCCGCCAGCAGCGCAGGAGCCACCACCCAACCGGCCAGGCGCGGGCGTCGAGCGGCCACCCAGCGCTCGGCGCTGTCCATCCCCAGGCCGGCCAGTGCAGCCCAGGCCGGAAGCACCGGAAGAATGAAGCGTAACTCCTTGTGCGGCACCCAGGAGTGAAGCAGCACGAAGCCCACCACCAGCGCGCACAGCCCGGGTGCCCTCCGGACGGCCAACAGAAGGCCCACCCCCAGCACCGCCGTCACCGCCGGCATGGAGCGCCACAGCACCCGGAGGTAGTAGCTGGCCTCGGCGGTGCCCCAGGCGCGGCCTCCGCCTTCCAGCAGGTTGAAGCGCAGGTACACCACGGCCGACTGGAAAGGCTGGCCCCAGCTGGCCCAGTCCAGTGCGCCGAGCGCCAGCGCGGCGAGGGCGAAGACGCCCAGGACGTCGGCCGCGGCCCGGCGCTCTCCCCTGCCCAAAAGGGCCACCAACAGCGCCAGGCACACCACCGCGTCCTGAAGCCTGAGCAGCACGGCCAGGCCGAGCAGCGCCGCTCCCAGCAGCCGCGAGCGGCGCGAGGCGCCGCATGGCCAGGCCCAGGCAAGCCCCAGCGTCAGGGGCAGGGCGGACAGGGGCTCGGAGAGGCCGCGGGGCGCGAAGTAAATGGCCGGCGCGGCCAGCGCCCAAAGCGCCCCGGCCGCCGCGGCGGGCAGCGCCTGGGCCCCGAGCGCGCGGGCCAGCCTGGCGGCGGCCCAGGCGGTGGCCACTCCCACCGCGGCGAAGAGCAGCTTCACCGCCGGGACGTAGACGGCCGGGCTGGAGACGCCAAAAAGGCGAAGCGGTGCCCAGAAGGCGGCCACCAGGCCAGGCAGCGTCCAGGGCCGGGCCCCTTCGAGGAATTCCCAGGCCACCAGGCCCCGCCCCCACACCAGTCGGTGGGCCGGCTCGAGCGACTGGTAAATTTCGTCCGGCCAGTAGATGCCGGCGTCGGTGAGGGCGAGGTAGCCCCGGAGGGCGGCGCCCACCGCCAGGGCGGTCCAAAGCACGAGCGCGGCCGTGCGCTCGGCAGTCCATGGCGGCGCTAAGGACGGAGCAGGAGGCACGGAGAGGGGCGCTCGTGATTAACTCACGGACCAGGGCATGGGCTCCATCAAGATTTCGCGGCTGCTGGAGGACAGGGACTTCGGCCTGCAGCTCACGCTCGTCGCCGGTGCGGAGGGGCTCGACCGGCGCATTTCCAGCCCGCGCATCCAGAAACCGGGGCTGGCGCTGGCCGGCTTCACCGAGCACCTCCACCCGGAGCGGGTTCAGGTGTTCGGCAACACCGAGGTCAGCTACCTCGAGACGCTCACCTTGGAGGAACAGCAGGCCTCCCTGGAGAAAATCCTCTCGGACACCGAGATTGCCTGCGTGGTGGTGACCAAGGACTTGCCGGCGCCCCCGCCGCTGGTCGAAGCCTGTCAGAAGACGGGACTGCCGCTGATGAAGACGCCGCTCATGTCGTCCGTCTTCATCGAGAAGGTGAGCGCCTTTCTGGAGGAGGCGCTGACCGACGCCACCAGCCTGCATGGCGTCTTGATGGACGTCTTCGGCGTGGGGATTCTCCTGCTCGGCAAGAGCGGGATTGGCAAGAGCGAAATTGCGCTCGACCTCATCATGCGCGGACACCGCTTGGTGGCCGATGACATTGTCGAGGTCACCAAGCGCCGGGCCGGGACGGTCCATGGCGTCGGCAATCCGGTCATCAAGCACCACATGGAGATTCGCGGCCTGGGCATCATCAACATCAAAGACCTCTTTGGGGTGGCCGCGGTGCGCGACCGGAAGAAGGTCGAGCTGGTCATCGAGCTGGTGGAGTGGGACCCGGAGCAGGAGTACGACCGGCTCGGCCTCAAGGACCGTTTCTTCAGCGTGCTGGGGGTGGACTTGCCGCTCTCCACGCTGCCGGTGCGTCCGGGGCGAAACCTCACCACCCTCATCGAGGTCGCCTCGCGCAACCATCTGTTGAAGCTGCAGGGGCACCATTCGGCCCGGGACTTCGCCGAGCGCCTCAACCGGGCCATCGCCGCCGGGGCCATGCGTCGGCCGTTGGGTGACGAGGTCGAGTGAGCGAGGAGAGCAAGCGGATTGTCGTGCTCACCGGCATGTCCGGCTCGGGCAAGAGCACCGCCATCCGCGCGCTGGAAGACGCTGGCTACTTCTGCATCGACAATTTGCCAGTGTTGCTGCTGCCCCGGCTCACCGAGCTGGCCGAGCTGAGCGGCAGCGCCACCCGGTTGGGGCTGGTCATCGACGCCCGGGAAGGCACCATGTTGGCCGAAGCGCCGCGGGTGCTGGCCGACCTGCGACGAGAGGGGCACCAGGTGGCGGTGCTCTTTTTGGATGCCAGCGACGAGGGCCTTCAGCGCCGCTTCAGCGAGACGCGCCGGCGCCACCCGCTTGCCCCGGAGGGCACGGTGGCCGAGGGGCTGCAGCGGGAGCGCCGCATGCTGCACGAGCTCCGGCTGATGGCCGACCTGGTCATCGACACCTCGGGCCTCACCGTCCACGAGTTGAAGCGCGACGTCCAGGCCCGCTTCGCGGAGGAGGGGAAGGGCGAGCCCAACCTCACTCTGCTCTCCTTCGGGTACCGCTACGGAGTGCCGCCCCAGGCCGACCTGGTGCTCGACTTGCGCTTTCTCCCCAACCCCTACTTCGTCCCGGAGCTGAAGGGCCTGACCGGCCTTGACCCCCGCGTCAGCCGCTACGTGCTGGAGGCGGACGGCGCGCGCGAATTTCTCGACCGGGTGCAGTCGCTGTGCGAGTTTCTCTTTCCCCGTTACCAGCGCGAGGGGAAGGCCTACGTCACCGTGGGCCTGGGCTGCACCGGCGGCAAGCACCGCTCGGTGGCGCTGGTCGAGGAGTTACTGAAGCGGCTGGGGGGCCTCTTCCCTCGAATCCGGGCGCAGCACCGCGACATGGACAAGGAATGAGGGCCGTCCCACCGAAGGGGGTCAGCCCTGAGCCACCCCCTAGGGAGGGGTCGGCGAGGCCGGCGGACGTGCGTTATGTAGTGGAGAGCAGGCTTGCGGCCCAAGCGCCACGGGAGTAATGGCGCGCCCGGGGTCGGGAAGAGGTGAAGGAAATGGTCGGGCTCGTGGTTGCAGCCCATGGACGTCTCGCCGAGGAATTGGTGGCGACCGCCGAGCAAATCGTCGGTCCGATTCCCGGCATCAAGACGGTCGGCATCGAGCCGGGGAGCACGCCGGAGGTCATCCGGCAAAAAATGCGGGAGGCCGTCCACGACCTCGACGCTGGCGAGGGGGTGCTGGTGCTGGCCGACCTCTTCGGCGGGACGCCCTGCAAGGAGTCGTTGATGCTGTTGCACCGCGAGCACCTGGAGGTGCTGGCCGGTGTGAATTTGCCCATGCTGCTCAAGGCGGCCTCGCTCCGGAAGGAGCACCTGCCACTGGCCGAGCTGGCCCTCACCCTGGCGGCGTACACGCAGAAAAACATCACCTGTGCCTCCGAGCAGCTCCGGGCCGCGGCGGCCCGCGCGGCGGCGGCCGCCTCAGGAAACGTGCCCGGTCGGTCCTAGCCGGGGCCGAGGGCTGGCCCACAGGGGGCCGGTGGCGGTGTGCCGCGGGGGAAGTGTGAATGGCCGCCGGCGTCAGTGCGTCTCTCTAGGGTCCGGGCCCGCGCACCGAAGGGGGCAGGTTGATTTCTTACGTCCGCATCGACAGCCGTCTCATCCACGGACAGGTGGTGGAGGCCTGGCTGCCGGCGCTGAAAGTCGCCCGGGTGGTGGTGGCCGACGACGAGGCGGCCGACAGCCCGCTGATGCGGGCGGCCATGGGGCTGGCCGTCCCTCCCGCGGTGGAAGTCGATATTTTTCGGCTCGACGAGGTGCCCTTCGCCCGCTTGGAGCAGGACGCCGTCCGGACGCTGTTGTTGGTGCGGGACGTGGCCGCGCTGATGCGGGCCCGTAGCCGCGGGCTGTCCCTGCGCCGGGTGACGCTGGGCAACGTCCACCACGCCTCCGGCCGGCGCCCGGTCTCGGCCTCGGTGTACCTGAGCGCCGAGGAGCTCGAGCAGCTGCGGGCCCTGGCGGGGAGCGGCGTCGAGCTCGAGGCGCGGGGGGTGCCGACCGACCGGCCCATCGGCTTCGCGGAGATGGCCGAGCGCTTCGAGAAGGGTTAAGCCGCCGCCCCAGCCATGGTGGTGCACTGGGAGGATGTGGCCCTCGCGGGCGGGTGGGGTGGCCTGCTGGCCCTCGAGCGGCGGGCCTTCCTGCAGGCGATGTTTAGCCGTCCCTTGGTGGCGGCCACGGGCATGGGCCTGTTGCTCGGCGAGCTGGAGACGGGCCTCTACATCGGCATGCTGCTCGAGCTGTTCCACCTCGGCTCGGCGGCGCTGGGGGCCGCCCTTCCCGAGAATGAGACGCTCGCCGCCTGCGGCACCACCGCCGCCTCGGCCTGCATGGCCAGCGGCGAGGGCGGTGGGGGCACCCCGGCGCTGTGGGCCGTGGCGCTGTTGTTGTTCGCCGGCCTGGGGCTGCTGGGGCGCACCGTGGAGCGCCGCCTGGAAAACGTCTCCTCGGGCCTGGCCGACCGGGCCCTGCAGCTGGCCCGACAGGGCGAGCTGGAGCGGGCGGTGCGGCTGCATGGCTACGGGCCGCTGCCCTACGTGGCGGTGTTTGGCGTGCTCACCGCCGGCTGCGCGTTGCTCGGCTTTGCCTTGAGCCCGCTGGTGCACGCCCTACCGCTCTCGGCGCTGCGGGGACTGGCCTGGGCCTTCCCGGCCATGGCCTGCGTGGCGGCGGCGCTTGCGGCGCGGGCGAGCCACGCCCAGCGGGGCGGGCTGTGGGCCACGCTGGCCGGCGCCTCGGTGGTGCTTGGAATGCTGGCCTCCAATTGGTTGCGACGGTGAAGGGCTCCGGCACCAGCCTTCCCCGAAGCATCCGTTGGCGCGTCTTCCGGCGCTCGCTGTTTCTGCAAGCGAGCTGGAATCCCAAGGGAATGCAGAATCTCGGCTTGGCCTGGGCGCTGTACCCGGCGCTGCGCTGGTTGTACGCGGACCCCGAGGCCCGGCGGGCGGCGGTGGAGCGGCACTTGCGCCCCTTCAACACCCACCCCTACGTGGCGGCGGCCATCGTCGGCGGCGTCCTCTACCACGAGGAGCGCATTGCCCGCGGCGAGGAGGGGCCAGAGCGGGTGGAGGCCTTCAAGCAGGCGTTGATGGGGCCCTTGGCCGCCCTGGGAGACGGCTTTTTCTGGCTGTCCCTCAAGCCGGCGGTGGGGGCGCTGTGCTGCGCCCTGGTGCCGGCGCTGGGGGCCTGGGCCGCGCTGCTGTTCGTCGTGCTGTACAACTGCGTCCACTTCGCGCTCCGCATCAAACTGTTTCGCCTGGGCGTGCACTTCGGGGACCGACTGGTGGAGGGCATCGCCCAGGAGCACCTGCCGTTGTGGGGGGCACGGCTGCGGGGGGTGGCGGCGGCCTGCGCCGGCGGCATCGCCGCCTGGCTGGCCCTGCAGTTTGGCACCCAGCAGGGCGGCTGGACGGGGCCGTTGTTGGCGGTGGGCTGTCTCGGCTTTGGGGGACTGGCCTATGGGCTGGTGGCGCGGGGGGTGTCGACCTACTTGCTGTTGGTGGTGGCGGGGCTCCTGGCCGGCGTGGCCGGCGCCTTCCTGTAAGCTGCTCGGCCCGGAAGGGGCCCAACCGGAGGCCGAATGGCGGAAGTGGTGGAGGGTGAGTACGAGATTGTGAACGAGTTGGGCCTGCACGCGCGGGCCGCAGCTCAGCTCGTCCAGGCCACCAACAAGTACCCCTGTGACGTCCAGCTCGAGTGCGAAGGACAGACGGTCAATGGCAAGTCCATCATGGGGGTGTTGATGCTGGCCGCGGCCCAGGGCATGCGGGTGAAAATTACCTGCTCCGGAGAGCGGGCGCGGGAGTGCCTGCAGGAGCTCGGGCAGCTGATTGCCCACCGCTTCGGGGAAGGCCGATGAGCGAGCAAGCCACACCGAGCTGCACCATCCACGGCATCGGCGCCAGCCCCGGCTTCAGCCTCGGTCGCGCCTTCGTGCTCGACCGCCGCCGGCTGCGCACCCCCAAGCTGCGCATCTCGGACCCGGAGGTGGAGCCGGAGCTCATGCGGATGAAGACGGCCATCGACCTCTCCGACCATCAGCTGCAGGAGCTGAAGGAGCAGCTCGAGCGCAGCGACGGCAAGGACCACGCCCTCATCCTGGAGGCCCACCGGTTGATGCTCCGGGACCCCATGCTTCTCGACGAGGTGAACCGAGTCATTGCCGCCGACCGCATCAACGCCGAGTGGGCGGTGCGCCGGGTGACGCGCAAGCTCAAGCACGCCTTCGACAACATTGCCGACGAGTACTTCCGGGAGCGGCGGGCCGACGTCGACTTCGTCGCCGACCGGGTGGTGCGCAACCTCATGGGCCAGGTGGTGGACGTGGCGGTGGAAGTCCCCGAGGGCTCGGTGGTGGTGGCGCACGACTTGCCTCCTGCCGACGCGGCGATGCTGGCGCGCACCGGCCGGGTGCTGGCCTTCGTCACCGACGTGGGCAGCCAAACCAGCCACACCGCAATTGTGGCGCGCGCCCGGGCCACCCCGGCGGTGGTGGGGGCGGTGCGTGCCAGCGAGACCATCTCCCCGGGGGACTTGGTGGCGGTGGACGGCACCGGAGGGCTGGTGCTGGTCAACCCCCGCCCGGAGGCGTTGAAGGGCTTCGAGGTGGCGCGCGCGCGCTGGGCGGAGCTGGAGCAGCAGACGCTGGCGCTCCGGGAGCTGCCGGCGGTGAGCACCGACGGGGCACGCGTCCGGCTCTTCGGAAACATCGAGTTTCTGGAGGAGCTGCCCTCCTTGCTCGACCACGGAGCCGAGGGCATCGGGCTGTACCGCACCGAGTTTCTCTTCCTCGACCGCTCTGAGCCGCCCAGCGAGGACGAGCACTACGCCTGCTACCGCACCGTGCTCGAGGCCATGGGGGACCGGCCGGTCACCATCCGCACCTTGGACCTGGGGGGGGACAAGGTGCCCGGCAACCGGCGCTGGGAGCGGGAGCCCAACCCAGCCATGGGCCTGAGGGCCATCCGCTATTGCCTTGCTCGACGGGACCTCTTCCGCACCCAGCTGCGCGCGCTGCTGCGGGCGAGCGTCCACGGGAACCTCCGGGTGATGTTTCCACTCATCTCCGGGATGTCCGAGTTGCGGGAGGCCCGCAGCGAGCTGGAAGCCTGTCGGAGCGAGCTCGGCCGCGAGGGCGTCCCCTTGGGAGGGCGCTTTCCGGTGGGCATCATGGTCGAGACGCCGAGCGCTGCTTGGCTGGCGGACCGGCTGGCCACCGAAGCCGACTTTTTCAGCATCGGCACCAATGACCTCATCCAGTACACGCTCGCCATCGACCGGCAAAACCGCGAGGTGGCCTACCTCTACAAGCCGCTCCACCTCTCGGTGCTACGCGCCTTGGAGCACATCCTCGCCGCGGCACGGGCGGCTGGAATCCCCGTCTCCATGTGCGGGGAGATGGCCGGTGACCCGCGCTACACGCTGGTGCTGTTGGCGCTGGGGCTGGACGAGTTGTCCATGACGGCCGGCCAAATTCCGGTCATCAAACAGCGCATCCGCCGGCTGAGCCGGGCCGAGGCCCGCCAGGCGCTGGAGGAGGCCATGCGGCTGTCCACGGCCGAGGAGATTGAGCGTTTGCTCGACGAGACGGTCCGCCGGATGGGGTTGGCCGAGCTGCCCGTTTGACGCCCGAAGTGGGCGACCGCGCACGGTGGGCTGTGCTACAGCATGGGAGGGAGTGCGCGCTGTACCGGCCCCGTTGGACGGGGCCGGCTGTCCGATGATGATTGCACAACCCTCCTCGGTCCCCTTGCTGGCAGAGCAGCGTGCCGCGACGCCGACGTGGCGCCTCTGGACGCTCAGTCGCGTGGTGCCGCTGGCCGTGGTGGCGGCCGTGCTGACGGCGGGCCTCGGCTCTCCCTCCGGTGGCACCCACCCAGATGAGCGGCTCTACCTGTCGCTGGCCAACGAGATGCAGGCGCAAGGCACCTGGATGACCCCCACGCTGGAGGGGCAACCGGACTTCACCAAGCCCCCCCTGCTGTACTGGGCGTCCGCCGCCTGTCTGCGCCTCTTCGGCCCCCACCTCTGGGCGGCGCGGCTGCCGGTGGCGGTGTGCGCGCTCCTGTTGGCCCTGCTGGCCGGGCGCCTGGCCCGCCGCTTTGCCGGAGAGGCGGCCTGGGCCAGGGCCGTCCTCCTGCTCGGCACCTGCATTGGCCTTCTTCGGTATGGCCGTCTGGCGATGATGGACGTTCCGCTGGCGCTCGCTCTGGCGCTGGGGGTGGAGGCGGCGTGGGTGGCGGCCGAGGAGCGCCGCCCCCGGCTGTTTCTCACCGTCGGCTTGGCGGCCGGCCTGTCCGCCTTGCTGAAGGGTCCAGTGGGGCCACTCTTGGTATTCGGCATTGCCGGCGTGCTGGTGGCTCTCCGGGCGCCGTCGCTGTTGCGCAGCCCCTGGGGCCTGGCGGCCCTCGCCCTGGCGCTGGCGGTGAGCGCTCCCTGGTTTTTGCTGATGGTGGGCCAGTACGGCTCACACTTCTGGCAGCGCTTCATCCTGGTGGAGAATTTCGGAAAATTCTCCGTCCCCTGGACGCTGCGCGACGAGGCCTGGCTGCTGCTCGTCTTGGGCCTCTTGGCGCTCCCTTGGGTGGGCCTGGTGCAGTGGCGCCGCGTGCCCCCGGGCTTGCGACTGCTCAGCGGGGTGTGGCTGGCCGCGGTGCTGCTGGTCTTCTCGCTGCCTGGGCTGAAGCAGTCCCACTACGTCGTCCCGTGCCTGTTGCCGCTCCTGTTGTTGGCAGCCGTCCCGGACATGCCGCACCGGGCAGCGGCCCGGGGCACCGCGGCCTTCTTCGCACTGTTGACGGCGGTGCCGTTGCTGCTGTTGCGCATGCCCTTCCCGGTGGGGGCGCGTCTCGGCCTCGGGGGGATGGCGGTGCTGTTGGTGGTGGCGTCGGTGGCGCTGTGGCGGCTTCGGGTGGACGCGGCGGCGGTGGGCTTTGCCGGAGCGGCGGTGCTGGCCCTGGCCTTGGTGCTGCCCGTCGTCAACCCGCCCCCGGTGCCGGAAGCGGCCTGGGCGGCCGCCGGAGAGCGGCCGGTGGTTATTTTTCGGCAGGACCCCGGGCTGTACGAGTTGCTCGTGCGCCGGGTGGTGCACCGGGTGAATGACGCCGCGGAGACGGACGCGGCGGTGGCCCAGGGGGCCGCCGCCGTCCTTCCCGTCCAGGACTTCGAAGCCCTGTCGCCAGCGCTGGCCCAGGGGCTCGAGCCGGTGTCTCGCTGGAAACGGCTCCGCCCGCGCATCCTCCCGGCGGACGTGCTTCGGGCGTTGCTGACGGCGGACCCGCTGCCGCTGCAGGAAGAGGCGGTGCTGGTGGTGCGGGCTCCCCCCGGGCAGCCTCGCTGAGGCCGCCCCGCCCCTCGGTTTGACGCGCCACCGGGCGCCTGCATAGTGTGCCGCGCCTCATTTTTGCGGAGCACACCATGCCGAAGGACTTCCTCTTCACCTCAGAGTCTGTGACTGAGGGCCACCCGGACAAAGTCGCAGACCAAATTAGTGACGGGGTGCTCGACGCCATCCTCGCCCAGGACCTCCACGGGCGGGTGGCGGTGGAGACGCTGGTGAAGACGGGGCTGTGCGTCGTCGCCGGGGAAGTCAGCACGTCGGCCTACGTGGAGATTCCCAAAATCGTCCGAAGCACCATCGTCCGCATTGGTTACACGGACAGCACCATGGGCTTCGACGGCCACACCTGTGGGGTGATGGTGGCCATCGAGGGACAGAGCCAGGACATCGCCCGAGGCGTGGACAACAACAAAGAGCAGGGGGCCGGGGACCAGGGGATGATGTTTGGCTACGCCTGCAATGAGACGGCCGAGTTGATGCCGGCGCCCATCCACTACGCCCACGCGCTCACCCGCCGGCTGGCCGAGGTCCGCCGCAAGCTGCACCCCTGGCTTCGGCCCGACGGCAAGAGCCAGGTGACGGTGCAGTACGTGGACGGCCGACCGGTGCGCATCGACACGGTGGTGGTCTCCACCCAGCACTCGGAAGAGGCGTCGAACAAGAAAATCCACGCCGCGGTGATGGAGGACGTCATCGCCAAGGCGCTTCCCAAGCGGCTGCTGGACCGGAAGACGCGCTACCACATCAACCCCACTGGCCGTTTTGTCATCGGCGGGCCAATGGGGGACTCCGGCGTCACCGGGCGCAAAATTATTGTCGACACCTATGGCGGGATGGGGCGCCACGGGGGCGGCGCCTTCAGCGGGAAGGACCCCTCCAAGGTGGACCGCAGCGCGGCCTACATGGGCCGTTACATCGCGAAAAACGTCGTGGCCGCCGGACTGGCCGACCGCTGCGAGGTGCAGGTGTCGTACGCCATCGGCGTGGCCGAGCCGGTGTCGGTGATGGTGGACACCTTCGGGACGGCGCGGGCCGACGAGGCACGCATTGCCCAGGCGGTGCGGCGCACCTTTGGGCTGAAGCCGCGAGAAATTATCGAGCACCTGGACTTGTTGCGGCCCATCTACCAGCGGACCGCCGCCGGCGGGCACTTCGGGCGCCCGGAGAAGGACTTCACCTGGGAGCGCATCGACCACCGCGACGCGCTGCGAGAGGCAGTGGGCGAGCGACACCTGCGCGCGGTGGGCGCCTAGCGCCCGCCGTGGGGGCTCCCACCCCTTCGGGTGGCCCCCGCTGGCCGCCGGGGCCGTGCCTTCGCCGCCCGGGTTGGGCCGTGGCCAGTCTCCTCGGGGTGGCGCTGGCCTTGGCCTGCTCGCCCGGGCCGCCGGTGCTGTGTGCGGTCAGTCTTCCGGACGGCGGGTGCACCTACCATGTGGAGGTGCACTGCGGGGACTTGGCGGTGTGCAGCGCCGGAAGCGTGCAGGTGCTGGACGCGGGAAGCTGCGTCCGGGACACCGCGGCGGACATCATCATGGGCTGTACCTAAAGCCCTCCCTCGCTTGTGCCGCCGCAGCGCCTCCCCTTTTTCGTCACAGGGGTGCGGGCCCGGCAAACCCTCGGGCCAAGGGAGCCACCACGCCGGCCGAAACCTCCAGGGCCAGCAGCAGCCACAGCAGCGCGTGAAAGAGGCCAAACAGCAACTCCGGGGACACGGCGCGGAAGCGGCGGGCGAGAGACATGGGCTGTAACCTCCTAAACTGACTTTGGAGGTTATAGCGACCGGCTCTATAACCTGTCAAGTGGCTTTTGTTGGTTATAGTCCCCTCACCATGAAAGCTGCCCAGGCTGAGGGCTTCGAGCTCATTGGCGGTCATCCCGTCCTGGACTTCGTCAACATAGTGAGCGGCAAACGCCGGCCGGAGGAGGTGCTGCTGTGGGGACGGCAGACGGGCGTCCTCAGCGAGGCCGAGGCCAAGGCCCTGCGCCACGAGGCGGCGGCGCGCCCCGCCCGGGCGGAAGAGGCGCTGCGGCGGGCGGTGGACTTCCGCGAGTTGCTGCACCGGCTGTTGTTGGCTCTCGTCGAGGGCCGGCCCCTGCCTGCCGAGGAGGTGGCGCGACTGGAGGCCGAGGTGCAGCGGGCCCAGGCGGCGCGCCGGCTGCGTTGGACAGCAGGGGGCTGCGCGTGGAGCTCCCCGGACGTCACCCTGCAGGACTCGGTGGTGCCGCGGCTGGCGTTGGCGGCGGCCGAGTTGCTCACCAGCGAGGCGTGGAAGCGGGTGCGGCTGTGCGAGGCGACGGCTGACGACGGCTGCGGCTGGATGTTTTTGGACCAGACGCGCAACCACAGCCGCCGCTGGTGCGACATGGCGACGTGCGGAAACAAGCACAAGGCCCGGCGGCTCTACGCCCGCCGCCGCGCCGAGGGCTGAGCAGGGCTGCCCCCCCAGGGCTTTCCCCCCCGGCCGGCTTGCCCCCACCGGGCACCCCACGGTACAGGGGACGCGCGCCGCACCTCCACCCCGCACCGAAGGACGCTTCCTCCATGGCCGTGCCAGCCCGCCGGGTCGTTCAGCTCAAGAAGAAGGCCCCCCGAGGGGCCAGCGTCGAGTGCGACGTGAAGGACTTGTCGCTCGCCGAGAAGGGTCGCCTGCGCATCGAGTGGGCCGGGCGAAGCATGCCGGTGCTGCACCAAATTCGAGACCGTTTCGCCAAGACGCGGCCCTTCAAGGGCTTGCGCATGGTGGCCTGCCTGCACGTCACCACCGAGACGGCCAACCTGGCCATTGCGCTGAAGGCCGGCGGCGCCGACGTCACCCTGTGCGCCTCCAACCCCCTCTCCACCCAAGACGACGCCGCGGCATCGCTGGTGGTGGACCATGGGATTCGCGTCTTCGCCATCAAAGGCGAGGACAACCAGACGTACTACCGGCACATCACCAGCGCCCTGCAAAGCCGTCCCCACCTCACCATGGATGACGGCGCCGACGTGGTGGGCGTTCTGCATTCCGAGCGCAAGGACTTGCTC
>JBKQJL010000027.1:0-4739 GCA_052147975.1 Myxococcaceae bacterium
ATGCAACTCGAGTCGCTGAAGATGTTCTGCGACGTGGTGGGAACGGGTTCCTTCTCCCGAGCGGCGCAGCTCAACCACGTCACCCAGTCCGCGGTGAGCCAGCAAATTCGGGCACTGGAGACGCGCTACCACCAGAAGCTCCTCAGCTGCAGCGCGCGCCAGGTGACGCCCACCCCGGCGGGCGAGCGACTGTTTCGAGGCAGCAAGGAGATTCTCACCCGCTTCGGCGAGGTGGAGATGGAAATCCGCGAGCAGTCGGCGGACGTGGTGGGGACGGTGAATGTCTCCACCATCTACTCGGTGGGGCTGCACGAGCTGCAGGAGCTGCAGAAAAACGTGCTGCGCACCCACCCCAAAGTGAATATGCGACTGCTCTACCGCCGGGCGGACCAGGTGTATGACGACGTCATCCTCGGCCAGGCGGAAATTGGCGTGGTGGCCTACCCGCTGGCCCGGGCCGGGGTGGACGTGCTCGCCTTCCGGGATGACCGGCTGGGCGTGGTCTCCGCCCCCACCCACCCCTTCGCCTCCAAGGCCAAGGTGTCCATCCAGGCGTTGGCCGGCACCCCCTTCATCGCCTTTGACCGGGAGTCGCCGACGCGGAAAGCGCTGGAGCGCGTCTTCCGGGAAAAGGGCGTGGTGCTGGAGCCGGCGATGGAGATGGACAACGTGGAGACCATCAAGCGCGCCGTCGAGCTGGGGCTGGGGGCCGCCGTGCTGCCCCTGGCCTGTGTCCAGCACGAGGTGGCCAACGGCACGCTGGTGGCCAAACCCTTTGCCGAGGGCACCATTTCGCGCCCCATTGGCATCCTCATCCGCAAGGGCAAGTACCTGGACCGCGCTGCCCAGTCGGTGCTCGACGCCTTCAAGGCGGCCGCCGGCGAAAGCGAGGACTGAGGGTCCCCCCGGGGGGCCAACTGGAGTGGACTACTGGGCGGCGCCGTCGAGTGGGCCCTTCGCCTCGCGGTAGCCAGCCGGAATCTCGAAGGTGGAGTCCGGCAGGTGCTTGGGCTCCACCTTGAGCGCCTCGACGCCGGTCTCCGGGCTCCCTTTGGTGGTGGAGCGGAACACCATTTTCAACGGCAGCCCCTGCAGCCCCGCCGCCTTGAGCGCGCTCCACCAGTCGTCGCCGCCGTTTCGGTCGAAGGCCGAGACGAAGCGGGCCGGCGGCACGAGCGAGGTGTCAATCCACAGCTCCTCTTCCTTTCCCTTGGCCGCCGAGGTGAGCAGCACGTGCTGCACCGGCCGACCGAGCAAGGTGGCCGTCCCCAGCCGCTTGAGCGTCGCCGGGGCCGAGCCGGACGCCTCGGCCGGGCTGGCGTTGTCGAATTTCTGGTACGTCTTGTTGGCTGCGTCGAGGGTGTAGGTGACGTTGGGCTCGCTGGCCCGCACCAGCGACACCATCTGGAAGGGCTTGGCCGCGGTCTGCGCCGAGAGCTCCGAGCGGAGCCCGGCCTTGCTCACGAAAATGCGCACCGTGCCGCCGGTCCAGCCGGCCTTGGCCGTCGCGTCGGTGACAATTTTCATCTCCAGCACGCCCTCGAATTCGGCGGCCAGGGCGGGAAGCGCCGTCAACGTCAAGCCGAGAAAGAGGGCGGCGCGCACAGGGGGGGAAAGCGGACGCTTCGGCCTTGCTACTGGCCGTACTTCTTCATCATCTCTTCGAATTTCGCGCGCTGCTCCGGCGTCATGTTTTTGAGCGCCTCGTCCCGCTGCTTCTTGAGCGCCGCCTGCTGGCCGGGAGCGGCCAAGTCGAGTGGGTCCTTGGTTTCGCGAAAGTCGGCCGGGACCTGAAACATCGACGCCGGGAGGCTCTGCTTCTCCACGCTGGTGGCCTCCCAGCCGGAGGCTGTCGACTGGTCAGTGTGGCCCGCCTGCACGTTGAGCTCCTTCAGTGGAATGCCGCTGACGCCGGCCTTCTCGAGCGCTTGCCAGGCGCTGTTGTGGCCTTGTTCCTGGCCGAAGGCGGCCAGCGCCGCTGACGGAAAGCGCAACGACGTGTCAATCCACAACTCCGACGACCGGTTGTTGGCAAACGTCACCTTCACCCGCTCCACCGAATGGCCGAGGTACGTCGTCCTGCCGAGCTTCTCCACCTTCGGAGCCTGCGTCTCGGCGCCGGCCTTGGCCTTGGAGATGTCGTGCTTCATGTAGGCCTTGGACGCGTCGTTGAGGAGGTAGGTGACGCCAGGGTCGGCGGCCCGCCACAGCATGGTCATCTGAAAGGGGGCGCCCCCCGGCCCCGGCTTCTGCCCCGAGGCCTCCACCCGGAAGCCGGCCGGAGAGAGGTACATCTTCATGGAGTTGAGGGCCGCCGGGTTGGTGCCGCTCACCACCGGCTTGCCGATGATGACGCCCTCAAAGTCCCCGGCCAGTGACGGGACGGCCGCAAGGGTGAGGCAGAGAAGAACGAGTCGCATGACGGTGGCTCCTTGGGGCGGCAACCGACGGCCGCGGGGGCAACAGTCTGCCCCTGCCGGGGCGGGGAGGAATAGGCGAAACAGCAGCCCGCCTCTCGGGAAAGGCGACGTCAGCCGCGCCGCAGCCGCGCGGCGAAGAAGCCATCGCGCCCCTCCGGCCCGGGCAACGTCCGCAGACAGCCCTCCTCCAACGGACAGGCCCGCGCCACCGGCCCCTGTGGCGGGGCGAGGCGGAAGTCGGGGAAGGCCTGGAGAAACTGCGCCAGCTGCTGGGGCCCTTCCTCCGGCTCCGTCGAGCACACCGCGTACACCAACAGGCCGCCCTGGGGCACGGCTGCCTGGGCCCGCTCCAAAAGCTGGCGCTGCAGCGCAGCCAGCCTGGCAATGTCCTCCGGCGCGCGGCGGTAGCGCAGCTCCGGGTTTCGCCGCAGCGTTCCCAGTCCCGAGCAGGGCGCGTCCAGCAGCACCACGTCGAAGGCCCCCAAGTCCGCCGGCAACGGGTGGGTGGCGTCGTGCGCGCGCAGGCTGATGCGGGACGTGAGCCCGAGACGGGCCGCCTCGGCACGAATGCCCTCCAGCTTCCGAGCGTGCAGCTCGAGCGCCACCACCGGGTTGCGCTCGGCCAGCTGGCAGGTTTTCCCGCCGGGGGCCGCGCACACGTCCAGCACCCGCGCCCCGCTCGGCACCTCGGCGTAGTGCACCACCAGCTGCGCCGCCTCGTCCTGCACCTGCCACAGCCCCTCACTGAAGCCCAACAGCGACTCCACCCGGCCCTGGGCCTGCAGGACGACGCCCGAGGGGGCGCAGGAGGTGGGCTGCGGCTCGAGCCCCGCCTCGGCCAACAGCGCCAACAGCGCCTCTCGGCTGGTGCGGGTGGAGTTACAGCGCAGCACCAGGGCCGGCACCTGGTTGTCCGCCGCCAGCATGGCCAGGGTGCGCGCTTCCCCCCAGGCGCCGAGCCAGCGCTCCACCAGCCAGGGGGGGTGGCTTTCGCGGACGGAGAGGTAGCTGGCCAGTGGCTCGCCCGGCGGCAGCGGCTGCTCGGACAGCGCCGAAAGCTTCCGCAACACGGCGTTGACGAAGCCCGAGGCGCGCGCCAGCCCGAGCTCCTTAATGGCTTCCACCGTCTCCGCCACCGCCGCTCGGGGCGCCACCCGGGTGTAGAAGAGTTGGTAGGCCCCCACCCGCAGCGCCGCCAGCACCCTGTCCTCGAGAGTGGCCAGCCGGCGGTCGCTGACGCTGGCCAAGGCGTAGTCCAGCGCCAACCGGCGCCGGGTGGTGCCGTAGCAGAGCTCCGTCACCAGGGCCGCGTCGCGCGCGTCCCGCAGCGGCGACTCGGAGAGACGCGCGTCCAGCACCGGCGTCAACCAGGCGTCGGTGGCCTCGACGCGCGAAAGCACCTCGATGGCCAGCGCCCGGGCCGTCATCCGTCCAGCGCCGTCATCAGCTCCACCAGCTGCTCGTCGCCGAGACGGGACGGCTTCTGCACCCCAAGCAGCAGCTGCTGCAGCGTCTCCTCCAACAGCTCGCGCTGGCCGCTCTCCGCCGGCGCCCCGCGCTGCAGCTCGAGCCACTGGCCACGGGCCCAGGTGGCGAGGCCGGCGGCCGTGAGGCGCCCGGCCAGACGCTCGGCAATGCGCGCGCGCAGCGTGGCCCGACTGAGGACGCCCGCCTCCACAGCGCGCCCCGAGGGGGCGGAGCCGGCGCGAGCGCTTTGCGCCGGCCCCCGGCGCCCCAGCGTCTTGGCCACTGGCCGGCCCGCGGGCGGCGAGGGGGCCGCCGGCGCGGGCCGTCGGCCGAGCGGCTCCTTGCCTCCGGCCGGGCGTGCCGTCACCGCACCGACGCCGGAGGCGAGGCGCTCGAGCGCGTGGAGGTAGCCGTCCGGGCCCTCGCCCACCACCCGCGCCACACAGACGTCCTTGAGCAACGAGTGACGGCGCACCGAGGCCTTGCCCGAGGCGTCGTGCAGGTGCACCTCCACCACCGGCAGCCCGGCCGCCGCCACCGCCTCGCGCAGCACGTGGGAGGTGAGGGCCAACAGGCCCGGGGAAAGCACCACCGCGTCGGCCCAGGCGCCGGGGTTGCGGAGCGCGTCGAGGAGGGCGCCCTCGTGGTTGCTGTGGAGGCTGCGCACGCTGAGTCCGAGGCGCCGGGCCCGCTCGGCCATTCGTCGGTCCAAGGCCGGCAGGGACAGCGAGGGCTCGTCGCCGGGGCGGCGCCCGAGGAGGTCGAGGTTGGGTCCGTGAAGCACGAGCACATTCATGGCGTTTGGGCTTGGGCCTCCTCAGGGCTGGCGTCAAAGGGCCGGGAGCCCAGGGC
>JBKQJL010000028.1:0-25133 GCA_052147975.1 Myxococcaceae bacterium
AGCAGCTCTGCCTCGGTCAGCTGGGTAAAGTCCCCGAGGTGGCGCTTGGGCACCACCATCAAGTGCCCGTTGTTGTAGGGGAATTTGTTGAGCACCACGAAGGAGTGCTCGGTCCGTCCCAGCACCAGGTTTCGACGGTCCTCCCCGCTGCTGGTTTCCTCGAAAAAACGGCAGAAGATGCAGCCCTCCGGCTTTGCACCGGTGACGAAGTCCCGCCGCCATGGTGCCCAGAGGTGCTCCATCGTCAGCGCGACTCGGCCGCTGGGCCAACCATGCGGGCTTGCAGGCCGGCACTGCCCACCAGCTCCTCCACCCGCGCCGCGGCGCCCTCGAAGAGACTCTGGGCGTCGTCACCGAAGAGCTCGGCGAAAACGCGGCGGTCTTTGCGCGGGTATTCCATCTTCGGCTGGCCTTTGATGCCGCCCATCCGGCCGGCCTCCGCCACCGCATCCTCAAGGCCGCCCATCTCGTCCACCAGCTTGAGCTCCTTGGCTTGCCGTCCGGTGAAGACACGCCCATCGGCAACGGGTTTCACCTGCTCCACGCTCAGGCTGCGCCCCTTGGCCACCGCCTCGATGAATTGGTCGTGCACGTCATCGAGCACCCCCTTGAAGTAAGCGCGCTCCTCGGGCGTCATCTCCCGGTACGGACTGCCGGCGTCCTTCATCTTCCCGGCGGTCAGCGGCGACACCTGGACACCGGCCCACTTGAGCAGGCCCTGGACATTGTAGAAGTTGAAGATGACGCCGATGGAACCGGTCAGCGTGCCGGGGTCAGCGAAGACTTTCTCCGCAGCGCAGGCGATGTAGAAGCCGCCGGAGGCCGCGATGGAGCCCATGGACACCACCACGTGCTTCTTCCCGTGGAGCTTGCGCACCGCCTCGTAAATCTCCTGCGAGGGAGCGACTGCGCCGCCCGGGCTGTCCACCCGGAGGACGATGGCCTTGATGGAATCCGCCTCGGCAAAGTCGCGCAGCTCCTTCAGCGTCTTCTTCGCGTCGGCGATGACGCCGGTGACCTCCACCACGCCCACCCGCGGTCCGGTGCTGAAGGTGGTCCCCCGCTCGCCCTGGAAGGCGTACCAGGTGAGGGCCAGGAAGGCGAAGAGGCAGAGGAAGAGCCCTCCGAAGATGATGCCAATAATCCAACCCGCGCGACGGTCCATGAGCCCTTCCTAGCCGATCCAGCCGCCTCCGAGCACTTCGGCCCCCCGGTAAAAGACGGCCGCTTGCCCCGGCGTGACGGCTCGCACCGGCTCCAGGAGCTCCACCGACACCTTTCCCTCCGCCAGCGGTGAGACGCGGGCCGGAGCCCCGGCGTGGCGGTGCCGTATGCGAACCTGGACGGTTTCGTCGGCCGCCGGGCACCCGTCCACCCAGGACGGTTGGAGCACCGTGAAGCGCTCGCGCTGCAAAGCCGAGGCCGGCCCCACCACCACCTGGCGGAGCCCAGCGTCGATGCGCTCGACGTAGAGCGGAGCAGCCGAGGCCACTCCCAGGCCTCGCCGCTGGCCCACCGTGAAGCGGTGGATGCCGGGATGCTCGCCGAGCGTTTCACCGGCCGCATTCACCACCTCACCATGCGGTTGCGGACCAGCCACCCGCTCGACGAAGCCGGCGTAGTCCCCATCCGGGACGAAGCAAATTTCCATGCTCTCCGGCTTGTGGCTGGTCGGCAGCGAGCGCCGCTCGGCGACGGCGCGCACATCGGCCTTGCTCAGCGCCCCGACCGGGAAGAGGACGTCGCGCAGAGCATCCTGAGAGAGGCTGAACAGGAAGTAGCTCTGGTCCTTGGCCGCATCCGCGGCACGAAGCAGCCGCAGGCGAGGTCCCTCCTGTGCGATGCGCGCGTAGTGCCCAGTGGCCAGCTTCGCGCCCAAGGCGCGGGCGCGCTTGAGCAGAAAGCCGAATTTCACGTCCTCATTGCAGGCCACGCACGGGACGGGCGTCCGGCCCTCCAGGTAGCCCTTGACGAAGGGCTGGACCACGCGCTCGCGAAACAGCTCCTCGGCGTCGGCCACGTAGAATGGGATGCCCAAGGCATCGGCCACAGCGCGGGCGTCGTCGATGTCCTCCGGACTGCAGCAGCTTCCGCACCGCGCGCTGTCGGAGTAGCTCCACACGCGCACGGTGATGCCGAGGACCTCGTGTCCGGCTTCCTGCATCAGGACGGCGGCCGCGGACGAATCCACTCCACCGCTCATGGCGACGACGACGCGCATTGCTCGTTACGGCATATGTCAGCCCATGCCCCCCGGCTTCAAGCCCCTGGCCACCGCCCAGGCCGAAAGGAGCTCCCGCAGGGCAGGCTCGGTGTTGCGCTCGGGCGCTTCCAACACCTGCTCCAGCAGCCAGCGGGTGGCCTCCCCCACCACCGGCGATGGACCAACGCCCAGCACCTGCATGACGCCAGCGCCGCCCAACGCCAACGCCCGAACGGTCAGCGGCGGCCGACTGGCCAACACCTGCTCGATGTGGGCGCGCACTCGAGCCGCCTGCGGCAGCCCCGCCCCCGTGGCCAAAGACACAGCATCGGGCACTCGCTCCGCGCCGAGCCGTGCCGTCCAGCGGCGCACCTCGGCGTCTGTCCAGGCAGAGGCGTCCTGCGGAAGTTGCGAGGCGAGAAGCGCACGCACTTCCTCGACTGTGCGGGCGGGCAGGCGGAGGCGCTCGAGGACCGCCTCCGGCTCGTCCGCCGAAGCCAGCAGGGCGGCCAGTCGCACCTCGACGCTGCCCGGCACGGCGCCCACCCGCTCCCCCGCGCCCGAGCGAACGGTCGCCACCAACTCCGGAAACGCCGCACTGAGCAGGCCCGTGCTTTCCAAAACGCGCAGCCCGTGCGCCACGCCTGGGGCGAGGAGCAGCTTCAGAAACTCATCACGCACGCGCTCCGGGGCCACTTTGCGAAAGACGGGAATGGCACCCGGAATGGCTGACTCGGTGAGTGCGTCCAGCTCGAAGTCCAGCACCGTGGCAAAGCGCACCGCGCGCAGGGGCCGCAGCCCGTCTTCGCCAAACCGGGCCACCGCATCGCCCACGCAGCGCACGGTGCGCCGCGCCAAGTCCTCGAGGCCCCCGAAGGGGTCTCGCAGTTCCCCCGACTTGGGCTCAAAGGCCATGGCGTTGATGGTGAAGTCGCGCCGCGCCAAGTCCTCCACCAAATCTCGGCGAAATTCCACCCGGTCCGGACGGCGGCCGTCGGTGTAGCCAGTTTCGACGCGGTAGGTGGTGACTTCCACCTGGCCACCTGGCACCAACACCGTGACTGTGCCGTGGGCGACGCCGGTCGGAATGACTTTTCGAAACAGCCGCTGGACCTCCGCCGGCAGGGCCTGGGTGGCAACGTCCCAGTCGTTCGGCACTCGCCCGGTGACGAGGTCCCGCACGCACCCTCCCACCAGGTAGGCCTCGTATCCGGCACCCTGCAAACGCTCCAGGACGTCGAGCACACCAGCCGGGACGCGGGCTCCCCGCAACGGGGTGGGCGGAATGTGGTTAGCCATGGTAGGGACCCCACCCTCGCGTGTCCTCGCCAGCGACGTCCACTTCCAGCCTCGCGCTCGCGCCGCCGGCCCCACCCTCGTACCACTTTGCCTTTCTGGCGACCGGGCTCGGCGCGGCACACCTCACGGCGATGGCTCTCACCAGCGGCATTCGCTGGGAACACCTCGTGGTGGATGGGCTCTTCATGGCGTTGCCCTGGTGCGGAGCGAAGGGGCAGGCCGTCGCTCGGGCGTGCGTTCCTCTGTGGCTCACCGCCGTGCTGATTGACGGACAGAGGTTTCTTCCGCTGCTAGGACCGATTCGCACCGGCGACTTTCGCGCGCTCGAGCTGCGGTTTTTTAATGCCGGCCACCCGCCCGTCTCTTGGGCGGAGTGGCTCTACGTCAGGCCCCTGGTCGCGCTCGACCTCCTGTGCGGTGCAGCCTATGCCCTCTTCATCTACGAGTACCTGGGCGTGGCCGTCGATCTCTTCTTCCGCGACCGGGTGAAATTCGACGCCTTCCTGTGGGCCTTTTTCGTCGCCGTTCTGTCTGGGGCCGTCATTTACGTGCTCCTTCCGGTGGCGCCCCCCTGGTACGTCATCGAGCACGGCCTGGGGCCTGCCGACCCGAAAGCCTTGGGCAGCGCGGCCGGCTGTGCGCGCTTCGACGCCTTCTTCGGAATTCACTACTTTGAAGGCTTCTATGCCCGGAATCCGAGCGTCTTCGGAGCCATGCCCTCGTTGCATGTGACGTACCCGTTCCTCGTGACCCTCTTCACCTGGATGCGGGGCTGGCGATGGCGCCTCTCCACGCTGGGCTTCACCCTCCTCGTCTCTTTCGCCGCCGTGTACCTCGCACACCACTACGTGCTGGATGTTCTTGCCGGCTATGCCGTGGCAGTCTGGGCCGGCTGGGCAGGCCGGTCCCTGGGCCGTCGCTTTGGCTCGGCCACCTTGCCTTCCCCTCCGCGCTTCCCCACGACATGACTGAGAGAAAGCGCACCCCCATTCGTCCGGCCACCGGACGCCTCGGCGTCCTCACCCCTGGAATTGGCGCCGTCGCCACCACCTTCTTCGCGGGCTGTGAGGCCGTAAAGCTTGGGCTCGGGCTTCCCGTCGGCTCGCTGACACAGATGGGGACCATCCGCCTCGGCCTCCGCACCGAGCATCGTCAGCCATACATCCGCGACTTCGCGCCGCTCGCTCAACTCAGAGACCTCGTCTTCGGCGGCTGGGATATTTTTCCGGAGGACGCGTACCAGGCAGCCCGCAAAGCAGGCGTCCTGGACCGGGAGCTCCTCGAGCAGCTGCGCGCCCCGTTGGAGGCCATCCGGCCCATGGCCGCCGTATTCGACCCGCGGTTTGTGAGAAAGCTGAGCGGGCCCAACGTGAAACAGGGCACGAGCACACTCGACTTGGCGGAACAGCTTCGTGCCGACATCCGTCGCTTCATCCAGCAGCACGGACTCGACCGTTGCGTCATGGTGTGGTGCGCGTCGACCGAGAGCTACCTCGCGCCGGGGGCGGTACACGCCTCGCTCGCTGCCTTCGAGGCTGCGCTGCGCGACAACGACGCCTCCATCGCCCCATCCATGGTGTACGCCTACGCCGCACTGATGGAAGGCGTTCCATTCGCCAACGGCGCCCCCAACCTCACGGTCGACATCCCGGCGCTCCAGGAACTAGCCAAGAGTCAGCGCGTCCCCATTTCAGGAAAGGACTTCAAGACCGGCCAGACGCTGGTGAAGACCGCCATTGCCCCGATGCTGAAGGCCCGCATGCTCGGGCTCAACGGCTGGTTTTCGACCAACATTCTCGGAAATCGGGACGGCGAAGTCCTCGAAGACCCGGGCTCTTTCCGGAGCAAGGAAGTCAGCAAGCTGTCTGTGCTCGACACCATCCTCGAGCCAAGCCTCTACCCGCTGCTGTACGGCGACTTCAGCCACAAGGTGAGCATCAATTACTACCCGCCGCGCGGAGACAACAAGGAAGGCTGGGACAACATCGACCTCTTCGGTTGGCTCGGCTACCCGATGCAACTGAAGATTAATTTCCTTTGTCGCGACAGCATCCTCGCCGCCCCCATCGTTCTCGACCTCGCCCTCTTCAGCGACCTGGCAGCCCGGGCGGGGATGAGTGGCATCCAGGAATGGCTCAGCTTTTATTACAAAAGCCCGATGGCGGCTCCCGGTCTCGACCCAGAGCACGACCTCTTCATCCAGCAGATGAAGCTCAAGAACAACCTCCGGCACTTGATGGGGGAGGAGCTCATCACCCACCTCGGGACGGAATACTACGAAACATAACCAGTCTTTCTGCAGCGCCGGCCTCCGGACGGCCGCCACCGGAGCGACAAAAAAAGGGCTTCGCCGGGGAGTCCCGGCGAAGCCCGACCGACGGTCTCAACAGCCTGGGCGGCTCAGAGCACCCCACCCCAGACGAAGCCAAGGTAGATGCCCAGCCACTGCTCGAAGGGAATGCCTCCGGACTTGAAGGCCATGTTGTAGCGCGTACTGAGTTGCACCCCCGACCCTGCGTCGATGGGGATGAGGACGCCCAGCTCAGGGGCGACCCCAAACTGGCATTGGGTGGTCGAGAATGAACTCAGGCCAATCCCCAGCTGCTGGGTGGTGATGTAAGCGCCGATGGCCACGCCGAGGAATGGACGGACTCCATTTTTGAGCTTCGGCAAAAACCGAAAATCCGCCAGCAGTGGGAAGAAGTTGAAGCTCCGGTCCTGGTTGCCATACACCGCAAAGCCCGGCTTCGACTGTCCAGGCAGATAGGTGATGAGCTTGGTGGTGTTTTGGTAGAAGACGTTCCAGCCAAGTGCCACCCCGATGGAGATGGTGGGCTTCAGCATCCAATCCAGGTCGAGGCCGATGCCCCGCCATTCCACGTCGGAGATATAGTTATACGTATTCCCGATGGGAATGCCGAATTGGTACTGCACCGACCCGTAGAAGTTGGTCGGTTGGGTGCTCGGCACGTCGCCCGTGTAATAGGTTTGAGCCCCGGCCGAAACAGAGACGAGGAGAAGTCCGAGGATGGCAGTCGTCCGTAGCGTTCTCATGGAGGCTCCCGGGCTCACTGCGCCGTACCGAGGTAGGGGGATTGGTTGAAGGCTTGTTCAATGCCCGCGGCGACGGTGGCCGGACTGATGTTGGTCGACGTCACCACTCCATTGAGGGCCCCGCCCCAGACGGCATTCAACGAACCACCATCCGGCGACGAGTCCGGCGTGGGTTTCACCATGCTCATGACGAGCGTGCCGATGTTGTAGGTATAGGTATAGGTTGGTCCCCAAGGGTAGTAGTACCCCCACCCGCCCCACGGGTAAAAAGGATAATAGCCGCCCCAATAGCCATACCACGGGTAAGTCACCCAGGCCGTGTAACTCTGGTTGAGGGCGCCGATGGTGACGATGAAGCTGGGTGGCGTTTGGCCGGGCCCCGTGGCCGGGTCCATCAAGGTGTAGCCAATGGCGTTGAGCTGGTCGACAACCGTGGAGCAAATTGTGGTGGGAAGGGCTGGGTTATAGCCAGAGCCCGGTTGAAAGAATGAGCCGCCGTCGCTCAAGTCTTCAATGACACAATTCTGCGGGTTGGCGACTGTCGCTCCCGGAATGGAATATGTGCTGAGCGTCGCAAAGTTGAAGGACGTGTCGTAGGCGGTGCTGACGGTATTGTATTGCGAGACGTTGGTGACCCCGCTTGGGTAGCAGGCGGTAGCCAACGTGAGCAGGCCGACGACGCACGGAAGTCCGCGCATGGCTGGGGCCCTCGGTGAGAATGCTGCGAGCTTCCGTTTCATGGTCCTCCCTCCGACAAACTCTCGAAACGCGCACGTACCCTGCCATCCGAGCGCCTCACTGACAAGACAAACACCCCGTTTGTCGCTGCCGCGGGGCCGCTCCGAATTGTTTGCGCCAGACGGCCAAGCGACGCTTCCTATTGCGTCTTGCGTTGGCCCTTTTCTCCCGCCTGCTTGACTGTTCCTTTGTTCAGCCGATTGATCAAACCGTCCATCCCCTCCTTCTTGATGATGCGACCGAAGCTCGACCGGTAATTGTCCACAGTCGAGACGTCGTCAATGACGATGTCGACAATGCGCCAATCCGCGCCCTCTCGGCGCATGACATACTCAATCCGCGTCGGCTCGCCTTTGATGGTGACATCGGTCGGGACTTTGACGCCGCCTTCCTCCACCACCTCCGGAAGGTATTTCACCTCGCTCGCCCGGTAGTCCTCGGTGAACTGGTCGGCGGTGGCCTTCCGAAAGCGCTGTTTGAAGGCGTCGAGAAACCGCTTGCGCTGAGAGGCCGTGGCCTCGTCCCAATTCTTGCCGAGCGCCGAGCGCGCGACGCCCTCGAGGTCCACCGCGCGGGTGAGGATGTTCTCGAGCTTCTGCCGGGTCGCAGCCGTCAATTCCGTGCCCTTCGCTGGCAGGACCGCCCGCACTTCCGCGTCTCGGGCCTTGAGGGCGTCCGTGGCGGTGGCTTCCGCTGCGCCAAGCGCCAGGACTACGAGCAGAACTTGCACTGGACCTCCGCGGGGTTGGCAGGCTTCGACGTCCGGCCCGCGCCGCGGTATTCACGGAGCACCCCGGCGTCCTTCAGACACGGGGAACTAGCATTCGCCGGGCCCGTTTGGGGGCGAAATCCGCTGTCGGTGCAACGGACAGGCGCGCCTCTCAGACGTCGCGAGACGCGTTGACTCCGCCGGTGGAGCCGCTATGTGCTGGCGAGCGAGCTCTGTGTGACGCTTGCGCAACGCATGCCTGGCAACCTCCCCAGCCTCGTCGCCTTGGCCATGCTGGCCGGCGCTTTTCTGGTGGCCTTTGGGGCCTTCGCGCTGAAGACGGCCCTGAGTGGTCGGCCCCAGAGCAAGCGAGTGACGCAGCAGGGGAGCAACTCGCTGCTTGGCAGCTACTTCCTCGAGTATGGGCTGTGGGTCTTCGGACCGGTGGTGCGCGCGTGCGTCCGCTTGGGCGTCCGTCCCGACACCCTCTCTTGGACTTCTCTCGTGTTCCACTTTGGCGCCGCGGTCGCCCTGGCCCAAGGCGCTTTCGGCCTAGGCGGCTCGCTGCTCGTCGTCGGGGCGATGTGTGACTCCCTCGACGGGGGCGTGGCCCGCGAGCGGGGACTCGCCTCCGACGCCGGTGAGGTGCTGGACGCCTCAGTCGACCGCTGGGCGGAAATGGCCGTCTTCGTCGGCCTGGCCTACTACTACCGCAATGACTCGGTGGGCTTCCTCCTTGCGGCCGCGGCCCTCGCTGGGGCGGTGATGGTGTCCTACGCCCGCGCCAAGGGCGAGGCGATGGGCGTCGAGGCGCGCATGGGCCTGATGCAGCGGCACGAACGGGCGGCATACCTTTGCCTGTCCACGGTGCTTTCCCCGCTCCTCGCCTGGTGGTGGGAGCCGGCCGCCGCGCACCCCCGCTACCCGCTCGTCTTGGCAGCGCTTGCCCTCATTGCCGTCCTCGCCAACGCCACCGCCATCCAGCGCACGGCCTTCGTTCGCTCGGAGCTGCGCAAGCGTGGCCGCTAGGCGGGCGGTGAGCGGCGTCCCCTCAACCTCCGGCGGCCGCCGCTCGGGCTGGGTGCGCGAGGTGTGGCGCTTTCTCGCGTCCCAGGCCTCGGCGACAGTGGCCTCGGCCCTTGACGTGGTGGTGATGGAAGGCCTCATCCTGCTTGGGACGGCCTATGGCTGGGCCATTCTGGCCGGACACTTGGCTGGCGGCGCCAGCGACTTTGCCGCCAAGCGCCATCTCATTTTTCGCACCCGCAACCCCTCCCAGCTCCACCAGGCGCTTCGCTACATGCTGGCTTGGGCGGCCTCGCTGCTTCTCAACCTCGCCCTGGCGCAGGGACTCGTCGAGCGCCTGGGCCTCCGCCCGGGACCGGGGGCGCTTGCCGCCGCCGTGCTGGTGGGCTTGGCCTGGAATTATCCCGTGCACCGGCTGTACGTCTTTCGCAGTGCGGGGTGAGGGCATGCCGAAGGTATTCCTCAAGACCGAAATTCCGGGTCCAGAGAGTCGTGCCCTGGCCGCCCGGGAGGCGCAGCATCTGGCTCCTGGACTGCAAGGCTTCGCCCTCTGGGCCGGCGTGGCGTTGGACCAGGGCCTGGGCAGCTACGTCACTGACGTCGACGGCAACCGGTACGTCGACTTGATTGGCGGCATTGGCGTCAACTCCCTCGGCCACTCCCATCCCGCCTACGTCGCCGCGCTGAGCGCGCAGGTGCAGAAACTCACGGTGGGAAGCTTCACCAGCGCGCCTCGGGCGGAGTTGGTCAACCTCGTCGCTGCGCTGGCCCCGGCTGGACTCGACCGCCTTCAGTTGTACTCCGGCGGCGCAGAGGCGGTGGAGTCGGCGCTGCGTCTGTCGCGGGCGAAGACGGGCCACTTGGACGTGGTTGGCTTCTGGGGCGGCTTCCACGGGAAGACTGCAGGCGCGATGTCACTCATGGGCACCGACGCCAAGCACGGCTTCGCCCCGCTCCTGCCGCACACCACGTCCATTCCGTACGCGGATTGCTACCGCTGCCCCTTCGGGCTTCAGTACGGAAGCTGTGGCATTGCTTGCGCCGACTTCGCCCGAAAGGCCCTGAAGACGCAACCTCAGGGGCCGGTGGCGGCAGTGCTCGCTGAGCCGATGCAGGGGACCGCCGGCAACGTCATCCCACCCCCAGAGTTTCTTCCGGCGGTGGCCGACGCCGCCCGTGAGGTGGGGGCGCTCTTCATCGCCGACGAGATGATAACGGGCTTCGGCCGCACCGGCCGGCTCTGGGGCGTCGACCACACACCAACGGTCAAACCCGACATTGTGACGCTCGGCAAAGGCTTTGGCTCCGGCTTCCCGGTGAGCGGGGTATTGACGCGCTCCGACATCGCCGAGACGCCGCCCTGGAACAGGCCCTCGGGTGCCTCCAGCAGTTACGGCGGCAACCCACTGGCGGCGGCCGCAGCGCTGGCCTCGGTTGGCACGATCCAGCGCGAGCGCCTCTGGGAGAACGCTGAGCGCGTCGGCCGCTTCATGCTGGGCCGACTGGAAGACATGCGCGAGCGCTACCGTTTCATCGGCGACGTGCGGGGCAAGGGGCTGCTTCTCGCCATCGAGATGGTGCGCGACAGGGTGACGAAAGAGCCCATCCCGGCGGCCGTCATGAAAGAAGTGTACCTCTCTGGCGTTCGGCGCGGGCTTCTGGCCATGACGCACTCGCCGCACATACGTCTCCAGCCAGCGTTGACCATTGACGAGGCCGCCGCCGACGAGGGCCTGGGCCTGCTGGCTGAAGTCTTCGGTGAGCTCGAACGGAGCGGCCTTTGGCGTTGAAACGTCAGGGGCCGAGTCTCCCCACCGAAGCGCCTCCGCCTGGCCGAGTGTTGCGCGGCGCCGTGGTGGGCTACGGCTTCATCTGCGCCGAGGGCCACGTCCCGGCCTACCAGGAGCGCGCGCGGCGCCTGCGTGACGTTGAAATCATCGCCGTGGCTGACGTGTGTGCGCGGCGTTTGGACGCTGCCCGGTCCGCACTGCCCGAAGCCCGGCTGTACCCGAGCGCCGAGGCGCTCCTTGCGGCGGAAGCTGGCTCGCTCGACTTCTTGGACATCTCCACCCCACCCTGCGACCACGCCGCCATCGCCCACCGAGCGCTGGACGCCGGCCTCCACGTGTTGTGTGAAAAGCCACTGGCAACCAGCGTGGCCGATGCGCGGGCCCTCCTCGAGCATGCCCACCGAGTGCGGCGCGTCCTCTTTCCCTGCCACAACTACCAGCACGCGCCGGTGGTGAAGGCCGTCCGGGAGCTCCTCGCTCAGGGACACATCGGGCGCGTCCGCAGCGTCACCTTGAGCACCTTTCGCAACACCCATGCCAAGGGCGTGCCGGAATGGCGCCCCGACTGGCGCCGCGAGCGCCGCTACTCCGGCGGCGGCATCGCCATGGACCACGGGAGCCACAGCTTCTACCTGGCCTTCGAGTGGATGGGCGGCTACCCCAGCGCGGTGACAGCCAAGGTTTCCAATCTCAACGCCGCGCGCTGGGACACCGAGGACAACATCAGCCTGGGGCTCAGCTTCCCGTCGGGCCTCGCTCAAGCGCACCTGAGTTGGACGGCCGGCGTCCGCAAAGTGCTTTACACGCTACAAGGGGAGCGCGGCGCCATCACCGTGAATGACGACAATCTCGAGCTGGCGGTCATCGAGGCCGCCGCCGACGGGCCCGCCTTCGCCCAAGGTGCCGTCGGCTGGCGCACCGAGCGCTCGCGCGTGTCCTCGCACTGGATGGATGCGAGTCACGTCTCCTGGTTCAACTCCCTCTTTGAGCAGTTTCGGACCGCCATGGCCGAGGGCAACTGGGTGGGGAGTGAGGCCAAAGACGCCTTGGCGTGCGTGCAGCTCATCGACGCCGCCTACCGGTCGGCGGCCAGCGGGTCTCGCGAGCTTCCAGTTGAGGGCCCTGAGGAGAGCGCGAGGTGAACGGCGGCCTTGAGCCCGCTGGAGACCGACTCGTCTCTTGGCTCATTCGTCGGCGACGGCGCGTGCTGTACGCAGCGGCGTTTCTTCTTTTTCTGAGCGGTGCCTTCGCGGCCAAGCTGTACTCCAATTTGAGGAGCGACCTCGAGGAGCTGCTGCCGGCGACCGCACCGAGCGTCCTGGCCACCAAGAGCATCGGCCCGAAGCTCAACCCGGTGAGCAACCTCTACCTGGTGCTTGAGGGGAGGGAGCCGCAGGCAGTCCAGCGCTTCGCGGATGCGCTCGCCGCCCGCTTGCGCGCGCTGGGCCCGGACCTCGTCCAGGACGTCACCTACCGGACGGACGAGCAGGAGGCCTTCGTCCAGCGCTTCGGCGCCTTTTACCTAAGCCAGGAAGACTTGCGCACGGTGCTCAGCCGAATCCGCACTCGGGTGGCCTGGGAGAAGCGTCAACACAACGCCGTTCTCCATCTGGTGGAGGAGGAGGAGGCGCCGCTCCCTCCCCCGCTCGACTTTTCGGACCTCGAGGCGAAATACGGCCTTCAGAGCCAGGCGCAGTTCCGCGACGGCTACTACCAAACGCCGGACGGCCATTTGCTGGCACTGCTGGTCGCCCCCTCGGAGAAAGTCCATGGCTACACCCAGAGCAAGCGCTTCGTCGAGCGCGTGCGGGCTGAGGTCAAATCGCTCGAGCCGGCCCGATTTGACGCCAGCTTGCGGGTCGGCCTCACCGGTGAGGTGGAAACTCCACTGGAGGAGCAGGAGTCGCTCATCTCGGACCTCGCCGCGTCCACCGCGGTGGTGGTGGTCTTCGTCCTCGCCGCTCTCTACCTCTTCTTTCGCCGATGGATGCCGGTCCTCGCCCTCCTCGCGGCCCTGGGCGTTGGAACGTCGGCGACGTTTGCGGTGGCCTGGTTCCTCATCGGCTACCTCAACGCCAACACCGCCTTCCTCGGTTCCATCGTGCTGGGCAACGGCATCAACGTCGCCATCATCTTCGTTGCCCGCTACTGCGAGGAACGCAGCCGCGGCCTCGCCACGGAGAGTGCCCTGCGCGTCGCCTGGTCTGGCTCCTTGGCCGCAACCTTCATCGCCTCCTTCGCCGCCGCACTGGCCTACCTCTCGCTTGCGACAACAGACTTTCGGGGCTTCAGCCAATTCGGGGCCATTGGCTTCCTGGGGATGGCCTTCAATTGGCTCGCCGCGTTTCTGTTGCTACCGCCCCTCATCGCCTCCCTGGAAGAGTGGCAACCGGGAAGCTTTCTCCCGAAGCGTCCCAGCCACCGCTGGGGCTTGCGCCTCGCCAACCTCATCCAGCGGCACAGCGCCCCGCTTCGCACTCTTTCTGCGGTCCTCCTCGGCGCGTCCCTCCTCGCGGTACTGTCCTACCGAGGTCCCGTGCTCGAAACCGAGGTGGCTCGGGTCCGCTCGCAGAAAAGCCTCGAGTCGGGCGCCACTTTCTGGTCGGGGAAGCTTGATGAGGTTTTTCGCACCTACCTGAGCCCGATGGTGCTTCGGGCGGAGACACCAGCCGACTTAGACGCGACTCTGCGAGCCCTCGCCCGCAAGCGGGCCGCGCTGGGCAAGGCCGACCCGCTTCGCGAGGTCCGCACGCTGAGCAACGCCTTGCCGGACGACGCCAACAGCAAGGTCGCTTTTGTGACCGAGCTGCGGGACGCGCTGAGCGACGCCCGGCTCGAACAGCTTCCTCCCGCCGCTCGTTCCCAAGCCCGACGGCTGCGGCCGCCTGAAGGGGCACGCCCTCCGGCGTTTGCAGACCTCCCGCGCTCGGTGCGCCGCGCCCTCAGCGAGCGAGACGGAGCCACTGGACGCATCGCCCTCGCCTTCCCCCGAAAGGTGGGCGTGCTGAATGCGGACGAGTTGGAGGCCATTTCTCAGCTTCTGCGTGGCTCCATCGCCGACAGCGGCGCTTCAACCCAAGCCATCGCTCAGCCCCTGCTGGTGGCCGACATCAACGCCGCCATCCTTCGCGACGGCCCGCGCGCCACACTGCTCGCACTGGCTTCGGTGTGCGCCTTGGTGGCGCTGGTGTTTCGGCGACTCGGCCCGACGCTGCTGACATGCGGGAGTCTCCTGGTGGGCGTCACGTGGCTCGTCGGGATGGCCGCTGCGGCGCGGCTTCGGGTGAACTTCCTCAACTTCGTCGTCTTGCCCATTACCTTCGGCATCGGCGTCGACTATGCGGTCAACATTGTCCAGCGGTACCGCTTGGCTGGCCCAGGAGCCATGCACCGCGTCCTTCAGGACACCGGTGCCGCGGTTGCGCTCTGCTCGGCCACCACCATCATCGGCTACGCCTCCTTGCTGTTTGCCGACAACCGAGCCCTGCGTGGTTTCGGGCTGCTGGCCTCCCTCGGGGAGCTGTCCTGCCTGGGCGCAGCCCTACTCGCGCTCCCGGCGTGGGTGGGTTGGTGCGAGGCGGCAGCTGACCACCGCGCCCCGGGCGCACAGTCCTCCCTTCCCTAGGAGTGCCGGCGTTGCAGTGGCTTCTCCTGCGCGAGGGCGCCGTGCGGCCACCTCGCCGGAGTTGCTTCACCTTGGCTGCCCTGGCATGCGACGCTCTCCCGGACGGCGGCTGGCCCCTCCTCGGCGCCAGCGAAATACAAGCATTGCGAGGGTGACACGCGTTCGGAAATCGCCACACCCCAGCACTCGCGCGCGGCCGGGGAGACGTGGGAAGCCTCCCTGTTGGCGGCCTGTCTGCTCGCCCTGGTGGCGCTCGCTGTGCTTTGCGTTGCCCGGCATGCTCCGCCCCTCGCATTGGCCCGCGCACCCGCTCCCGTCCTCTGGAGTCCGCCCCCAGCGCCACCGCCCCCTGTGCAACTGGAAGTTTCAGCAGCTCCCCCAGCGCCAGTCGCGCCAGCTTCGTTCCGAGTCCAAGCTGAGCTGGACCGCCTCTTGGCCACCGGACGCATCGAATTCGAGACGGGGAGCGCAAGACTCCAGCCGGACGCCGCGCCGCTGCTCGATGCCATCGCCGCGCAACTGGCGTCTGCCCCGGAACTTGAGGTCGAGGTCGAGGGCCATACCGACGCCCGCGGCGATGCTGGGGCCAACCGGCGGCTGAGCCAGCTCCGCGCCCAGGCGGTGAAGGCATACCTCGTCGAAAAGGGCGTCGCCCCGGACAGAATCCACACCCTCGGCTCCGGTTCGGCTCGGCCACTCGTCCGGTCCCGCACACCCGAGGCGAACCAGCTCAACAGGCGCATCGAATTCCGCGTCCTGGCACAAGGGAGTCGGTAATGGCCGAGGTTGTGCGGCAAATCCTCCTCTGTCTCTTCCTCGCCGCGCTGTTGGGCTTCGCCATCGGCTGGCTTGCCCGCGGACTTCGAGCGCGGCGCGTGGCCGCTGCAGGCGCCGCGGACTTGCGACGAGGCTTGGAGGAGGCCCAAGCTGAGCTGCACGCCCTACGCTTGGCCAATTCCGAGGAGCAGCGCCGAGTCACTGGGCTGCAAGCCACCGCGGACACCGCGCGACACGAAGCCGATGCGCTTCGTCGCGAGCTGGGCGAAACCGAGCGGGCGCGAGACGCCGCCCGTCATGACGTCTCCGGAACTCGCGAGCAGCTCATGAAGCTGTCCGCGCAACTGAAGGACGGCGAAACGGCGCGCCTTTCCGCCCTGGCGGCAGCGGAGACTCACCGAGCGACGGTCGCCCAAGTCGAAGCTCGCGTCCAAGAGGCGGACCGCCAGCTGGCCACCCAGCGGCGGCAGCTCGAGCAGCTGCAGGCTACACAGCCCTCGGCTGCCACTGCCGACGCCACGCGCCAGCGGCTCGAAACACTGAGAGCGACCCTCCAGGCAGCCGAAGCTGGCTGGGACTCGGCTCGCGCACAGGCAGAGGCGGCCAACCAGCAGCTCGCGGCGACGCGCCGTCAGCTGGTGGATTCGGAGGTGGACCGCCAAGCGCTGGCGGCACGGCTGGTGGAGGCTCAGGCCCTGCTCGTCGAGTTGCGTTCAAAACTCGACTCCCGGCCCCCAACCGCGCCGGAGGCCGCTCCCGGAAAAGGGGCGCCCGCAGCTGAAGGGGGCCCGGCATCCAACGCTCGAACCGCGCCCGTCCGGGACGACCTGCAACAAATTCGTGGCATCGGCCCGGTGCTGGAACGCCGACTTCACCGCAGTGGCGTCTACCGCTACGCGCAAATCGCCACGTGGACGCGGGAAGACATCCTCGCGATGGGCGAGCGCCTGCCTGGATTCCGCGACCGGATTGTGCGAGACCGCTGGACGACGGAAGCCCGGCGGCTGCACATCGCCAAATACGGGAGCCCGCCGTAACCCAAGCGCCCCGCGGGGCGACGGAGGAACCATGGACCTCATTGGAACCCTGTCCTCGCAGCTTGGAATGACGCCTGACCAAGCCAAGGGCCTGGCCGGTGGCCTGCTGGGTGTCGTCAATGGAGCTGTGCACCATGGCACCGGTGCTGACGCCGCCGGCCAGCTTCAAGCGGCCATTCCAGAGCTGAAGAACTGGATGCAGACCGCCGCGGCCCACCAGGGCGTGGCTGCCCCCGCCGGCGGCAGCGGCGACCTCTTGGGCATGGTGGGTTCGATGCTCGGTGGCGCCCAAGGAGCCAATCTCGCCGCCCAGCTCAAGGGCAGCGGCGCCGCCACCGCCATGACGACTGTTCTCGCAAAGTACGGCGTCAAGCCGGAGCAGATGGCGGCCGTGGCTCCCGTCTTGGGCCAGTTCCTCCAACACCGAATGGGCGCGGACGGCGCCCAGTCCATCGTCGGCCAGGTGTTGCCGATGTTGACCGGCGCAGCCCAAGGCCAAGGCCAAGGCACCCTCGGGGGCATCGCCTCCATGCTGGGTGGCCTCTTCGGTAAGAAGTAGCCGAAAGCAAGAAAGCCCCGTAAAACCCGGGCCCCACCAGGGGCTGAGCCGCGGCGGGCCTGTCCCTGCTTCTTGGGCCGTGGGCCCTACTTCAGTAGCGCTTGCGCTGGGGCACACCCTTCAGTAGTTCTCTCCTCTCGCACCGCCTGACGCCTCAGGGGAAGCTGTTGCCATACACCCACGGTTTCCCCGCCTATCCGAAGGACGTCCGCTCTCATACCGAGGCCACCTCTTTCCGCCGGCCTTTGCCCGGTAACGTCTTTCAGCCCCGCGCGGTGTTCCCACGCTCGCCATTCGCTAACAAAGCCAGCAAAAGCAGTGGTATGAGGCCCGCGCCCTTCCTATCTCCCCCAACCAAAGGTGCATTGACGCGCGAATCTGACGCGCCAGCCACCCTACACAGCGTTTATTCATGGACGGCGTGGAGCAAGCCTGCCGGCGCGTTCCGAGACGACTTGCCGTTGTTGCCTGAGAGAGCTGAATGATACCAGCAGCAAAACTCCCATCCTACTCGCCGCGGGAGGCGATTGCCCCGCAAGCCATCGCCCTGCCCGAGGCGTGGCGTCGCTGGAGCGTCCGAGCCGCGGTCCTCATCGCCGGCGCGAGCCTGGTGCGCCTCCTTTTCATTGCCACGACCGAAATCGCGAACGGCGAGGCCTATTACTACGTCTGGTCGCGCTTCCCGGCGCTCAGCTACTACGACCATCCTCCCCTCATCGCCTGGTTGACCTGGCTGACGACTCAGTATTCCCACAGCTCCTTCGCCATCCGCTTCGGGCCAGTCGTCTACTCCGCCTTGTTTGGCGTTCTGGTTTACCGCCTGGGCGAGCGTCTGTTCTCCCCGCGGGCGGGCTTCATCGCGGTGGCCATCGTCACCGCCATGCCCGTTTTCCTCGTCTCCAACTTCGTTCTGAATCCGGAGAGTCCCCTCGCCCCGCTCTGGGTGCTCGGCCTGCTGCTCATCGATGGGATGCGGACCCACGACGAGTCCTGGCGTCCACTCGCCGCCGGCTTGGTGGTCGGCCTCGCCTTCCTGGCGAAGTACTCCGGCGTCGTTTTGGCCGCGGTCGCGCTCCTGTACTTCATCGCTTCCCCGCAGGCCCGCCGCTGGCTGCGGCGGCCCTCCCTCTATCTCGGCGGCCTCATCGCCTTGGTGGTCGCCTCACCGGTGGTCCTCTGGAACTACCAACGCCAGTGGCCCTCCCTGGTGCTTCATTTCGTCGAGCGCACTGGGCCAACCGACCTGACGACCTGGTCGGTCAACGCTTTCCACGCCTTCCTCGGGCAGTTCGGGCCATTTCACCCGCTCATGTTCCCCGGTCTTCTCGTCGTGCTGGCGATTGCCATCCGCCGCTCCGGCAAGGATGACCGCTACCGCTTCCTGGCGCTGGCGAGCTGGCCCGTCCTGCTCTTCTTTCTGGTCATGATGGTTCGGGTGCGCGACCCGGAACATCACTGGACCATGGTGGGTTACATACCGCTGGCGCTGGCCGCAGGCGGCTTGCTCGACGAGGTGCTCGACAATCCTCCCATGGCGCTTCGGGTCTACCTCACGGCATGCATTGCAGTCAGCCTCGCCATCATCGTCGGCCTCTACGCTTACTCGCAGGACCGGGCCTTCCGACGCTTCGTTCCCGCCTCGGCCTATGACGCCGACCACGACTTCTTCAACGAAATGGCCGGTTGGACGGAGCTGAAAGCGGCGGTGGACGCGAGCGCGGCCGGGCTCGGACCCAACACCGTCGTCGCCAGCTGTCAGTACGCTCTGTGCGCGCACATTCTCACCGCGCTCGACGACCGGCCGACGGTCTACTGTCCCAGCGTCCGGCACACCGAGTTCGACTTCATCGGGCGGCGCGACCCCCCAAAGGATGTGCCGGTCCTCTACATCACCGATGACCATTACCACGATGACCCCGCGCAGCTCCTACCAGAGCGGAACTGCCAGCCGCAGCGCGTGGTAAGCATCGAACGTAACGGCGTTCTGCTGCAGAACTACAGACTGTGGGCGTGCCTACCCCAGGGGGGGTGAGTGAACGAGCACGCGACGCCCACGACCTATGAGCCCCCTGCGCGGTCGGCGCCTGTGACGCTGCGGTCCCCGTTCCAACGGGGACTCAGGCGGCTGGTGGAGTGGCAAATTCAAAGGCCGCTGTCCGTGTTGGTGGTCATCGCCATGCTCACGGCGGTGTCCCTAGCACTCGCCAGCCGGCTGAAGCTGCTGACCGACTTCGACATGCTGCTGCCCAACTCCCGGCCGAGCGTCCTCGAGCTGCACCGGGTAGCCTCCAGAACGTCCAGCTTGTCGACCATCTTCGTCGTGCTCGAGGGCCAGGACCCGGCTGGCCTGCGGCGGGCCGCCGACGCGCTCGTCTCCCCGCTTTCCGCGCTCGGACCGCCCTGGGTGGGCCACATCGAGACGGGCGTGCAGCAGGCAGTCGACTTCCTGAAGCCCCGGACGGGCCTCTACACGGACCTGAAGACTCTGAAGCAGCTTCGAGACGAGGTCGAGGCTCGCTATGCCTATGAGGTGGGCAAGCGCAGTGGCTTGTCCATGGACCTGGACGACAACCCACCGCCGGCCATTGACCCCGACTCGGTCAAGGCCCGGTTTGGCGTGAAAACGGATGACGAGAAACGCTTTCCGGGCGGGTACTACCAGAGCGCCGACGGGAAGACCGTCGTCATTGCCATCCGGAGCGGCGTGCTGGGTGCGGACTTCAAGCACGCCGAGGAAGCCATCAGCAAGGTCGGCGCAGTGGTCGCCCGTGTCAACCCGAAGCTTTTCGACCCGGCGGCACGATGGGGACTGACTGGCGACCTCGCGATTGGTCTCGCAGAGTACAAGCTCATTAACCGTGACCTGACCGCCATTGGCATTGTCGGGGCGGTGCTGATTCTCAGCGTGGTGTTTCTTTACTACCTGCGAATCAGAACTGTGTTCGCGATGGGTCTCGCCATTGGCATCGGCCTGTCTTGGACCTTTGGATTGACCGAAATCATCTTTGGTCATCTCAATCTGGCGACCGGCTTCCTGTTCACCATCATCGGTGGCAACGGCATCAACTTTTCGATTCTCTTCATGGCCCGCTACCTCGAGGAGCGGCGAAGAGGTGAAACCGCCGCCAGCGCGGTCGTGCAGGCGGCCCGTCAAACGTGGCGGCCGACATTGACGGCCGCTGCCGCTGCCTCCGCGGCGTACGGGGCGCTGGTCGTCACCGAATTCAATGGGTTTCGCGAGTTCGGCTGGATTGGTGGCTTGGGCATGTTGATTTGCTGGACCGCCACTTACCTGGCCTTGCCCTCCATCCTGATGCTGATGGAGCGGCTCGTTCCGCTGGACGGCTCGCCCCCGAAGTACCTGCGCCGCATCGTCCGCGCGACCGCCGAGGGCGTCCCCTTTGGACGCCCCTTTGCAAGCCTGGTTGCCAGGGCGCCGAGGCTCATCACCATCGTCGGGGTGCTCCTCGCGCTGGCGGGACTCGTTCTCAGCGTCTTCTACATTCGATCGGATCCGATGGAGTACGACACCAACAAAATTCAAAGCGACCGCCGCGCCGTCGCCGAGGTGCACCGGCTCATCCATCTCGCCATCAACCTCACCGGCTTCGTCGGTTTGGACGGCATGGCGATTATGACGGATCGCTTGGACCAGGTTGCTCCATTGAAATCGGCCCTCGAGGCGCGCCGGGATGCTGCGCCTCCCGATGCCAAGCCCTTCAAAGCGGTCCATTCGCTTCAGGACTATGTGCCCGCCGACCAGGAAGCGAAGATTCCCATCCTGAGGCAACTGAAGAGGCGGATTGAGAAGGCCCACCAAATGGGCTTCGTGAACGACTGGGACAAAATTGCCCCCTTCCTTCCACCCGACGACCTCAAGCCCTTCACGATGGCTGACTTGCCGGAGGCGATTGCCCGGCCCTTCACCGAAAAGGACGGGACCCGCGGGCGGATTGTCTACATCAGCCCGCTCGATGGGGACGTCACCTCAGACGCCCACTACTTGCTGCGCTGGGCGGATGCGTACCGGAGCACCGTGCTGCCCGACGGGAGCGAAATCCGGGGGTCTGGTCGGGCGGTCATCTACGCGGACATGTGGAATGCCGTCTTGGCCGACGTGCCGCTGGCGGTGGTCGTCTCGTTTCTCGCCACGCTTGCCATCGTCGCGCTGGCATTCAGAGATCGACGGTCGACTGTCCGGGTCATCTTGTCCCTGCTGGTGGGCGTCTTCTGGACCGTCGGACTGCTGGCTCTCCTGAAGGTCAAGCTCAACTTCTTGAACTTCATCGCCCTGCCAGTCACTTTTGGCATTGGGGTCGATTACGCGGTGAACATCGTGCAGCGTGAGTTGGACCTGAATGACCCGCTGGAGGTCCTGCGGCGCACGGGCGGTGCCGTCGTACTGTGCAGCTTGACCACCCTACTCGGCTATCTCGCACTCGTGCGGTCCGTCAATTTTGCCGTGAGGAGCTTGGGGACTGCGGCGGTGATTGGGGAGATTTCCTGCCTTCTCGCCGCCGTGCTCGTGTTGCCGGCCGCCCTGCTGTGGATGCGCTCGCGCCAGACGGCTGCTTGAGCCTCTAGCGCGGGTGCGGTCGGTGGCAAGCGCGCGGGTGCCTTGCGTCTCGCCCTGCCGCAGGAGTGCCAAGCAGGCTCGGCGCGGTTTCGGCCTTTTGACTGGGCCGCCCGGTGCGACGAATACCCAGCAACTCCAGGCCCTTGCGATTGTGTGGCCTTTAGCGTCGGGGGCTCGTACTAATGCACTGCGTCAGAGTTTCCGGGAGTCCGTCAGGGTGTTTCCTTTCCGTCGGCACAGTGGGTCTCGAATAGCGCGCCTTCGCGATGGGACGCGCGTCACGCTGCGACCGGTGCGCCCTCGGGACGTGGCGGCGCTCCGCCTCTTCGTGCAGCGTCTATCGCCGGAGTCCCGCTACCTCCGCTTCCATGGGACGGTCACCGACCTTAGCGATGAGCAGTGGCGGTACCTGGTGTCCGCGGACGGCTGGAATCACGTCGCAGTGGTTGCCTGGAAGGGACGGGCCGTCGTCGGCGTCGGACGGTACATCCGCTTGCAGCAGCCACCCGACGCAGCGGAGGTTGCTTTCGTGGTGGCCGATGCGCTGCAAATGCGAGGCCTGGGCAGCGTTCTGCGCGATGAGCTCGTCACCGCAGCGCGCCGCGCTGGCATCCGGTCGTTCCGTGCGGAAGTGATGCGAGAAAACAGAGGGATGCGCCGGTTGCTCCGCACGTCGTCTTTGTGGCTCGTCTCGGACGCGAACGACACCATCGAGGTACGCCTTCAGGTGGAGCCCCGCCCCGATTTGCTCGTGGCCTGAACGCTCGCGATAGGCTGGCTGGCCCCGGGCGACGACGGGTAGCCGCAGCGCGCAGCTGTAACGGGCCGCGTCCATTGAGCCAGTGTGTTCGGCCCCGCGGCTCAGCTTGCGCAGAGGGGCAGCTAGGGCTTCAGCGTCCCCTCCCCAAAGCGTCAGCCGTGGCCGTTCCGCGACAGACATCGCACCTCTTTCTCTCGTCCTAGCCGCTATGCTGTCGGTTTTTCTGGTTTCCGGCGGTTGCAACGTCGCCGAAGTATGCAGCCCTCGGTCAACGCAGGGCTCGGGACAAGGGAGGAGCAACCCAGGCAATAAGGCCCCGAGCGCTGTGACACACTGGTTTCAGTCCTTGTCTATGCCAAAGCGTGGTGACACCGGGGGCCGGGAGACCGGCCGGACATTCAGGCCATCAAGAGACGCGCAACGCGAGGGGACGCAAATGGCTACGGCTGAACAGCTGAGGCTCGAAGAGGCGAGAAACGGCATCGCCTGGAGGCGCTGGGGGCCGTACCTTTCCGAGCGCCAGTGGGGCACGGTGCGCGAGGACTACAGCGCTGACGGGAACGCCTGGGACTACTTTCCCCACGACCAGGCTCGCTCCCGGGCGTACCACTGGGGCGAGGACGGTCTCGGAGGAATTTCCGACGACAAGCAACGCCTCTGCTTCGCGTTGGCGCTGTGGAATGGCAACGACCCAATCCTCAAGGAAAGGGCGTTTGGGCTCACCAACGGCGAGGCCAATCACGGAGAAGACGTCAAAGAGTACTACTTCTACCTCGACAGCACCCCAACCCATTCGTACATGAAGTACCTCTACAAGTACCCTCACCGGGCTTACCCTTACCAGCGACTCATCGAGGCCAATCGAAGCCGTTCTCGCCAAGAGCCGGAATTCGAGTTGCTGGACACTGGCATTTTTGCCGAGGACCGGTACTTCGACGTCATTGTCGAGTACGCCAAGGTGGACCCGGAGGACCTCTTCATCCGCATCAGTGTGGCGAACCGTGGGCCGGAGGCCGCCTCCCTCCACCTGCTTCCCACGCTCTGGTTCCGCAATACGTGGAGCTGGGGCGACATACCCCAGAAGCCTTCGCTTCAGCGGCGGAGCGGCCCTGCTGGCCTTGGCATCATCGGTGCGCAGCACGCTGGGCTCGGCCAGCGCTCGCTCTACGTGGACGGGAAGGTGTCACTCCTCTTCACTGAGAATGAGACCAACAATGCGCGGCTCTTCGGCTCGCCGAACGCTACGCCGTTTGTGAAGGACGCCTTCAACGAATTCGTCGTTCACGGGCGGCGAGAGGCCGTCAATCCCGCCGAGGTTGGCACCAAAGCAGCCGCCCATCAACACCTCACCATCGGCCCGGGAAAAACTGCCACCGTGCGTTTACGGCTGACGGACAAGCCTCCAGCGGCCCTGGGGCAACCGTTTGGGGAATTCGAAGCCACGTTTGACGCCCGGTCGAAGGAGGCCGACGCCTTTTACGCTTCCATCACACCCACCGGGACAACCGAGGACGCCGCCAATGTCATGCGGCAGGCGTTTGCAGGAATGCTTTGGAGCAAGCAGTACTACGGACTCGACGTCCAGAAGTGGCTCAAGGAGCACGGCGTTGGCCCGTTCTCCGAGGGAAGTTCGGTTCGGAACCAAGAGTGGGCCCACATGGTGAATGACCACGTGGTGTCCATGCCCGACAAATGGGAATACCCCTGGTACGCCGCTTGGGACCTTGCCTTCCACGCCATCGTCTTCGCTGGCGTGGACGTCGACTTCGCCAAGCAGCAACTCGACCTCCTCCTAGGTCCGACGTACTTGAATCCGAGCGGGCAGATTCCAGCCTACGAATGGAACTTCAGCGACGTGAACCCTCCGGTGCACCCATGGGCGACACTTTTCATCTACCGGATGCAGCAGGCTCTGCAGGGCAAGGGCGACATCGACTTCATGAAGCGCGCCTTTGGGAAACTGCTGTCGAATTTCACCTGGTGGGTGAACCGTAAGGACCGCTTCGGGAAAAATGTCTTCGAGGGTGGATTCCTCGGCCTAGACAACATCGGCGTCTTCGACCGCTCATCGCCCTTGCCCACTGGCGGCCATCTCGAGCAAGCGGACGGCACAGCGTGGATGTCGCTTTTCTGCCAAAACATGCTCGAGATTGGCGTCGAAGTTGCCGCTGAGGACCCGACGTTCGAGGACTTGGCCGTCAGATTCGTAGACCACTTCCTATTAATCGCGCGTGCCATGAACCGAGAGGGCCCTCGGGGAATGTGGGACGAGGAAGACGGCTTTTATTACGACGTCCTCCGGCGGCCCGACGGCAGCGCGGAACGGCTGAAGGTGCGCTCGATGGTGGGACTGCTTCCACTGTGCGCCACAACCGTGATTGAGCCTTGGCAGCGAGCTCGAGTGCCAAACCTCGTTGCTCACCTCCAAGACCGAGCGCGCCGCGACCCCGACATCCAGCGCAACATGCACCTATGGGGGCGAGACCATTGGGGCTACGGCAAGCGTGGCATGATGGCGGTCGTTAACCAGGAGCGCCTGCGCCGCATTTTGACCCGCATGCTGGACGAAGGCGAGTTTCTCAGCTCCTACGGCATCCGAGCACTCTCCCGTTACCATGCCGCGCATCCCTACGTCCTCAACGTCTCAGGCCAGCAGTATCGCGTCGGCTACGTGCCCGGTGACTCCGACAGCGGGATGTTCGGTGGTAACTCGAACTGGCGTGGCCCGATTTGGATGCCTGTGAATGTGCTGCTCATCCGGGCGCTGCTGAACTACTACCTCTACTACGGCGATTCCTTCAAAATTGAGTGTCCAACTGGCTCGCGTCAGCTCATGAATCTCTTCCAGGTCGCCGCCGAGATTGCGACACGCCTGGTTGAACATGTGGAACCACGACTCGTTGCGGGTCCCCCGCCTGGCCGGAGAACGCAGCGGGTGGAGGTGGCGCTCACGCAGCCAGCGGTCCACGTCGAAGTAATA